>PBOU01000060.1 GCA_002724415.1 Planctomycetaceae bacterium
TCCTGAAGTGCTTTCAGGTACAACGGCTGGGTTTCGAGTCCCTTCAGGCTCGCCAGCGCGGCCACAGCCTCACGTCGCACAGCAACCGATTCGTCGACCAGGAACGCCTGGAACGCTTCACCACTGGCCGTGTCGCCCGACTGGTACAACGCCGCGGCAATCCGCACCCGGGCCGGGTGCTCGGTATCGGACGACAGGGACTTCAACGCTGCGGTGCCGGTCTTCCCACCAACCTGGCCCAATGCCGCTATCGCAGCATGAGACACCGAGGGCTCCTTGTGAGACGTCAACGTCTTCAACGCACCAACGGCCTCGCTCGCTTTCAACTCACCGGCACTGCCGATCGCAGCAACCAGGACGTCGGTGTCTTTCGAGCCAAGAGCCTCCACCACGATCCCCACCGAACCGGCATCGCCAGTACGACCCAGGACCTTCAGGCTGGCAACTTGCACAGACGGGTTCTTGTCCGTGGCTGCCTTCCGCAGCAACTCCAGCAATGGCTTGGGCTCTTCACCCAGGAGAGCCAAGGCGGTCGCCGCTCGCTGGCGGACCACCGGATCGGTGTCCTCCATCAGGTTCGCGATCGACTTCCTGGCCCCCTTGACTCCAGCCGAGCCCAGGTAATACGCCGCCATTCCCCGCTCCTCGGGCTTCACGCTCGAGAGATCCTCGGTCAGCTTCGTCGTCGCCGTGGCCAGCAATTGGTCAACCGCCGTGTCCATCTTGGCACCACGGACGTTCTTGTAACGGATCACACCACGGTCATCGATCACGTAGATCGTCGGCCAGCCCCGGACTCCCCAGGATTTCGCTATCGGGCCGCCGGTGCTCCCGCCGTCCCAGAACGATCTCCAGGTGATGTTGTTCGCCTTCATCGCGGTGCGCAAACGGGCTTTCGGGTCACTGTTGACACCGATCAGGACAAACGGCTGGTTCGCCAAACGCTTCACGAGCGACCGCTCGTGGGGGTACATCGCCCGGCAAGGGGGTCACCAGTCACCCCAGAAGTCCAGCACGACAACCTTGCCACGATAATCGCTCAGCTTGAACTTGCGGCCATCCACGTCGACACCGGAAATCTCCGGTGCGACCTTTCCGATCGCCAGGTCAGCCGGAGAATGCACCTGCACCTGGGCACCGGCCAATCCGCTCGACAGCAGAAAGGCTGCTGCTGCCAAGCCGATTCGTGACAAACTTCTCATGCCTAGTCCTTTCACGAAACTGGCCGGGCGAGACGATCGGGCCCGGCAGGAATCAACATTTTGGTCGTTACCACACCATGTTGCGAAGAATCCTGNGGTTACACCAGNCCAGAGGCCTCGAGTCACGTCAATTCGATCGAAATATCAAGCGTGACAATCNGGCAGCGAGGACCGCATGGCTTGGGGCCAGAAACAACACCCTCCACCCTCCACCCTCCACCCTCCACCCGGCACNCGGCAACATCGTGACGAAACATGTTGTGCTTTCCGACGANGAAGGGAATTCCGCTCCGGAGGCGATCAGCACCCGCATGGAGTATGATGCGGGGCGGATCACCACGAGACTACACGCCGGAGAACCTGCCATGTCCACTCGCCCCTCGCTTGACCGACGGGATTTCCTGGGAGCCACGACNGCCGCAGTCGCGACAGCGATCGGTTCGTCGGCCACTGTGGAGGCCGACAAGAAAAAGAAACTTGTCATCGTGGACTGCCACGCTCACATCTACGGCACAGCGGAGGAGGAGAAACGCTACCCGACAATCGCCAANCCGTATCGACCTCCCGCCGGGACCGGGACCGTGGCCCACCTNCGGAAGAACATGAAAGACAATGGCGTCGGCTACGTGACGGCCGTCCAGACCAGTACCTATTACCGTTTNGACAACCGATTCACCGCCGATGCGGCTCGTCGCCACCGCGACTTCATGGTCGGCATCTGCACACTCGACCCGGACGAACCGCAGAGTNCGTGGGTCATGGAATACCTGGTGGAAAAAAGCAATGTCCGTGGGATGAGGAGCATCCCCGGCCGGGACGGACGGATGGACTCACCCGGGGTCCGCCGACTGTGGGAAACCGCACAGCGACTGGGCATCGTCATCAACTCGCTCACGTCCCGGGCACTCAAGTCCCAGGTCGCCGAGATGGCTGCCGCGCACCCAAAACTCCATGTCGTGATCGACCATTGCCTGAACCTGGCCGCCGGCGAGGAACTNGACGCCATCCTGGCCGACATGCAGGACCTGGCCAAGCTGCCCAACGTCCACGCCAAGCTCACCTTCATCCCCACCGGGACCAAGATGGGCTATCCCGGCAAGGACCTGCACACGGCCTGCCACGAGGTGATCAAGGCCTTCGGTGCCGACCGCTGTGTCTGGGGAAGTGATTTTCCGTGCGAGCTCTGGTTGCGCGACCAGGACATCAGTTACGCCCAGCACCTGAAAATCTTCACCCACGAACTGGGTCTCGACGACGCCACCAAGCGGGCGGTTCTGGGTGNCACCGCGATCAAGCTGTGGTTCTCGCGACGCCGATCCAAACGATCCTAACCGGTGAGCAATTCTGGNGAGAGATGCCCGGTGTCGTTGTAACTCTCGAGAACGACACCGGCTGCAGACAGTTGCAATTGGGCGACCGAGGTGTTGTGGAGATCGCCAAGCCACTCATTGCCGATGAAGGGGCGTCCCAGCAGAGCCGAGATCAGGATGGGCTTGAACATGCCGTGGGTGATCACNGCCACCCGTGTCGAGACATCGCCAAACTGTTCGACCAATTCACCGGCCACCAGCCGCGCCCGTTCCTCGGCCTCGTCGGGACGTTCCCACCGTCGGCACTTCCACCAACCGTNCTGGTCAATCGAATCGGGCAGAGTCCAGTCACCAAATTCCGAGACAATCTCGTCTCGNGTCATCCCGGGACATCCCTGGTACACCTCCGGAGACGGCCCCGCCTGGCATCCCCCCTGCTCGTGGAGATCCACGACCAACTCGGGCGTCAATCCGGTTGCCTGGGCGACGGGCGACGTCGTTTCCAGCGTGCGACGAAACGCGCTGGTCAACAACCGCTCGGGCTGCCATTCGGCCAGCCGTGCCGCCAGTCGCCGGGCCTGGTCCCGGCCCAACTCGGTCAAGCCGGGATCATCCGAACGTTGTTCCTCGGGCAACGAGTTGTTGACCGACTGCGCGTGGCGGATCAGCAGCACGGTCATGCTCAGGCCCCTCCGTCACTCGCACCGGCAACCGGCAGCAACTGCTGGACCGTCCCNCCATCGATCTCCGGGCCGATTGGCACGAATCGCAATTGGCCGGTCAACCAGTCGTCGTACTGGTCGCTG
Organism: Planctomycetaceae bacterium; assembly: GCA_002724415.1. Lineage (GTDB taxonomy): Bacteria > Planctomycetota > Planctomycetia > Planctomycetales > Planctomycetaceae > UBA8437. The sequence continues at coordinate 3,319 of PBOU01000060.1, forward strand.
TAGTGCGGACTCCCCGGGTGGCCCGATTGTCCCTGGCCGTCGATCGTCCAGATTCCGGGNGGGTCATCAGCGAGATCGACAACATGCCGGTACCCGGCTCCACTGGCGGCTTCCCAGTCGGGTCCCAGGCCAGTGTTCCCAACCGTCAGCATGTCGCCCCGGACCCCGGCACCACCATGATCCAGCAACTCCGACAGGCTGCCGCGNCCCGACAGGACGTGTCGCAAGGGCATCAGGTGCAGTCGCCCCCAGTTCCAACTCTCGATGTCATCGCCCAGGCGGCCCACCAGCATTTCCAGGGTCTCGCCCATCGCCGCCACGATCCCACTTCGACGCGCGGCGTCGTCGGCAAACCAACCATGAGGATCCGATTCCAGCAATCGTCCAGCCACGGGTTCAACGCCCTTGACCAACAGTTCAACCTCGTCGGCATCAAACCGGGCTGCGGCCACCCGGCGACACCACGCACGGTAAAAGACATTGAACAGGGTTGGACCGACNTCTTCGGGCAGGCAATTTCCGTCCCAGGCTTCGAGAATCTCCGTGGCACGGACAATCCCTGCCTCGTCACTGTCTCGCAACACGGCCACCAACTGCGGGACGCACTCGACGGCCCGTCCCGAAACGGCGTCGATTTGCATCCTGGCAAACTCATGCCGGTCCACNCCATCCTGGTGAGATTCGAACATTTCGCGGATTCGACGTCCCCGGTGCCCACTCGACCAACAGCCAAACACGCGGTACGGATAACTGTCGTCGGTGATCCGGTGGTTGGCGCTGCCCAGCCAGCCCCGTTCGGGATCAATGGCATGCGGCATCGCCTCGTAGGGAATCAACCCGACCCAGGCGTCCTCGGGATCCCAGCCCCGGCGGTAACCCCGACACAGTGCGTTGCGGTAGGGCACTCTCCCGGTACTCTGCATCGCGATGTGGCCATCGGTGTCCGCGATAGCCAGCACGAAGGTCGGCACATGCCAGGGCTTCATCGCGGCCCGAAACTCCTCCACCGAACTGGCTCGGTCCATGCCCTGGAGCGCTTCGATCCAGCCNCCGCCATAGGCCCCCAACCATTTCAGTGACACCGGCCCGGTGCGATCACCCGGAGCCGGCAACAGGTCGTCAACCAGCGGACCGTTTCGAGAAAAACGCACGGTCCGTTCCACAGGCTCGCCGCCACGCACCTGGATGGTCTCGACCACTTCACCGGAGGGTTCCCACTGTCCGTCGTATTCAAAGCAACCCGGTTGTGAGTCGTCGGTTCGCTCCTGGTACAGATCCCGCTGCGAACAGATATTGTTGGTGATTCCCCACGCCACCTGTGGTGTGCGTCCAAACATCACCGCCGGGATACCGACGTAGGCCATCCCCGCGACATCGAACGACCCGCCANACAGGTGCACCTGGTACCAGCAACTGACCGCTTCGAAGGCGATGTGCGGGTCGCTGGCNACCAGCGGGCTGCCCGAAGCCGTCCGCTCGCCCGCAGCCACCCAGTTGTTGCTGCCAATCGCCTCGTCNGGATCNCCGACCACGGCGCCCACCGGGTCGGTGGGGTCCGAGTCGCCACCGGGNGGACGGACCCACACTCCGGCNGGAAAAATCGCTTCATCCTCCTGTTCGCCACGCAAGTATGCGTCCAGCAATGGCCCGTCACCCAGCCGACGTCGGGCCAGTTCGGGCAGGACGATGACCGGAAACCGCCCGGTCAAGTACCAGCGGAACTCGGTTTCGATTGCCAACAGGTCCACACCGCTGAATGGTTCGGGCCGGTAATCCAACAGGTCAAACTCGACCGGCCAGCCCTCCTCGGGCAACGAATCGATGTGGGCATTGATTCCCGAGGCGAAAGCCTCGGTGAGTCGGCGTGTTTCCTCNGGCAGATCTTCCCAGTGGGCCGCCGCAATGCGATTCAGACCGACTGTCCGAGCGATGAGATCGATCTCGAGACCATCGGAGCCCAGGATCTCGGCCAACCGTCCCAGGCCCTTTCGCCTCAGGTAATCGAGTTGAAACAACCGATCCTGGGCCATCGCCAAACCGAAACCCACAAAAAGATCCACGTCGTTATCGGCCAACACGTGGGGAATTCCACGATCGTCGCGGACAATGCGGACTTCCGCTTCGACCCCGACCTCCAGTGTCGACTCCGAATCGGGCAAACGCGATGTGACTAGCCCAGTCCACCAGTCATCAAACGTCGCCCGGTCCCAGCCCTGGCCGCCAGCAACCTGGTCAATCGTCTCGCCCGCTCCCAGCCGCTTCAACAATTCACGATCACTCATCCGCCCCGTCCCACTTGTTAGTTCCAGGCCTTGTTCTGTTCTTCTATGGACCGGCCGCCGTCGCCATCTGTTCAATCACTCCGCTCACCGCACCGGCATACCATCGGAGTCCTTCCCGCGAGGGGTGGTTGTCAACAGGTAGCAGGTACAACGACTCGGGCTGCGCGGGTAGGTTTCCACGTTCGAACAGATTGACTGCCGGCACACCGGCCAGTTGTTCGAGGCTCTGCAACAGCGACCGCTGCTGTTCACTCATCAGGTACTCTCCCGCAACCAGTTCCTCGTACTGCGGCAGATGCACCAGAACGACATTCGCCTCCAACTTCCTCAGTTCTTCCATCGCCTGGACCATTCCGGAATCCCGGCGAAAGTCCCACCAGGAAAACCGCGGTGTGGCCGCGATGCCCTCGATCCCGAAGAACGGATCCCCGTGAATCAGGCGGTTGAGAAGGAACGATGAGGAGAGAGAAGCATAATCGATCCGATTGGGATTATCTCTCTTGCGTAGCTTGAAACGAGACAGCAGGTCGGCCAGCACATGGTCATTGGCTCCCCCCGTTTCGACCACCCTGTGGCACCATTCGGCATCAATCCGTTTGTCGTAGAACTCAGACAACGCCAACCAGCCATCATCATCCCGGTTCAGCCGAGTCGCCAATCGCGGTTCGCGTCCGACCGTGCGTGTCTCCTGCCAGAAGCGGGCCCGGTTCAGGTCATCGGTGATAAACGCAACAACCACCACGTCAAACTGCCGCTCCCCGGCCGTGTGGGCAGCCACGTCGGTCATCTGCAAGAGTCCATGACCGCTCCGGGCACGGCTGATCACCGACACCGTTCCCTCGATTCGTTTTTCCAATTCGGCCTGCATCAGTGCTGGCCAGGTCGCGCCCTGGCGTTGGTTCTCGGTGAACGAATCACCCACGACGAGGATCCGGGTCCGTGCCTCTCGGGCTCCCGCTTCAGACGGTCCAATCACTCCCGCGGCGTTGCTGGTCCGTTCCAGGCTCAACACCGCACGACCGTGAGCCACTCGAACCCCGACAACCTGCCGCTCCGGGTCATGGCTGTATCCGGCCACCGGATCATCACGGACCGTTGCCTCGCTCCAGGCGTGAAACGTCGTGCCCACCCCCAACGGTGTACCGCCCACGTCAACCGCCAGCTTGATGCGATAGGCCGACTCGGCCAGAACCAGGCCACACACGACTCCAAGTCCCAGCACGATCAATCGAAAACGCCATGATCGTTTTCCACAGGAACGTCGCGAGGTGACCGGTGTGGCTCCGGGATCAGGCACCGTTGACGAGGTCCCCGTCACTGTGCACCCCCTGCTGACGAATCGTCCAGACGCTTCCTCAAGCGAGGCCACGTCTCAATAGCCCGTGCGATGGCCAGATGGCCGGCCGGAGTGCAATGACCGTCCTGAACAAAAAACGAAGGCTCGTCGGTGTCTCGGAGAACGGGCCGCAGGTCAAGCAACCCGACACCTGTTTCTTCGGCCCACTGCGACACCAGTTGGAATGTCCGACCCGGCCGTTCCAACCAACCATCGTCAACCACAAACCCCAGTTTTCGATTGAAGGCGAGAGCGTCTTCGGAAACCTGTGAGGCATCAGGAATCACGGCCAGCATCAACGTTCCCCCGGATGACTCGACCAATGAACGCAACAACTCGAGATGCGTCCTGGTTCGCTGCCAGGCGGTTTTCACGAATTGATCGTCCGGATCCAGGCTGTTGCGAAAACGGTCCGGATCAAGACAGGCCTGGAGATACCGGTACCCGGGCAACTGGCCGGACTCGGCCAGGGAACGAATGTTGTCCGGCAGGCCCCGGTAGCGTTTTTCGGCGAGTCCGGCGTCCACGCCACCGGATTGGGCCTCGCTGCGAATCCAGGCCACGACATCGGCCTCGGGCCGTGGCTGATGCGTTTCACTGGATCGACTCCGGCGTTTCTGCATCGCCAATTCCAGGTAAATGTTCGGGCACCACAAGTGGGCAAATTGCCTGAGTGTTCCCGTGGGTCTCCACCTGGCAAGTTCCGCGTCAGTCTCTTCCTCCAGGATCTCGGCGAGGTCGTTTCCTAGGTAGTACATCAACAACACCACGTCGGGACCAAACCTGCGCCCCACGTCGCGAAACAACGTGACCTCACGGACCGTACTGGTGCCGGCGCGTCCCAGGTTCACCACGTCAATCCGTTTTTCCGCCAGATCGTCGGCCAGTCGTTCGGTAAAAACCGCGTCGTCGGATACTCCAACACCAGCCACAAACGAGTCTCCCAGGACAACCAGCCGCCGGTGCCCGTCCGGCTTCGCCTCGGTCAACTCTCGACCACGGAAACCGAGCGAATTGGTGTGAAAGACGTAATCGAACTCGGCACTCTGATGGGGGACGGCCACGTCGGGCTCCAGCCGCAACAGGTGACGACGCTGTGTGTCGGCCAACACTCCCAACAGCCAATCGGCGGGTTTCAGAATGACCGCCAGCACGACGGCCATCAGCAACAATCGCTTGCCCCACATCGAACGGCGGACCGGTGCCACGGATTTGTCGGACAATTGCGAGGCCGTTTCAGACTCGGACGACACAGGCAAACAACTCCCTCGGAAACACGATTCGCATCGTATGTCGAGGTAGCGAAAACACGCAACCAGTCTTCTGGCCACCAGTCCCCCGGAAACGCTCTCGTCGACAACCGGGTGGTTCTGTTACATGAGCATTGGTGATGATGGAGTACCCCTCAAGTTGAGCCGCCGCCTGACACTCGTGATCCATTCCCTGGCCCAGGGTGGGGCCGAGCGTGACATGGCGCACCTGGCCCGGTGCTGGACCGAACGTGGTCACGACGTCGCCGTCGTGACTCTCGACTCGGTGGCTGCAGACAGCTACCCCCTGGCGGAGGGAGTGACCCGCATCGGACTGGGACTGGCCGGAGACTCCCATGGTTGGTTGCAGGCCATCTCCAACAACCGTCAACGGATCAGGGCTCTGCACGACGTCCTGTGTCAACGATCGCCCCAGACAGTCGTCAGCTTCATCGACCGCATGAACGTCCTGACTCTCAAGGCCGCCACCGGCCTGACAGACCCTGTGATCGTCTCGGAACGAATCGACCCCCGGCACCACGAACCGGGTCGGATCTGGAGATGGTTGCGTCGCCGGACCTACCCGCTCTGCACGGCCCAGGTCGTTTTGACCCATTCCGTCCGCGACTGGTGCCGACAACTGGCACCACGACAACCGGTCCATGTGATCCCCAATCCTGCACGTCGCCCCGAAACCGGACCGACCAATGTGGCACCGGAATGGGCACCCGCTGGCCGAACTGTCCTGCTGGGCATCGGACGACTGCATCCCCAGAAGGGATTTGACCGTTTGCTTCCGATATTTCAACGCCTGAGATCGTCTCATCCCGACTGGCACCTGGTGCTCCTGGGCGAGGGGGATGAACGAATCCGACTGGAAGCGCAGGTCCAGGATCTCGGTCTCCAGCAACACGTTTCTCTCCCCGGCTGGGTCGCCGACGTCGAGGGAGCCTTGTCACGATCGGACCTGTTCGTTCTGCCATCGCGCTACGAGGGTTTTGGCAACGTCGTCGCCGAGGCATTGGCATGTGGCGTGCCCGTGGTGACGATGGATTGTCCGAGTGGCCCCGGCGAAATCGTCCGTGACGGTGTCGACGGATTCATCGTCCCGGCCGATGACACTTCGAGACTCGAACAAGTCCTCGACCAGGTGATGGGTGACGCGCAGTTGCGGGACCAGTTCTCAGCCCGTGGCCCCGAAGTGCTGGACCGTTTCAGCGAACAGAAATTCCTGGCTCAATGGGATGCCGTGCTCGAGGGCAATTCCGAGTCCGAGGTCGACGCGATCCTCGCGTGACCATTCACCCCGACGCGAGAGTCTCGGCCCGCAGTTCCAGCAGCAATCGGTCCACATCCAGTTCGACGTCCGCGGACGTGAGGACCGCCCCCCGTGGCACGTCTCGAATCAACCGGGCTCCCTCGAGAAATCCCAGCGGGACCTCGCCACGTTGCTGAGCCGCGGCGGAGGTCGTCAGACGTCCCCAGACGCAATGCCCCCCCTCACCGTCGACAACCTGGCCAGCCGACAGGTCCGACTTTGTGCAACCCACGACCTCGGCAACGTGCTGCCCGGCCACACCGATGGCTTTTCCATCAATCGCCGCTGCAGCGATCGACGGCCCGAGTTCCAGCCCAATCCAGTGATTGGGTCGCCAGGCCGCTCCGTATCGACCCGATGCGTCCGAAGGGATCCCGTACTGCCGGAAGCACTCCCGGACGTACTCGTGCTCGGCTTCAACGACCACGTAGACCCCCCAACGGAGATCGTTGTCGACTGCCGTCCCATCACGCTTCAGACAACTCACCACCTCGACAGTTCCTCTGTGCTCCAGCACCCCCCCCTCATTTTTTGGTTTGAGCATTTCAGCCAGTCGATCGGTGCCGATGGACGGAAACTGCAGCCCGAATTCCGGTGGAACCAGTCCGGTCGCATTCGAGACCGCAGCCATTTCGATCGAACTCTTCGTTCCGTCCAGAAACGAATTGAACATCCGTGGATTGACCGCATCTCGTTTCAACGATTCGGCTTCTTCCCCGTAATGATCAAAAACCGTCTCGGGAGTCGACTCGTGGAAAACCGGCAAGTGACGTGTCCCCTTACCGGCGGCCGTCACGGAAAATCCACAACAACGAGCCCAGTCAACCATCTCACAGATCAACGCAGGCTGATCCCCGTAGGCCATCGAGTACACCACTCCGGCCGCGGCGGCTCGGCGAGCCAAGGCCAGGCCAACGAGCACATCCGCTTCAACAGTGACCATCACCACGTGCACACCCGCCTCGAAAGCGGCCGCCGCGTGGTGGGCGGCCGCGGACACGTTTCCGGTGCTCTCGACCAGCACATCGATCCCCGAATCGATTGCCGCCGCAACGTTGTCAGTGACACCGATTCCGCCGCGCGAGGCCACGTCGGCTGCCTCGCCAGCGGTCGTCACTGTCACGATCTGTTCAGCCGGCCACCCCACTCGAGCCAGGGATGCAACGGCACGCGAACGATCCAAATCCACCACCACGGACGGATGCAAACCAACTGTCGTGCGGGCCTGGGCCAGAAACATCGTTCCGAATTTCCCGGCACCCACCAGGCCAATTCGGACCGGTTTTCCGCTGTTTTGTCGGGCCAATAACCGTCTGGCGAGGTCGGCACACGGCATGTTCAACTCCAGTTCATCGCGTTTTTTTTCGATTCTCTCCAACGTTCACCCGGTGTGGGCGCATAGGATTCGTCACCGGGGGACGGAGGAACGATCGATGGACATTTACTTGCCAACTCAGGCGGAAATTCGTGACAAGTGCCGGGAGATTCGTTCGTTGTGGTCGTCGCGCGAGTTGTTCAAACGAGCCGGCGAACCCGAACCGACCGGGTGGATGCCGCCCGGAACCGAACGACCCCTGACGACGCGGGCCCGCTCACTCCGACGACTGGCCGGAGAGGAATAGACCGACCGGGAACGACTCATTTCGAAAAGTCGTACTTGTCGATATTCCCGTTGTGAAATCGGAGCGGGTCCGACAGGATCAACATGGTCGGATCCTGCTTGCTCAGACGAACCGGTCCATAACCGGGAAGTTGCGTTCCCTCAGCAATCGGCTCGCCTTTCACCAGAGCCGTGGCCACTCGCACAGTCAATTCGCCCAGGGCCCGAGGATCCCAGAGATAGAATGCCTCGAGCACCCCGTCATTGATGTAGGCTCGCATCTCCTCGGGCATTGAGTTTCCTGTCAATGCGACACTGCCAACACGACCGGTTCGCTTGAGCGCCTCGGCTGCTCCTGGCACCGAATTCGAATCGAACGCGATCAAGCCTTTCAGATCCGGGTGCTTGTTGAGCAGTGTCTCGACCTTCTGCCGCGCCACCTCGACATTTTCCTGAGTCACGACCGTATCGACCAGTTCCATCTTCGGGTAGGCCGAGAGGGCCTTGGCCTCGGCGAACTTTCTCCACGTATTGAGATTGGCCGCGTCGAGACTGGCGATGGCAATCGCCCACTTGCCCTCCTGATTCATCTGTCCAGCGATCTCATCAATCAGGCTCTCGCCCAGTTCCTTGTCATCCACCTGGTTGACCATCAGTGTCCGGCCACACAGGGGGGAATCGGTGTCCCAGCAAATGACCTTGATGCCACGTTGCTGCGCCTTCTGGACAAACCGCTTGACGGTCTTTGGCTGGTTGGGCGCGACACAGATCGCGTCGACACCTTGCCGGATCCAGGTGTCGATAAACTTGTTCTGCTCCGATCCGCTGGGCTCGGTTGGACCATCGTAGATCAACTTCACGCCCAATTCGTCTGCGGCTTTCTGGGCACCGCGCCGGCAGGCGGCGAAATACTTGATATTGACCAGCTTGGGCAACACGGCGATCACAATTTCCTTGTCACGAGACGACGAGGATTTGTCGGTGTTCGTGTCGGTGTCCGGTGTGCCACCGCAGCCCGCGGCCACGGCGAACGAGGTGCCCATGCAAGCCGCCAGCAATTCGCGTCGTGTCAGTGACTGCATCGTTGATGACTTCCCGGTTGTGTTGGGTTCCACAGATCAACAGGCCCGGCGACAGGACGTGTGTCACCAGATTCAGTCTTGTGAAATCGGCTGGCCACCGCAATCGAACCGGGCCTCATCCCGGGCAGCTAACCGGCGTCACGGCGACTCACCCGGGTATTCAGCCAGACACCCGAAACCAACAACAGCCCCAGCAACAGGTACCTGAGATGGCTCACCTCGAACGGAAGATGTTCATCGCTCCATCCCTTCGCCTCTCGAAGTCCGTCATCCAGTACCGCCACCAGGAACGCTCCCAGTACCGATCCAAGCAGTGACCCCCGCCCGCCTTCGACCCGGGTGCCTCCCAACACGACAGCCACGATCACCTTCAGTTCCAGCCCGGTCGCCGTGCTGGCATTGACCGCTCCGTTGCGCGCCGTGAAACACATCGCCGCCAACCACGCCAGCCCACCCATCACCGCGTAGGTTTCGACCAGTCGGCGATCAACCGGAACTCCGGCGTAACGAGCCGCCACACGATTGCCCCCAACCAACAACAGTTCACGTCGCCAGCGTGAACGGCTCCAGAACCAGCCACCGGCCCCCGCCACCAGCCCCAGCATGATCAACGAGCCACTGAAACCGCCCAGCCATTCGTAACCGGGCACATCGAAGAATGGCGCTCGCTCGGCATCGCGCATCACAACCTGACACAGGCCGCGATAGAAGATCATCGTCCCCAGGGTCGCGACGATCGGTGGAATATCCAGTCGAGACACCAGAACCCCGTTGAACATGCCCAGGCCAACTCCCACCAGCAAGCCCAGGGGAACCGCCGTGAACCAGAACGCCGCCCCGCCCTCACAACACGACATCACGGCCGCGACCAGTGCCAGCATCGAACCCACCGACAGGTCGATCCCGGCTGTCACCAGGACCAGTGTCATCCCGACCGACAGCACAAGCACCGGAGCCAGGCCAGGAATCAAGTCCAGGAATTTCAGTTCCAGGTAGCCGAGGACCCCCGGCAACGTCGACACGTCAGCACCACTGACCGAGGCAAACACGGCCAGTTCCAGCACCAGTAGCAGCAGCAGGGCCGCGGCTCTCACTTCAGTTCCTCCATCCGGTGCTCCACCCGATGCAGGACACAGTCGAAACCGATCACTCCCAGGATCAACGCACCTTCAAACGCCTGGCGGGCGTGCACATCATCCAGCGCGTAGACCAGGGTCTGGCGGGCCAGGTAGAGAAACAACACCCCCAACACCGTGCCAAGAAAGCTCCCCTCGCCACCGAAAATATTCGTTCCTCCCAGGACCACCGCCGCGATGACCGTCAGTTCGAATCCCAATGCCATTCGTGCCGGATCAATCGTCTGCTGGTTGGACACGTAGAGCATCGCTGCCAGGCCAACATACAGACCGCCAAAGAGAAACGCCGTGACGGACAATTTCGAGAGATCCAGCCCGTGCAACCGACAGGCGGACGACGAACTGCCATGGGCCAACCACAGGCGAGGTGTCCGGAAAAACAACTCGCTCACAATCGCCATGCCGACGGCCGCCACCAGGATCCACGCCGCCCAGTCGCGGCCGGGCACGCGGTAGATCTCCTCGGGCACAGTCAGGTTCCCGTCAAAACCGGGCACCCCCAGGTTGACCAGCACCAGGGCCACGCCCCGGTAGGCAGCCAAGCCGGCCAGCGTGACGATCAATGCCGGGATCTTCAGCCAGCGGACCAGGAGCCCGTTGCTGGCAACAAGGCCGCCGGCGGCCAACAGGCAGCAGGCAAAGCACATCACCGGGTGAATCTCATGTGAGTACCCCATGGCGAACACGGCACCGCCGACAGCCAGCACGCTGCCGATAGAAAGATCGATGGCACCGGTCCAGATGATCGCCGTCAACCCGATCGCCGCCAGCATCTCAGGTGCCATGTTCCGGGGAGTATCAACCAGAACCGTACCCAGCCGCGACAACGCGCCGGCAAACGTGTCGCCAGGCAGCAGGCACGCAAAGATCACCAGCAGCAAAGACACGTTGCCGGCCACCAACCACAACAGGCGACGCCTTACCGGCGAGGTCATCCGGTTCAGAATCACTGGACGTCTCCCGTGACATCCCCGACCAGCCCTGCCGCCGCTTGCAACACCTCACGCTCCGTCTGCAACTCACCGCTGAGTTCTGCGACCACGGTCCCACGGCTCATCACCAACACCCGATCGCTCATCCCGACCACCTCCGGCAGGTCACTGGAGATCAGCAGGACCCCGTGGCCAGCCGCTGCCAGGCGATCAATCATCGAGTGAATTTCGGCCTTGGCCCCGACATCGACACCACGAGTGGGCTCATCCAGCAACAGGACCCGTGGGTCCCGTTCCAACCACCTGGCCAGCAGCGCCTTCTGTTGGTTGCCGCCGCTGAGAGTGCCCACGACCTGGTCGGGACCACTGCAACGGATGTCATAATCGGAGATCATGGCGGCCACTCGAGCACGCTCTTGTGCCCTTCCAATCAGCCCCCAGCGAGTCAACCGGTCGCGGATACCGATCGTCAGTGTCGGCGCGACGGCATGGTCGGCAACCAGTCCGTGCCGCTTGCGTTCCTCGGGCAAATAGACGAGCCCGGCCCGCAGGGCCTCCCATGGGGAGCGAGGACTCCAGGGACGACCGAGCAACTCCATCGTCCCAGAATCGGCACGATACAGGCCGTAAATCGCGCGGGCCAATTCGGACCGTCCGGCTCCCACCAGGCCCGCCAGGCCCACCACCTCGCCGGCCCGCACCTCCAACGACACGTTAGAGAACAGCCCCTCTCGTCCCAGTCGCTCAACCCGCAACAACACCGACTCCGGGTCACCGTCTTCCCGGCCGCGGGTCCGGGGAAACACGTGCTGCAGAGACCGACCGATCATTTCACGAACCAGGCCAGGTCCGTCCAGTTCATTCGAATCCGCCAGGTGAACCATTTCGCCATCCCGAAGCACCGCCACCCGCGTCGACAATTCCAGGACCTCGTCCAACCGGTGAGACACGTAGATGATCGCAACGCCCGAATCACGAATCGTCTTCAGGTGTTCGATGAGCCGTCTCGCATCGGGGGCCGCCAGGCTGGCGGTTGGTTCATCCAGAATCAGCAATCTCGCATCACGAGCAAGCGACGTGGCGATCGCCACCAGTTGCTTTTCGACTGCGGTCAGTCGAGAAAACTCCATATCCACCGCGACGTCACAGCCAGCACGCTGCAGCCGGTTCCGTGCCTCCGCCTGCAGGGCCGGCCAGTCGATCCACCGCCCCCACCCCGTCGGCCAGGTCTCCCCGAGCATCATGTTCTCGGCCACGCTCAGGTGACCGCAGTACTCGAGTTCCTGATGGATCGTGGCAATTCCCAGGTCGATGGCCCGCCGAGGCGAATCCAGCACCACGTGGTTGCCTCGCCAACGCAACTCACCTGAATCTGGCCGCAACACACCACTGATCAAGCGGATCAGCGTGGACTTGCCGGCACCGTTTTCACCAACCAGTCCGAGCACTTCACCAGGGACCACCGAGAGGGTCGTGGGCTGCAATGCCTCCACGCCCCCGAATGACCGGCACACGCCGGCCAACTCGAGTAATGGCTCCCTGGAATGGCCCGGCGACTCGATCGACATTTGACCAGCTTACGACGGACACGGGACACCGCATAGAGTCACGTGGGCAGTTCGATTGCCGCGAACTGGCAGGACGGGTCAAAGACGTGCACAATCGGACCTGCACGATGCTATCGTGTCAGCTTGGGACCGGAGACCAACCATGACCACCGCCTGCCGGGACATTCGCTTGCCGTGTCGTCTGCTTGTTGTGGCTGTTCTCACGATGGGTTCTTCCGCCAGTTTTGCGGAGGACATCCCACGAGAACAGCACCTCTGGGGACGATTCGCACCGGGCAGTTGGACCCGCATCCGGATGACACTCGAAACGATTGGCAAAAACGGACAGAAGATCTTGCGATCGGAACTCGTGACCACCCGACTTCAAAAAATTGACCAGCACGGCGTGACTCCGCAGAGAGAGACCGTCGGTGTCGAAAAAAACGATGTGCCAAAAAAACAAAAGCCGTTGATCCTCAACTGGGACGGCACAACGATCCCGATCCTGGAGAGCTTCCACGCCGTCCCCGCCGACTGATTTCTCGCCCGTACTCCTTTTTCATGATTCCATCACGTGCCTGACCACGACGCGATCATCATTGGCGGTGGCCACAACGCCCTGGTCTGTGCGGGTTACCTGGCCCGTGCTGGACTGGATGTACTGGTTCTCGAACGCCGAGACTTCGTCGGTGGAGCCACTGCCACCGAGGAGTTGTTTCCCGGGTTTCACGTCTCATCGTGCTCCTACATCTGTCACCTGCTTCAGGCCAAGGTCATCGACGATCTCGAGATGCGGAAGCACGGATTCGATGTGCTCCCACTGGATCCCGAACCATTCCAGCCCTACCTCGACGGGCGGCGATTGGCCCGGTGGCATTCTCCCGAACGGACCCAGGCCGAATTGGCGAGTTTTTCGTTGAGAGACGCTGCGGCACTGCCCGAGTGGAATGCCTTCTGGCGACGAGCAGCCGGAATCGTCTATCCCTGGTTTCTTCGCCGTCCCCCCTCTCTGGGGGAATTGAAAGACTCCGTCGCCGGCACCGACGACGCCGCGTTTCTCCAACGGCTGCTGACTGTCAGCATGGGAGACCTCGTCCGCGANTTCTTCGAGGANGAAGCCGTGNGAGGATCCTTCTTNCAGGTCCAGGACGTTGGAGATCCNGAGNCNGNTGGTGGAGCCTTNTGCTACACCCANATNCGCTGNGATGCGTTCAGTCGGCCCGAGGACATCGGAATCGTTCGTGGTGGCATGGGGATGATCGCCAACTCGCTGGCCGACTCGGCACGCGAACATGGTGTTCACATCAGGACCGGCAGCATTGTCGAGTCGATCACGATCGACTCGGAAGGCGCCCGCGGAGTGGTGCTGGAGGACGGGACCGAGATTTCCTCGAAACTGGTCGTCTCTGGAGCCGATCCCAAACGCACGTTGCTCGGCCTGGTCGGCCCCGAACATCTGCCGGCTGACTGGGTGACCCCCGTCCGCGAGATGAAAACCAGAACCGCTTACCTGAAATTTCACGCCGCGCTGGACCGGCTGCCCGACTTCAGCCGGTACTTCCCCGACGGGTACGACCCCCGGTACATTGCCAGCATGAAACTCTGCCCCTCGATGGAGTACTACTCGAAGGCCTGGCATGACGCCATGGCGGGACGGCCTGCCGCCGAACCGGTCATGGAGGTGCAGATCCCCTCGGTGATCGATGACTCGCTGACCCAACCGGGGCAGCACGTGATGTCCGTCTGGGGTCTCTACGCGCCGGTTCAGCCTCGTGACAGCAATTGGGACCAGATCCGCGAGGCGGTTGGAGAGGCGTTGATAGACGTGCTGTGCCAATACGCCCCGGAACTGCGAGATTGCCTGGTCGACTGGTCGTTGTTCACACCAGCCGATCTCGAGAAACGTGTCTGGNTGACCGACGGCAATATCCGCCACCTGGACATTGTTCCCGAACAATTCCTCGATCTCCGACCCATGAAGGGCTGGGCCGGCTACGGAACGCCGATCGCGGGATTGTTCCTCTGTGGCGCGGGAACGCACCCCGGGGGAGAAGTCACCGGGGCATGTGGACACAACGCTGCACACACTATCCTGGAAACACTCTGAATCCACCAAGAGGCCGGTATTCGGCCGGGAGACAGCATCAACCGATGGACATCCGCGAATTCCCTGCCATCGACGTCCACGCGCACTACGGTACGTACTATCGGGACGGGGTCTCGGACCTGCAAAACCTGATGGCCAGTGGTGATGCCGAGACGGTGGTGGAGCGAGCNAAACGGGCCCGGACCGAATTGACCGTGGTGTCTCCTCTCCTGGGATTGTTGCCCAGGGGACGTGCCGATGCGGCCGAGGGCAATCGTGAAGCTGCCCGGATCGTTCCCAGCACCGCGGGCCTGCTGCAATGGGTCGTGATCGATCCGAACCGGGAGGAGACGTATGAGCAAGCGACCCAAATGCTCGCGGAACCGCACTGCGTGGGCATCAAGCTTCACCCCGAGGAACACTGTTACCCGATCACCCAACACGGTGACAAGTTGTTCGAATTTGCAGCCGAGCACGAGGCAGTCGTGCTCGTGCACAGCGGCGACGAAAACAGCCTTCCAGCGGATTTCCTGCCCTTTGCCGAACGGTACCCTGAAGCGAANGTGATCCTGGCTCACNTGGGCAACGGNGGCGGTGCTGCCGGGGACCCGACTATCCAGGTCCGCGCCATCCAGGCATCGACCAAAGGCAATCTCTATGTCGACACGTCCAGCGCCCGTTCAATCCTCCCGCGGTTGGTTGAATGGGCGGTTGAACAGATCGGAGCCGAACGGGTCCTTTATGGGACCGACACACCGCTCTACCAGTCCGAAATGCANCGGGCCCGTATCAACCACGCCAAGTTGACCGACGACCAAAAGAAACTGATTCTCAGNGAGAATGCAGTGAGACTNCTCGACCTGCCGCAAGCACCCACCACCGATTCGTCCGGAGAGAACGACTCGTGACACGTCTCCAAACACTGCTGCTCGGCTGTGTCGTGATGGCCCTGGTCAGTGCCGGCTCCAACGGGCAGACACANGANCAACCCGTCGAGAAGAAGAAGACCGACAAGAAGAAGACCGGTGGATTGACGTCACTGGCGACCAAACCGCTGCCTCTTGACCAGGCCCGGCAACGCGCCCTGTTGATTCACGACATCTATGAATCAACACTGCTGACCATGCACCGGCACTACTTCCAACCCGACAAGCAGCGGGTGATTCCATCGCGTGCCCTGGAAGACGTCTTCTACACCGCCCGCCGACGTTGGGGCGTCGAGGCCCGCTGGTTGGCCGTCAGCGCACAGGCCATGAACATTGACCACAAGCCGAAAACCGCTTTCGAAAAGACCGCTGTGCGACTGCTGGCGACTGGAAAGAAACGACACGAGGAAGTCCGTGACGGGACGTACCGGATGGCAGCCCCCATCGTACTGTTCGCCAACTGCATCCGTTGCCACACCACGCGGCGTCGCAACCCGGTCGCCGGTCTTGTACTCAGCCTGCCGGTCAAGACCGAGTGAAACGGACGCCACCGGCACCGGCCGATTTGACCATCGCTCCAAAGCACTCGTCACAGGCCGTCTCGAACTTCATGTTCGTGAAGCACTCGACTGACGCACTCCCGGTGAAACCCGCAGCCTTCAGGCCCCGGAAGATCCGGTCGTAGGCCAACACGCCACGACCGGGCAACAGGTGCGTCCACTTGGGATACGTCCCACGGTGATCCTTGAGATGCGAATGAACGATCTGTTTGGAAAAACGGCGGGCCATCTTCGTGGGGTCAACTCCCATCAGTGTCAGGTAGCACGGATCGAAATTGATCCCGAAAAACTCGTTGTCGACTTCGTCAAACAGCCGCTGTTGTGTCTCGAGACTGTCGTTGATCCAAACCGGCCAGATCCCATCCACCGCCAGGTGCACGTGCTTGCTGGCGGCGTAGTCGGCTGCCTTGCGAATCGCTGACACCGTGGCCTTCCACTCGGCCTTCCGGTCCATCCCTTCGTGATACCCCCCCATGTGAAATGTGACCACTGTCGCTCCCAGGTCGGCAGCCAGGTCCACAGTTCCAGCCAGGTCGAGAAGTTTTTTCTTGGGATCGGCCAGGGTGTCGGTCAATTGCGCGTGCGTGATGACCGCCTCAACCCGCAATTTCAGCCGCTCGGCAGTTCGACGCGTCAACTTGCGTCGAGATGCGTCGAACGATCGAGGATCGGCCGAGTCTCCATTGGTTCCCGACACATCGATCCCGGAGTAACCCACCTTGGCAATCCGCTCCAGGCAGGGCACGATCGGCATCTTGAGGCGATCGGTGTAGCTGTACGTGTAGAAGGAGAGTCTCATGTTGGGATGTCCATCACTGACTTGAAGTCCTCTTTCAGGGTACGATCATCGCCGTACCCTCGTAAAGTCGTCTCCCCAATGCAGTCCCGCGAGCGCCAGTCACCCATGCCCACACTCATCGCTCCCACCTCCGACTCGACCGCGTTTTCTCCACAGTTTGACCTCGAAGGTGTCCTGGTTGTTGACCCACTTGTTTCGCCCGGTGACATCGACACCCTGACACTGCGAACCGCAGAGATAGCCGCAGGCAGTGTACCTTACCCCGACGAACATCTTGAACTGGAACCTGGTGCCACGGGTCTCGAACTGTCGACCCTCCGCAAGATCAACCACTGCCACTTCCATGACGAGGTCTTTGCCGCCCACGCCGCACATCCAGGCATTCTCGATGTGATCGAAGCGTTGATCGGCCCGGACATCAAGGTCTTCGGCAGCCAGTTGTTCATGAAGCCCCCCGGCGGGGTCGAAAAGCCCTGGCACCAGGACTCCGCTTATTTCCCGCTCGATCCTCAAATCGTCGTCACGTGCTGGACCGCCCTGGACAACGTGACACTCGAGAACGGCTGCATGCACGTGATCGTTGGCAGTCATCGCGATGGCATCATCGATCACAGCCAGGAATGGATGATCGGTGATCGACGTGACATGCAGGTTCCTGATGAACTGATCGACGAGAACCGGACCCGGGCCATCACGCTCGCGGCCGGTGGTTGCTCGTTCCACCATGGGATCCTGCTGCACCGCTCGGGTCCCAACCACACCGCTCACTCCCGTCGCGGCCTCGCCGTTCACTACATTCCCGGCAACTGCCGTTGGATCGGCCCACCCGAGGAGGAGAAGGAATTCCAGGTGGTCCGTGGACGCGACACGACAGACTAGCCGTCAGTGACTCCAACTATCTGGCAACCCGGCAAAGCGGCCTGGAGTTGCCTGACAGCCCCGGGCCGCATCCTGGTCCGGCTCAGGTCCAACCGCCTCAGGTTCGCCAGCCCTCGCAGATGCCTCAAGCCCGAATCGGTGATCTGGGTTCCTGCCAGGCTCAGATACTGCANGTTGCCCAGCACCTTGATCGCCACCAAGCCGGTGTCAGTCACGCCCGTTCCCGAAAGGTCCAACCGCTGCAACCGGGTCATCCCCTTGAGATGATCGACGCCGACATCACTGATCGTACTGCTGCCCCCCACGTTCAACTTCACCAGGCCCGTCAAAGGCTTGATTGCCTCCAGCCCCTTGTCACCGACACCGGCCGAGAGTTCCAGGTGACGGAGACTGGTCATCGCCTTGAGATGACTCAACCCGGCATCGTCAACACGAGTTCCTGCCAGGTGCAGATCCAGCAATTTCAGGCCCACCAGCGATTCCAGGCCAGCCGACCCGATATCGGTGTTCGCCAGGTCGAGCCGTTGCAATTTGGTCAAGGGCTTCAGGTGAACCAGCCCGGCGTCGGTGACCGGTGACTGGGCCAGTTTCAATTCCACCAGCGCCGTCAGAGCCTTGATGTGTTCCAGTCCGTCCGAACTGATCTTGGTCCCCGAGAGGTCCAGTTGCTGCAAGGTCTTGAGACTCGCGAGAGCTTCCAGATTCGAATCACCGATTGACGTTTCGCTGAGACTCAGGGTCCGCAATGCTTTCAATCCCTTGAGATGTTCCAGGCCGATATCGGAGATTCCCGATTGCTGGCTGAGAAACAATTGCTGGAGAGTGACCTGGCCCTTGAGTTTGGCGAGCCCGGCATCGGTCAGATAGCGTCCATGGAAATCCAGGATGATCGGTTTCCCATTGCCGTCGACCTGAGCCCGCAGGGCAACCGCCTGCAGCGCCTCGGACAGGTCTGCGGCTTCCTGGACCACTCGAGCCGCCTCGGCCTTCTTCTTGTCCTTCTCGTCCTTGGCTGCGGGCAAGGGGTCGTTGTCCTCGGCCGCCGTGACAATGGCTGCCAACAGCATGTCGGTCTTGGGCTCGGCAACCGGTTCCGGCCCGGGGGATTGGGGCTCCTCTGGTGGATTCGACGTCTCGCCGTTTACCACCTCGCCAATGCCGGACGCGTCGCCGGTGGGAGCATCGCTGCATCCGACCAACACGCACACCAGCAACACGCCAAAGCCCGCCACACGTCTGCGCCACATTGGTCGTCTCTCCCCGGTTTCACCAAATCAACAACTTTCCCGGTTCCGTCCCGGGTCAGAATTTGAGACGGGCTGACAATACCGCAGTTCCAACTCTCTAGCAATCCTCTCGAGCGGGTAATGACGAATCCTTGCTTCAGCACTCAACTTACGCCCGATGATCACACTGCACGGACTTGGGCCAACAGGGTCATTTGGCTAGGGTGAGACCTGAAATCCAGCAACAAAGGTCACTTCATGAGCACCCCAGACGCGGACGTNCGNAGCGACNCGTCAAACCCGGAATCTCACAGCGANACCGTCGACGTGGGGGAACCGCCGGATGCGAACTTCCTAGAAACTGCCCTGGTGCTTGGTGGAAAAAGCCGGGACGAGGCGCGAACCACCGGCGCAATCGATCGCGCTGACGAACAGGTCGAGGCCCTGTTTGACCCCAAGTATCAGACCATCGGCAGCCCCGTCCACCAGGCCACCTGGGAACGCCGTTTGCCACTGGAGTTGTTCGCTCCACACGACGTGTCTCACGACACCGCCGTCGAACAGGTCATGGCAGATTCGTTGGCCGTCATTGCGGACCGCCGACGGGCCGGAACCCTGCTGGGTGACGATCGCCGAATCACCAGCGAAACACTCGATGCACTGTCGGCCGCCGGCTACTGGGGACTCCTGGTCGACAAAAAACACGGGGGATCGGGATCCAGCTTTGCACAGTTTGCCCGCTTTCTGACCCGCATGGCGACGCACGATGCGACCGTCGCTGGGCTGGCCAGCGTGCATGGCTGTATCGGCGCGGTCGACCCGATCATCGGTTTCGGCAATGACGACCAGAAACAGAGATTTCTGCCGGTGCTGGCCACCGGCCAACGGATCTCGGCATTTGCGCTCACAGAACCGGGAGCCGGTTCGGACCTGACCGCCCTGAAGACCACCGCGGTCGCTGATGGAGACGACTACGTCGTCAACGGCGAGAAACTGTTCATCACCAACGCCGTTCCCGGNCGCACCATCGGGCTGGTCTGCCGCATCGACGATCGGCCCGCGGTTCTCATCGCCGATCTGCCCGACCAGGAAAACGAGTTCTTCCAGGTCGTCCCTTACGGAATCTACGCACTCAAGCACTCATTCAATAACGGCCTGAAATTCACCAACTTCCGGGTCCCTCGCAAGAACCTGCTGAAACCAGCAACCGGCGATGGCCTCACGATCGCCTATCACGGACTCAACCGGGGCCGGGTCGCATTGTGCGCCACCGCAGCCGGGTCAATGCGAGTGATGCTGGCGGGGATGTTGCCNTGGGCCAACTACCGGGTGACATACGGCCANCCNATTCAGCGNCGCGAACTGGTGCAGCGACGGATCGGTCGCCTCGCCGCCCTTGTCGTCGGATGTGACGCACTTGTCGACTGGTGCAGTTGGCAACTCGACGAGGGCTACCGTGGCGAGATGGAATGCATCATCGCCAAGATCTTCGGCAGTGAATCTCAAAAGGAAGCGGCCATCGAACTGTGCATGAANACCCACGGCGGACGGGCCTTCCTGCACGGCCATCTCTTTGGAGACAACGTTCACGAGTTTCTCGCCCCCTGTATCTACGAAGGGGAAGGTGAGATGCTGGGCATGGCGTTCCTGAAATCGCTGATCAAGGAACACGGCCGGCGGTTCTACGAACCGATCGGTCGTCGAGCCACGGC
Organism: Planctomycetaceae bacterium; assembly: GCA_002724415.1. Taxonomy (GTDB): domain Bacteria; phylum Planctomycetota; class Planctomycetia; order Planctomycetales; family Planctomycetaceae; genus UBA8437. The sequence goes on from PBOU01000060.1 coordinate 23,990, forward strand.
ATTGGGCCTGAAACGCCCCAACCCGGCCAACCCGCTTCACGCGTGGGGGCTGCGGCGAGAAATCGGANCCTATGGTCTCTGGAAGTTCCAGCAATTGCTCGTGGGCTGGAAACGGCCCCGGCTTGACCTGAAGTGTCGTCGGCTGGAACGGCTCGCCCGTTTTGCAGCCGACGGATTGCAGCACGCCCGCCTGGAAATCGATTCGTTGATGGTCCGCCACCAGTTGAAATTGCCCGACCGGCAGATCTCGATGGCCGCCCTGTCGCAAAAGATCCAGGACCAGGTCGTGATGCTGGTTTCGGCACTCTGGGCCGATGGTCACGGTGACCCGCTGGTCCGTGAAGCCGCCGTGGTACTGGGCAACGACTTCCATGCCCGGCTCACCGGCCGCCCGCCGACCGGCCGCGACATCCGAACGGCAACGCGGCTCGGAGAAGCCATCACCANGGACGGATTCGTCCTGCTGGACGGCATCGTGCCAGATGACATCTTGATGCGATACGACGACACGCCCACTGACTCACAGACAGTGTCTTGACAGTCGTCGGCGGCAACGGTGGAGTGGTCCGACATGAACACGGCCTGGCAACTCGAAATCCTCGATGATGCGATCGCCCTGCTGACGATCGACCTGCCCGGAAAACCGGTCAACACGCTCGGACGTGATGTGATGTTGGAGTTGTCCAACCACGTCGCGGATTTGACGGCACGAGACGACGTCCGAGGTCTCCTGGTACGCAGCGGCAAACCGGGACAGTACATCGCCGGCGCCAACCTGCACGAACTGGGCCTGCTGGTCGATGCCAGCGACGAGTTGATCGAGGAAGGGCTCTCCAGCGGCCATGACGTTTTCAACGCGATCGGAGATCTGCCCTTCCCCACCGTCGCCCTGGTCGACGGCAAATGCCTGGGTGGCGGAACCGAGCTGGTCCTGTCGATGGACGAACGGATCGCCGTCGATGAGGCCGGGGTGGATCTCGTGCTACCCGAGGTCAANATCGGACTCTTCCCCGCCTGGGGTGGATCGCAACGACTCGCCCGCCTGGTCGGGCTGCACCACGCCATCGAGATCATCTGTGGAGGCGCCCCAGTGCCGGCNCGACGGGCGGCCGAACTGGGACTCGTCTTTGACGCCGTCGATGCAGAATCACTGGTCGAGGAGGGCAAACGGCTCATCCGGTGGNTGGCCGAGGACGACCGCTNTCTCGACATCCGGGAGAAACGACGAGCACCAATGGGGCTCAGCGACGACCAGGCGAACTTCAGCTTCGCGGTCGCANCCGGGCAGGTGATGCTCAAGACCAAGGGGCACTATCCCGCCCCCCTGGCAGCGATCGAGGCGATGCAACAGGGCCTGAACCGTCCGCTCGCCGAGGGCCTGGAAATCGAACGCGAATGCGCTCGACAGATCGTCGGCAGCGAGATCAGTGGCAACATGATCCGGTTGTTCTTCATGCAAACCCGCCTCGGNCAGGACGCCGGGGGCCCCGTCAACACGGCACCCCGTTGCGTTCAGCGGGTCGGAGTCATGGGAGCAGGCCTGATGGGTGCCGGGATCACCACGGCGGCTGCCAGGCGAGGTCTTCCCGCCACCATGGTCGATGTCGACAACGAACGACTCGCCGCTGGCNTGGAGAATGCCGCCGCGGTCGTCGAGAGCCGGATCAAGATCGGTCGGGCCACGCCAGAAGACGTCGGCCGGATGATGGCACTGATTTCCACGAGCACGTCCCACGCCGCACTCGCCGACTGCGATGTTGTCATCGAGGCCGTGACCGAAAACGAGGAACTCAAGACCAGCATCTACGGCCAACTGGCCGACACCCTCGGGCCCGACACCATTCTCGCCTCCAACACCTCGACCATCTCGGTCACCAGGATGGCCTCCGCGGTCCCCGACGCCGAACGGTTCGCTGGAATGCATTTCTTCAACCCGGTCGACCGGATGCAACTCGTCGAGGTGATACGCGGTGCCCGGAGTTCCGACGAGACCCTGGCCACCCTGGTCGCGCTCGCACGTCGCCTGGGGAAAACACCCATCGTGGTCAAGGATTGCCCAGGATTTCTCGTCAACCGCATCCTGTTGCCCTACATGGCCGAATCGCTGCAACTGTTGCGAGAGGGCGCCTCGGCCGATGCCATCGATCGGGCCGCCACCAGNTTCGGGATGCCGATGGGACCGATCGCACTCCACGACCTTGTCGGACTCGATACCGCCCTGTTCGCCGGCCGGGTCGTCTCGGCCGCCTTCGCCGATCGGGCCATCGAGATGCCGATCCTGGAGGACCTGGTCGCGGCCGGGCGACTGGGAAAGAAATCGGGAAGCGGCATCCGACAGTTTGTCGGTCGCCGTGGCAAACCGGCCCAGGACCCGGAATTCGAACANTTCCTCGAACCTCATCGCCTCGAGTCCCGGGATTTCTCGACCCAGGATCTCCAGGACCGACTGTTCCTCCCCATGCTGCTGGAAGCGACCCGTGTGATGGAAGAAGAAATTGTCCGCGAACCGGCTCATGCCGATATGGGACTGATTCTCGGGATCGGCTTCCCGCCATTCCGGGGAGGACTGCTCCGGTGGTGTGACAGCCTGGGAGCCGGGGAAATCCTGAAGCGATTGGAGCCAATGATCGACCTCGGGCCACGGTTTGCACCCACCGACTCCCTGGCCACGATGGCCTCGANCAATTCGACCTGGCACGCCGCGCCCGCTGGAGCCCCCCGATGAATCCTGCCGTCGTGATCGATGCCGTCCGCACCCCGATTGGCCGAGCCGACGCCCGCGCCGGCTGCTTCCGCGACGTCCGTTCCGATGAACTCTCGGCCGCACTGATCGCCGACCTGGTCGAACGCACCGCCGTCGAACCGGGACTGATTGAAGACGTCCGCTGGGGATGCGTCCAGCAACAGGGCGAGCAGGGCTATGACATCGCCCGGATCGCCGTGCTGATGGCGGGCCTGCCCATCGAGACCGGGGGCGTGACCGTCAACCGCAACTGTGCCTCGAGCCTGCAGGCGATCAACGATGCGGCGATGAGCATCATGGCCGGATGCGAGGATGTGCAGATCGCAGGCGGCGTGGAACACATGCACCACATCCCAATGACCAAGGACTACGATCCCGCACCCGGGCTGTTTCGCAAGTACAGTGAAGCCATCATGCACATGGGCCTGACGGCCGAGTATCTCTCGAACAAGTACGCTATCGGCCGAGTCCAGCAGGACGAGTTCGCACTGAGGAGTCACCAACTGGCTGACGAGGCAACTCGTTCGGGCCAGTTCACCGGCGAGGTGATCCCGACGTGGGGCCGCGATCACGACGGCCGCAAGACACGAATCACTNGTGACCAGTGCATCCGCGAGGACTGTTCGCTCGAGGGGTTGGAGGCTCTGCCCCCGGCATTCAATCCCGCCGGNGGCAGCGTGACCGCCGGCAACAGTTCGCCGATCAACGTCGGAGCGGCCGCGGTGATGATGATGTCCGAGGCCACCGCCACGGACCTGGGCCTGGAACCAATCGCCCGGGTTCGGGCCATGGCCGTCGCGGGTGTGGACCCGACGGAGATGGGAATCGGCCCGGTCCCCGCCGTCCACAAGGCACTCCAGCGCGCCAAATTGACCCTGGATGACATCGATTGCATCGAGATCAATGAGGCGTTTGCCGTGCAGGTGCTCAGCGTGATGAAATTGCTGGACATCGACGCATCACGGGTCAACACGCGAGGCGGAGCCATCGCGCTGGGACATCCGCTGGGTGCCAGTGGCGCCCGGATCGCGGTGACGCTTTTGCACCGGATGCGAGACACGGGCGCCCGATTCGGGCTGGCCACCCTCTGTGTGGGACAGGGCCAGGGTGTGGCCACGATCTTCGAGAATCTCCAGGGCCAGGACGACTCGTGATCGAATCGGCCGGCAACCTCTGCCAACTGCATCGCACGATGAGCCGTCGCATGGGCGACAAGATCGCCATGCGATTTCCATCGTTTGGTCGTTTCCGCGACATCTCGTATCGGGATGTCCGACGACAGGCCGACCGCGCAGCGGCCGGACTGATCACCCTGGGAATCGCCCCGGGTGACCGGGTCGGCATCCTTTCAGAAAACCGCGTCGAATGGCCAATTGCCGACCTGGGTGTCCTCAGTGCCGGTGCCGCNGACGTCACGATGCACGCTCCGCTGTCGGCCGACCAGGTCGAGTACCAGTTGGGACACAGNGAAGCCCGGGGGGTCCTNGTCAGCAACCAGGGCCAGGCCGACAAGGTCANCTCACGNCTCGACCACCTGCCCGACCTCGAGTTCCTGGTCTCCTTCGAACCGGTCACACTGCCCGAATCACGACTGGTCCAACTCTCGTGGCAAGGACTGTGCCACCGCGGTGCCCGCGCATCACTCGACGACCAGATCGCCTCGCGTGAACAGGCGCTGGGTTCGTCCAGTCTCGCGACCCTGATCTACACCAGCGGCACCACGGGAAATCCCAAGGGAGTGATGCTGACCCACGGCAACCTGCTGTCCAATGTCGAATCGATGATTCCGATCGCCTTCCTGGAACCCGACGACATCCTGCTCAGTTGGCTCCCCTACAGCCACGTCTACGCCCGGTTGACAGACAATTACCTGGCCACTGGAGCCGGCATCACCGTCGCACTGGCCACCGGCATCGACACGCTGATCAGNGACCTCGACAGGATCAAGCCCACCTGGCTGACGGCCGTTCCACGCTTCTACGAGAAAATCTGGACCAGCCTGGAAGCACTCGATCCGGACACCCGAGCCGATCGCCTGAAAACCATTTTCGGCCCCAGAATCCGCCAATTGAACTCTGGAGGGGCCCCGCTNCCCCAGCACGTCTGTGACGGGTTCGACCAGGCCGGGCTGCCGATCCTGGAAGGNTATGGACTCACCGAAACCTCACCGGTCATTGCATTCAATCACGCCGAGGCCTACCGGTTTGGCTCGGTGGGATTGCCGATCCCNGGTGTCGAGGTGCGGATTGCACAGGATGGGGAAATCCTGACACGCGGTCCTCACGTGATGGCCGGATACTGGAAGAACCCCGAGGCGACCGAAGCGGTCCTNGTCGACGGATGGTTTCATACCGGTGACGTNGGAACGATCGACGAGGACGGTTTTCTCTCGATCACCGANCGCAAGAAGGACCTGTTTGTCACNTCAGCCGGTAAGAACGTTGCCCCGGCGGTCATCGAACGGCTGCTGACGACCGACCCGCTGTTCGACCAGGCGGTGGTGTATGGCGATGGACGAAACTTCATCAGCGCCGTCGTGGTGCCCAATCTTCCGGTACTCGAAACCCTCGCCGCAAGCAACGACACGGTCATGGAAACCGCGGACGGACTGATCACCTCGGTGAAACTGCTGGCAATCATTGACGAGAAGGTCGCGGAACTGATGAAGTCGGTCAGCCAGCCCGAACGGGTCAAGAAATGCCTGGTGCTCGACAAGCCATTCCAGTTGGAGAACGACGAACTGACCGCGACGCTCAAGGTGCGTCGACGGCACATCATCGCCAAGTACGAGGACCGGCTCGAGGCATTCTACGCGGAATGAGTCGACCGACCGCGAAACCGGATCAGTCGAATTCCGACAGCAAGACCGCACGGTGCTCCTGCACCGAGAGATAACAGGCCTCCACCAGCGCCATCGTCTTCAGGTTGTCCCGACCGTCCAGGCCGGGTCGGTCTCCCCGTTCTAGCGCCACCAGCAGGTCGGCCATCGGACCAGCAAACGCATCGGGAAACCACATCTCGTCCCAACGTGGTGACACCCACTCGGGAGAATCCGTCGTGGTGTAGTCCAGCGTGCTGGGGCTGCCGTCGGGATAATCGGGCCAGCCGATCGTGCCTCGAGCCATCCCCGANGTCCCCTCGATACGCCACTTGATGCCCAGGTCCTCTGCCGCCCCTTCTCGAGCCGGCCCCGCCCAGACATCGTCCCACGCGGCAGCACGAAAACCGTTGGCGTATTCGAGAATGTACAGGCAGATTCCGTCAGAATGCTCGAATTGTTCTGCCGTCCTCGGGTCGGGCCGTACACTGGCGAATACCCGTTCGGGATCCCCAAACAGGTAACGGAACGTGTCGAGATGATGAATGCTCATGATCCGTAACGTCACCCAGCCCTGCCGCTGCTGCCACGGCATCCAGTGCGGGATCGCCCGCATGTCTATCGTCGCCAACACCGGCTCCCCCAGCAGGCCCGCCTCGATCACGCCACGTGCTGCCCGGATTGACTGATCAAACCTCATGTTCTGGTTCACAGCCAGCGCGATCCCCGCCTCCTCACACAACCGGACGATCTCACGGGCCTGTTCCAGGTCAACACCCAGTGGTTTCTGTGCCAAGATCCCCCTGAGATGCCCACCGGTGCCAATCCCGAACCGGGCGGCCTCGCGAACCACTTCCAGCTGGATATCAGGTGGCACCGCCACGTCGAGAACCTCGACGCGGGAATCGGCAACCAATGCGTGCCAGTCGTCATGCACGGTGGGGATCTCGTGCCTGGCCGCCACCTCGCGGGCCTTCGATTCGGTGCGAGACGAAATCGCCACCGGGTGAAACCCCGCATTGCGGTAGGCCACCAGGTGGCAGTCGGCCATGATGAAGCCAGCCCCCACACACCCAATCGCCACATCGGTGCGCTCGGGCATCTCGATCGGTGCCGGTCGCGCCACCTGGTCGCTCATCTCCCCGGGTCTCCCGGCTGTGGTCAACGCACCAGTCCGACCCAGTAGGCCACACCGTTGGATTCCGCAAAACCAAACCCGATCTCGGCACCACTCATGAGGATCTCACGATGAGCTTGCGATTCCAGCCAGCCCTCGATCGCTTTCTGGGGTGTCTGCGGACCGGTCTGGATCACTTCCCAGTATCCCATCTCGCTGTGAACAAACTGCCCCGTGGCAGCCATCCAGTCGGCATGCTTCTGGGCATCACGACTGATTTCCGAGACAAGGCGACTACCGACCAACCCGCGTTCGTCGCGGGCGGCCGAGTGCGCCTCGTGCAATTTCTTGATCAGGACCTGCTGCTTGGACGTCGCCGATCCGGGGACCTGCTGCAACGCATTGGCCGGCTCCTGTCCGAAGACGGCCAGGGCAAACAACCCGCACGCAACAACGGACCACGTTCTTGAAATTCTCATTGGTGCCATTTCCTATGGTGGAATCGGTCGGCACCATCCGTGGGCCTGCTACGAGCGAACCTCCTGTCGCTACGGTGTCAGTACAATCTTTCCCGAAAGTGTTCCCTGCCCGCCAATCGTGTTGTCCTGCTGCAGTTGGTGAGCCGTGACCGATTCGGACAAGCCGAAACGTGCTCCAATGGGCGGATTCCATCCCCCGTTGGCCGCCAACTGGTTGATCGCCTCGCCACAAATCCGCTGTTCCTGGTCTGACGCGTTGAACATCGCGAAACCACACATTCTCAGGTCCTTCGTGTAGAAGGACCCCACCGGGAACTCGGGGCGAGCCGCCCGGCCGGCCATCACCACGATCCGGCCCCGCTTGGCCATCAACTCGATCGTCCGATCGGGCGTCGGTTCCCTCAACGTCTCGAACCACACGTCAAACCCACCGTTCTCGGCCGCGAAACTTGCCAGCACCGTGTCCATATCCGGATCGTGGTAGTCAACGGCGAGATCCGCACCCAGCGCACTGCAGAGTTCCTGTTTCTCCGACGATCCCACCGTCGCGACAACCCGAGCACCGGCCGACTTGGCCAATTGCACCACCGCAGCGCCCACGCCACCGGTTCCGCCGTTGACGAACACCAGGTCCCCGGCCTCGACTCCAGCGTGAAGAAACAATCCCAGGTGGGCTGTCAAACCAACCAGGGCCCCGGCCGCCAACACCTCACTCGACACCCCCTCCGGGGCAGCGTAGAGCCACTGCTCGTCGACGGCTGCCAACTCCGAGAATGTGCCGGCACGTCCCATCAGGCCCTGGTTGCTGCCCCACACCCGATCTCCCACGGCAAAGCGTTCAACGTCCTCACCACACGCCACGATCGTTCCAGCCAGGTCACAACCGATCGTGTAGGGAAAATCCAGTTCCAGAGCCACCAGTCCACCACGGACGTATGTGTCGATCGGGTTGACCGCCACTGCCTCGACTCGCACCAGCACCTGGCCGACAGATGGATCGGGATCGGGCAGATCTCCGAATTGGATCACATCCGGATCACCAGTTTGGGTGATGTAGGCGGCTTTCATGACGGCTCGTTCAACTCGAGACCGGCCAGCCAACCAGGTTTTCGATACCGGATCAGGCCCGCCGTGGCCAAAACCAGCAGCGCCACGCTGCTGATGAGAAACCCCCAGTATAAGCCCGGCGGCTGGTAGTGCCACCGTACGCGAGACTCGCCCGGTTCCAACCGGACACCACGGTACATGCCCTCAACCAGTTCCACCTTACGAGGTGAGCCATCCACCTCGACCTGCCAGCCCTCGGCCATCAACTCGGTCAGGACCAGACGCCCCGCCACGCGGGTGGTCACGTCAACCATCACCTCGGAGCCAGTTGCGGAATACCCGGCAATCGAATTGCCTTCACCCCCGGAATCCCACGACACCCGGCCGCGGCCTTCGGTCAGTCGATAGAGAAACAGCGGAGCCCCACGGCCCAGGGCGGAGTTCATCACCGGATCACGGCCACGCCAGATCTCCTCGACGGGCCACCGCACCGGATCAATCGGCTTGTAGCTGACAATGTGGGTGACACCCGCGCGGTCCAACCAGTCCATCTGGGCCTCCGTCTGGGGCACAAACGAATCATCGGGGTCCTCGACTTGCGCACTGGGCATCATCAGGTCACGACGGGTGTACTCGGACGGGCCAAACGTGAAGTAAACCGGCGTCGCCGAGACGCCCAGCACCGTGGGAAAATTCGCCATCGGGGCGAACACTCGCGCCGGCATTTTTGATTCCGACAGTGCCTGCCGCACCGGGCTGGAAGCCAGGCGGGTAATCGGAGGGTCCTCCAGCACCTCGGTGAACTGGACCAGGTGAGCCACCAGCCACAGGTCCATCACGGTGGCGAGAGACAGGACGGCCAGCGCCAATCGCTGACCGGCCACGACCTGGGCCCCGCGTGGACGTGAGACCAGGAACAGGCCAAGGGCGGCCAGAACTGCGAAGACCCCAAGCCCTGCTGTCATCAGGACGATCGAAGGCAACCAATCCGGGGCGGCCAGGCCGCCCGGACTGGCTTCAACCACGACCCAGGTCACATCCACCAACCACCAACTGCTGCCCAAGGCCGTCAACGACCCGAGCCAGACCACGATCGACCGAAAAGATCCGTTCACAACCGGTGTCAGCCACCGCCCGGCCATTTCGCCGGCCAGCAACGCCACCGCCAACGTGACGACGACGCCGTACCGTCCTGGCCCCTGGAAATAACTGAAACCAGGTAGCCAATCGACCAGCGGCACCATGCGGCCGGTGGTGTAAAACAGGGCCAGTGTCCCCAGCAGGATCCAGAAGATCCCGCGGGGATCCCCGCGTCGAAACACCGAGCCGGTTCCCAGGGCCGCCAGCAGGAGCGGAGCCAGCCCGAAGTACAGGTGAGCCTCGCCTTCGTTGGTCGCGACCCCCGGGATGGCAGGATCTGCCTGCAGGGCGGCCGTACGGTCGGTCGTCGGTGAATACCACCGGAACGGCATCACGGCCTGTGTCCAATACCATGCCGGAATCGAGCCGAATTGCAGCGGATGCTCCGCCCCCACCTCGGCCCGCTGGCTCACCCGGCGAAATTCCCACGTCGGCAGCAACTGGATCGCCGCCAAACCGATCGCCAAGCCACCCGAGATCACAAGCAACACGCCAGCCCGCCACCGCACCGGGGGCGACAACAACGGCCCCCCCACCGGAAGCCACCACAGCCGGCAGGGAACATACACAACCAAAACCAGTTGCGTGATCCACGCCAACTGGAAATGGCCAGCCATCATCTGTATCCAGAGGACCCCGGCCAACAGACCGGCGAATCTCCACCGCCGCGTCTGCAACACGCATTCGACCAACCACAACGCCGCCGGCAACCAGGTTCCCCCGATGATCGCCCACTCCCAGCAACTTCGTGTTGGGAACCAACCGTAGACGTAGACAAGTCCGGCCAGTAAAGCCCCGAACCTCGAAATTCCGAACCGTCCTGCGTATCCAACGGTGAACACAAACGCCAGTACATAGTGCAACAGGTGGCTGAGGCTGTAGGCCGTGTTGACTTCCAGCCACGTGTACAGGGCCAGGTGCGGCGGATAGAACACCCCCGCCTGGCTCTCGGCCAACATCGGGTAGCCGTGGCCGACCCGGTCGTTCCAGAACGGCGAGTGCCCCTGCTGCAATTGTTCGGCGTAGAAGGTCTTCTGGGGAAAATAGTACGAGTAGATGTCACCGCCAACAAAACCGCCTCCGGTGACCAGGGGCCACCAGAACAGTCCGGCCAGGGAAATCCCCAGCAACCACACCACCAGTGTGAAACGACGGTCAGTCATCGTTGCGTGAGCATCGAGATGTTGGTCAACGGATCCTCACCGGTGCTGGCTGCCCCTTGGGAATCAACGTCGTGTACTTTCTCTTTTCCATTCGCTTTGTCCAGTCCGCTTTTGCCGCCGCCACACGAGCTGGATCTTCAAACAACTCGATCGCCGTGGCGGCCAATACCTTCGATGCGTAGACGATCCCTTTCTCTCCAATCGTCGAACCGATCGCGGCCACGTTCTGCCAACTGTGGCCGGGACTCTTGGCCGCCAGGCACGAGGTCGAAATCCCACCGGTGGGCACGTACCAGCTAATGTCACCGACGTCGGTCGATCCCCGGGTGCGGGCGGCCATCGACTCGGCATACGGCCGAATGGACTCGTCAATCGCCTTGGGAAACTCGTCCCCGAACTGCTCGATCAGCGGCTGCTGAAGCCGACGGGCAAACGCCTTCTCGACCTGGTTGAACTTCGGAGGACCGATCGTTTTGAGTTTCTCCTCGAGCAACTCCGCCAGTGGCACATTGGTAATCAACTCGTGGCAATCGGTGTCGACTTGCATCCTCATCTTGGTGCGGGTCATCAAGGCCGCACCCCGTGCGATGTCCTGGATCCACTTGAAATTTGCTTCGACATCACGGTGATCGTCAGCCCGGATGTAGTACCAAACCGACGCCACCGGTGGCACCACATTGGGTGCTCCTCCGCCATTGGTGATCACGTAGTGCATTCGAGCGTCTTCCTTCACATGCTCCCGCATGTAGTTGACACCGACGTTCATCAGTTCGACCGCGTCCAATGCGCTGCGACCACTCTCGGGACTGCCCGACGCGTGAGCTGCCGTGCCGTCAAAGCTGAACTTGACACTGACCAGGGCCTTGGATGTCCCGGCCCACGCTCCATTCCGGCTCGAGGGATGCCAGTGCAAGCAGATGTCCAAATCGTCAAATTGCCCATCAAGCAACATGTAGACCTTGCCGATCACCGTCTCCTCGGCCGGGGTTCCGTACAACCGAATGGTCCCCTTGATCTTGTGGCGGTCCATCGCCGCCTTGACTGCCAGGGCTGCTCCCAGGGCTCCACTGCCCAGTCCACTGTGACCACAGGCGTGCCCGGGTTGCCCCGATCGCACTGCCGCACGGACCGGCTCAACCTTCTGGGACATGCCCGGCAACGCATCGTACTCGGCCAGGATCCCGATCACCGGCTTGCCACTGCCATAACTGGCCACGAAAGCCGTCGGCATGCCTGCCACGCCATTCTTGACCTTGAAACCATTCTCCTTGAGGTGCTTCTGCAGCAACGCCGAGGAACGGGTTTCCTCGAGTCCCACTTCAGCGTAGTCCCAGATCTTGCGATTGACCGCCTTGATCAACTCGACCCGACCGGCGACATCGGCCACCGCCGTCTGCTGTGCGCGAGACAACTCGCCCCCATCTCCGGCAAACGCGGGGAATCCGCCACACAACAGCAGGAACAACCAGCCAACGCTCGGTCTCATCATCGGAATCTCTCCTGGGCGAGTTCTGGACCTGGTCGGTCGGAACGCCGACGACCGGACTGTCAGTATTTTCAAAGTCCGACCGATTGTAAGACCGCCGCAGGCCGATTGCGAATCGGCTGCCGACCTACCGCCACAGCCAGACCAGGCCGATGCCGGCGGCCACCATCGGCACCAGGCAGTTGACGATCAGGATCCACGGTCCCCAGGACGAATACAGCCATTCGCGTCCACGGTCGGCTTCTGCCAACGGGCGTCTGCGACGTCGCAAGATGTCCAGCCAGGAGACCGAAACCCTCAGGAACGGACGCCAGAACGCCAGGGCCGGAAGCGGGTAGGCTCCAAAGAGCATCAACAGCCAGGTGGAAATCCAGATGAACAGGCTGCCACGAATGTGATCCGCCGACCACCCACCGGCAATCTCCACCTCAACAATCGCCACCACGCACGCAATCGTGAAGACCAACAAGACAACGAAATGCCCCACGACGAACAACACGACCGCCCAGTGTGACGCCGTCGGTCCATGAGACGGATCGTCGTTGGTCACGGGAGCATCATCGGCCATCCTGGGGTCTTCCTGCTATCGCCGTCACTGGGGCGGACATTACGCCACAACCACAACGGGTTGGCAACCGAGCCTCGAGCGGAGTACGATTTTTGTCCCCATGTTGTCCCTCTGGAGCCCGCACATGACTTCCCCCTCTCGCCGCCAGTTCCTCGACCGGTGCCTGCGTTCCAGCCTCGCCACCGGTGTCGCTGCACACACGGCCCCCTGGCTGGCCCCGGCACCACTCCCGGCAGCTCCGGCAGCAATCCGGCCACCCGTCTCAGGGATGCTTCATCTCAAGTCCCGACACAGGGAAGCACGAGGCGAACAGGTGGTCGAGATCCGCAAGACACTCGAATGGAAAGTGGCCGAAACGGCCATCATCATCTGCGACATGTGGGCCGACCATCCCTGCCACCAAGCTGCCATCCGTGTCGACGCCATGGCCCCCCGCATGAATCGTATCGTCTCAGCCGCACGGGGCCTGGGCGTGACCGTCGTCCATTCGCCCAGCAGCGGGATCAAGTTCTACGAAAAGACTCCCTTCCGACGCAGGATCCTCTCGGCACCGGCTGCCAAGTCTCCCGTCCCAATTGCCAGTTGGTGCAAGCTCGATCCCAAAACCGAGCCCCCACTGCCAATCGACGATTCCGACGGCGGCTGCGATGATCCGGCAGTTCGGCCCAAGCCAGGATTCGACCGACACCAACACGCGGCCATTCGGATCACCGGGTACGACGGCATCAGCGACAACGGGCAGGAGGTGTTCAACTTCTTCCGGCAGTTGAACATTCAGAACGTCGTGCTGATGGGTGTGCACACCAACATGTGCGTCCTGGGCCGTTCATTCGGCATCCGCCAGATGGTCCGACTGGGTTTCAACGTGGTGCTGGCACGCGACCTGACCGACGCCATGTACGATCCTCGCGATCGCCCATTTGTCAGCCACACCCGGGGCACGGAACTGGTCGTCGAACACATCGAGCAGTACTGGTGTCCGTCGATCGTCGGCAACGACCTGACACGAGTCGCGGCTGTCTCCGATGTGGCCGGTGGCTAGGCGATCGACTGCTTCCAGGGACCGGTGATCGCAATCGTCAAGCCCTTGCCCTGCGCGTTGACAAACAACGTCGTGCCATCGGGAGAGAAGGTGACACCGGTGAATTCGGTTCGCATTCGACTGTGAGCCAGAGTGTAAATGCCGCCAGCCGGGGTGATTCCAACCAGCCGCACAACACTCCGCTTTTGGTCCTCGCACACCACAACGTCGCCCCAGGGTGCAACGGTGAGATTGTCGGCGTTGTTGAGCAACCGCGTGTCGTTGGGTTCGACGAACAACTCCAGTTCACCCGGGACCTTCGCTTCCTTCTGGGTGCCCTCGTGGACGCTCGGTCGGTACCGCCAGATCTGGCCAACCCGGGCTCGACCACCACTGGTGCACGCAAAGTACACCTCCTTGTCCCCGTACCAGATGCCCTCTCCGCGGGCAAACCGGGCCGCACCCGCTCGAAAACCCCGGAATCTCAAATCGTCCCGTGGTGACTCAATATCGTCCAGGTCGATCCAGGTCACGGGCCTGGGCTGTCCCGGTGAAATACTGGTCTGACCCCAGTTGCGTGTCTCGCCACCAGAGTCGTCCTGCAGAGACAGGGCCTGCAATCGACCTCCGTCGTGCAATTTGCCCGGAGTCTTGGGAAGGAACCGGTACAACAGACCGTCATCACGATCCTCTGTCATATAAACGGCCCCACTGGGTGGATCGATCGCCACCGCCTCGTGGTTGAACCGTCCCATCGCCCGAATCGGTTCAGGCACGGCCAGGCCGGGCTCCACCGTTGCCGGCACCTCGAACACCCACCCGTGGTCGCGGGCCGCCACGAACTTGCCGCCTTCGTCCCCACGTCCCTCTCTCTGCACTGTCTCCTCGCACGTCAACCAAGTTCCCCAGGGAGTCGGGCCGCCGGCACAGTTCCTGTAGGTCCCGGCCAGGCTCATGAATTGCCGCACTATTCTCTGGCGATTGGTGTCATAGACCACCGTTGTCGTTCCACCCAATCCAGGGGTCTTCCCATGGCCATCGTCATAAACTCTCTCGGGGTCGACTCCGCCAAATAGCTTGTTCTTCTTCCCGAAAGGCCCCACAGAGACGTCGGGATTCAACTCGTGATTCCGAATCAGCACGGTCAGGCCATCGGGACCGGAAAACGTGGCCATCCCATCTGGCGAACCCGGGACGACCAGCCCGTCGTCCATACTGTCGCCAACTTCTGAAATCACCTGGTAAGAGAAACCCCTCGGCAAATCCAACCGTCGTTTGCGGTCCCTGACCAGTTCGCCGTAGCCGACACCAGAGGCATCTGCCGGCAATTTCACCTTGGACGTGGACAACCGCACGCCCGCAAAACCCATGGAGACAGCACCGGCTGAAACAGCACCCCACCGAAGCAATACATCACGTCTGGTCAGAGACTTCATCAACCATTCCCCTTGGAATTCAATTCCATGACCGGGTGCGTGGACCCGTGGACCGATCCAGACAAGACGGCATCAGAAACACCATCCCTGCCGTTCAGAGGGGGAGGTTTTAGGGGCTGCGACAAATATCACCAATGGCAATTCCGCAGCTCGAACCCAAACCGGTGGCGGATTCAACGCGTCAGACACCAACCGGGACCAGCGGGCCACTACTTTTTCTTCGCGGGCTTCTTGGCGTCTTTTTTCGCCGGCGGCTTCGGAGCCAACTTGTTGATCCGCACGTGGCGGTCATAGTGGACCGTGGCCAAGTGCAAACCATCGGGATGCATCGCCATATCGCGTGCCGTGTCCGGCAATTTGAAACGGTGGTACTCCTTGTCGTTGTCCGGTCGCCAGAAGAGCAAGAATCCGCCACCACTGCCACCAGACGCAACGGCCAGAGAACCGTCGTTGAGCCATGAGAGTTGCCATGCAATTCCCTTGATGCCACTCCCGGCCTGGGACCGGAGCTTCTTCTGATCCTTCATGTCGAACAACAATGCGATCGGCTCATTGACGGCACCCAGTGGATTCGTTGCCTTGTGCAATCCGCACGCGGCGAGGTACTTGTTGTCCGGGCTGACTGCCAGGCCACGAACACCTCCATACCGAACGCCCTGGGTGTTGTTGGTCAACAACACCTTGGCGTCAAATTTCCGGTTGAACTTTCCGTTGGAAATCGTCCATTCACGAATTTCTCCAGCCTGGTCGCCAGAGTACAGCGTCTTGCCATTGGGGTGCAGAAACGTGCTGTAGACGTCGAACTTGTGACCGCTGAATGTCCGGATCAACTTGCCGTTGCTGGCGTCCCACAACTTGACCAGCCGATCGTTTCCTCCAGACGCAAAGGTCTTGCCATCGGCCGCCACCGACAGGCTGCGAATCCATCCCTTGTGAGCCTCGATGGTCCGGATGGCCTTGGGCTTTGCGGCCAGGGCATCCCAGAAGATCAGCTTGTCGTCACAGCCGGCGGTGATCATCGTCTTGCCATCTCGCAGGAAAACAATGTCACGAACCCAACTGTCATGCGCCTTCCATTCCACCTTCTTCCCCGAGGGAATTTCCCATCGCTGCAGGGCGTAGTCCTCACCGCTGGTGAACACGTACTTGCCGTCGGGGGAAAAGCAGCAGGCGACCAACGGGCTGCCGTGCTTCCACTGGTGAGCGACGTGGACCTTCTTGGGATCTGCCTTGGTCGCGGCCATGTCGAAGACATCCTTGGTGAATGAAAAGTGCTGCCAGTAAAAAGGGGCGAGACCCCGTTCCAGGCCTCGCCCCGCGAAATCGCTTGACCTGTGAACCCGAGTTCGGGTTCGTGCGACCGATCAGACGATCAACTCGTCGATTGGATCGAATGCCGGGTCCGCCATTGGCACCGGACGTCCCCCAACATCGAACGGCTCGTGCGAATCCAGGCCGACTCCGGCCAGGTACGTGTGGAACAGGTGCGCGAAGCTGACTTCACGGTCAATCACCTTGGTCCCGTTGTCATTGGTCTTACCAACCACCGCACCGCGGGCGATCTTGCCACCACCCAGGCAGATGCTCCAGGCGTTACCCCAGTGGTCGCGTCCGTAGTACTTGTTGATGTTCGGCGTACGACCGAACTCCGACATCACCACGACCATCGTGGAATCGAGCATGCCACGGTCGGCCAGGTCACCAATCAGCGCTGAGAAACCCTTGTCGAACTCGGGCACCTGCTCGAGATGGAAATTGAAGTTCTCATTGTGGGTGTCGTAGTTGGAGTGATCCAGCTTGACGAACGTGGCACCATTTTCGAGCAACCGGCGAGCCGTCAGGCACCGTTGACCGAACGACTCCTTCCCGTAGAGCTCGTGCATCTTCGCCGGTTCCTTGGAAACGTCAAAGACATCCCGACGCTCCATCAACTGCAAAGCCCGCTCGTAACTGTACGTGTAAGCCTCGGTCTCTTCGGTTTTACGACGCAGGGCAAACCGGTCATTGATCTTGCGACGGAATCCGTTGCGAAGCTTGTCGGCGGCTTCGCTGAGATCCTTGGGACGCTCGGAGTTGGCCGGCGGCTTCCCGTTGGCACCGATGCTCGCATAACGAGGCCCAAGATACGCCGCATCATTTCCACGACCACCGCCACCAATTCGAATGTGACCGGGCATCGGGTTACTTGGATCCTGCAGCGCCTTGGCACAAACCGCGCCCAGGATTGGCAACGACACTCCCGGCATTTTCTGGCGACCATACTGCATGTGGTAGTTGCCCTTGCCATGATCACCGTTGCGGGTGTTGATTCCACGCACCAGCGCCAGCTTGTCCATGTGCTTGGCAGTCCCGGCCAACAACTCCGAGATGTGGATGCCGGGAACCGAAGTGGGAATCGCCCGGAACGGGCCACCCGTGTTGGTCTTGGGCTTGGGATCCCAACTCTCCAACTGGCTCAGACCACCGGACATGTAGATACAAACAACCCGCTGCTGGGTTTTTTCCAACTGCTTGGCTGCGGGGGCCGCGGCCAGGGCGCCCAGTCCACCGACAGCACCACCGGCAACACCTCCCAGGAATTGTCGTCTAGCAATCCGGTGTTCGTCACTGCCGCAGGCATGAATGCGTTTCATCGATCGTTCTCCCGTTCTTGACGACAATCGGTTTCTCTTGGGCATCGTGCCCTCACTGTCCGCCGATTCAAGAATCGTCATTCCTTCGAAGATTCGAATGGTTGGTTTACGTCTCGGCCAGTCCATCCGGCCAAGTCATTTCGGGTCAGGTCAGTTCTAGTGGTTAAAACGGAATTCCGCTGAGGTCAACAACGCCCAGGCAATCTCCTGGATCGCTGCGGACCGTTTGTCCTTTGGTCGTCCCTTGAGGTACCCTCCCACGTCGGCGACTTCCTCATCTGTCGGCAACCGGGTCAGCACGCTCAGGTAGAGTTCCTCTGCCAGTTTCCTAGTGTCGGTCATCTTACCCAGTCGTTCAGTCAAGTTGCCACCACCGGGTGCCAACCATCCCTTGAGCGGTCCACCATTGGCCATGAACAGGGCCTGATCGATGGTGGCAAAAAAATCATTCTGAGGCTGTCCGGATCCGGCACCGTAAAGCGTGATGATGCTGCCAACAGCCCCCTTGAGCTTGTCGTAGGTGGCCTGTTCGACCTGCAGCTTGCGTGCTGCCAGCTTGGCCATGTCTTTCTTGTCCGCGGGCTTCAATGGACTCTTCTTGTTGAGTTCGGCCACGACACTTTGCTGTTGACGACCGACTTGACCGGTGGCCTCAAGCAGGCTCCAGCCAAGCTGTTCCGGCGAAAGTGGGCCCACGGTTCCGATGGCAAATTGCTCGGACCACGCCTTTGAAAGTTTCCGAAGTGTTTCGCGAAGAGCACCGTCGGCGGCTTCGAACTTCACTCTCGCCGAACCAACAGCCGCCAACAGGGGAGCCCTCTGCTTGGACAGCCGGGCATGCTCCGCGGCCACCTTATCGACAGCCGTCCGAGCCGTGGCGGCTCGCTTGGCAGCAACCGTCGCAGCCGACTGTTGACCCGGCAGAACCTTGCGGGCAGCAGCCAAATCGCTGTTCAGCCGGGCCGAACGCTCCTCGAGTGTCTTGGTGATCCCGGCCAGTTCCTTGTCCTCGCCCAGTGTCTTCAAAGCGGTGGAAGCCTGCCCCGCAGCGGTTGCCAGTGTCTTGGCGACTGCCGGCAACGTCGTCACCTTCTTCTGAGTGCTCGCCAGAACTGTCGCTGTCTTTTTTCGGTCGGTCTCCGCATTGGCCAGCTCCTGTTTTGCCTTAGCCAAAACCGTCTCCACCTTGGCGAATTCAACCGAGACAGGAGACAAGCTCTTCTCGGCAGACACCAAGTCCGCCCGCGCCGTGTCGGCCACCTTCTGCTTGGCCGCAAATCCCGCCAGAACCGCCAGTGTGCCCTTCCGTCGCCGCGTCGATGTCAACCTGGTGTTGATCACTCGCCGGGCCGTCCGCACCTGGTCAGTTTCCCAGGCCCGCTTCTCGGCCAGTTTCACGGCCTCGGCATGCTTTTTCACTGCGGCGTCACGGACCACCTCGGCCGCCTTCAACGCCTTGCCGGTCACCTCAGCGGCCGCCTGTTTGGCAGCTCGATCCTTTTCCAGGGCCGCCATCTCTGCAGCGACCTTCTTCGCCCGGCCGTCCAATTTGGCAACGATCCCGGCCAGTTCTTTGTCCCCGGCCAGCAATTTCGCGGCCGCAACAGCCTGCCGCGCGCTTTCCACCAACGGGAGACCTGGTTTCTGCTTGTCCTGCAGTTTCTTGGTGGCCGCAGCGAGGGCCTTGGCCAGCGGATCATGCTTTTTCTTCTCCGCAGCCACCTTGTCGTTGGCCGGTTTCAGCGTCTTGGCCAATGCCGCGACCGGTTCATCGGCCTTTGTCTCTGCAGCAACAGCCGCCTCAACCCGCTTGTCGGCTGCCGCCAACTCGGTCACCAGCTTGGCTTCGGACTTGGTGACCCCCGCCAGCAACTGGGTCGCCTTGGCCGATCGAGCAACCAGGTCCGCCGGCAGACCCGAGCCGCGTGCAAAGGTCTGGGTCAAAACCAGCTCGCGGAAAAAACCGCGGATGTCGTACTTGGTCGCGACAAAATGATCGGTGAGAAGTGCGAGCAATTCCGGGTGAGAGGGGGGATTGTCGCTGTGATGCAGATCGAGCGGTTCGACCAGCCCCCGTCCCATCGCCAATGCCCACAACCGATTGGCCATGTTTCGGGCGAAGTAACGGTTGTTGCCATCCCGTACCAGCCGGGCCAACTGTTCGCGTCGGCTGTAGGCCGGAATCGGACGCAGGTTTTTCTTTTTCTTGTCCGGCTTGACCTTGTACTCCTGGCCCGCGGCAATGGTCGGCTCGTCAAGCTGACGTTCGCCCAGCAACCGTGGTCGCGAAACGCCCGAGTCACCAGTGAACACCGAACTGAAGGCAACGCCACCGGTTGGCTTCTCGGCCAAAACACCTGGCTTCTTCTTGTCTGGCTTGAAGAGATAGGTGCGGTTCAGAAAGGCGTAGATGCCGTAGTAGTCCTTCTGCAGATAATCGTCGATCAGTGGATGGTTGTGGCACTGGGCACACTGCAGGTCCACGCCGAAGAACATCCGGCCGACCTCACGGGTCATCTGGTTCACCTCGACACCGCGGTCCATCAGGAACTTGGCCCGCCCGCGTTGCTTGGCATCAACCGCATCGGCTCCAAGAATCTCGGCAGCCAGAATATTCCACGGTTTGTTGGATTCGATTGACTGCTTCAAAAACGCCTGCCACTCTCCTCGTTTCACTTCGCCATCGCCACGGCGTTCCGACAGCATCACATCCAGCACGTTGGTCATGCGTCGAACGTAGGCTGGCGTTCCCAGCAAGCTGTCGACAGCTGCGGCCCGCTTCGTGGGCGACTTGTCGGCCAGGAATGTACGAGTTTCCTCGACCGAGGGAATCCGACCCAGAACGGCCAGGTACAACCGCCGGAGAAATTCGCCATCCGTACTGGTTCCCGACACCAGCCCCAGTGGACTCTCGGTGACCAGGCGATCCACCTGAACATGCAACGGATCGGCCGCCGAAGCCTCGACGACAGGAAAAGTCACAGCCGTAAAAGCTGTGACGACAAGCAGAACACCGACACGAAGGCGCACCACCACAGAAGATTCCAGAAAAAGTAGGGGGAGGATCAACAGGCGGGAATACGACGTGTGCCTCCTGCACACATGCATATCTACCGATAGGTTACCGGGATGCGAAACCATGGTCAACCTGTTGCTTGTCCTTCGCTTGGTGACAGAAAACTCCCTCTATTGAACCGATTCCACCCAGTGAGAATCGGTTCTCCTGTTGCCCCATTGTCTTTTTTCGGCCGCTTCAACCGTCAGAGTCCATTCATCCTCCCCGTTTCGCCCAAACTGGGCTTCCGTTTGCGGAGTTTGTCCGACAAAACTCCCCATCAGAAGCGACAACACCATCTCGATGCCGCCCCGGCACACGACGACAAATGGCAAAAACAGACAACCGGAGTCACGAGATGAGCCTGCAAGACGATGCACGCCGGATCATCCTGGTGTCCGCGTTCTGGTTGATTGCAGTTGGTGAACTGTCCTTGGCAGCNCCACCAACGTCACCCGACACCGATTGGCCACAGTTTCTCGGGCCACGGGGATCAGCTCATGCCACCCAGTCCAGTGACATCCCACTGAGATGGAACGACCGCCTCAACATTCTCTGGCGCACGCCGCTTCCCGGCCGTGGCTGGTCCTCCCCTGTCGTCGGGAGCGATTCAATCTGGCTGACCACCTCGGAGGACAACAACCGGTCACTCCGACTTCTGCAGTTGAATCGCCTCAACGGCAAACTGANCGGAAACCACCCCGTCCTGACAGTTGCCAGTCCCGGAAAAATCCATTCCAAGAACACCCACGCCACGCCCACCCCCGTCATCTTTGATGGCGCAGTCTATGTCCACTTTGGAGCCCACGGTACCGCTCGCATGGAGTTCGATGGGCACACCGCCTGGTCGACCACGCTGCCGTACTACCACCATCATGGCCCGGCGGCTTCACCTGTGGTTGTCGATGACCTGTTGATCATCAACTGCGACGGATTCACCCGGCCTTTCTATGACCGGTTGCGACGCCCCGGAGTCACCTCTGCCCAGTTCGTCGTCGCGCTCGATCGCCAGACTGGCCAAACCCGTTGGCGCAAGCCAAGGACCCGAGGGCGTCACTCCTATTCAACCCCCCTGGTCCTGGACGGCACAGACCGCCCCCAGGTGATCAGTGCCGGGGGCGACCGAGTGGTCTCCTACGCCCCAGCCACCGGCAACGAGTTGTGGTGGGTCCGCTACACGGGTTACTCGGTCGTCCCGCGCCCGGTGGCCGGGCCACCCGGCAGTGGCCTGATCTATATTTGCACCGGGTATGACGATCCCCGTCTGCTGGCCATCCGCACCAACGGCAACGGTGACGTCACCACCACCCACGTGGCCTGGCAACACGACAAGGCCATCCCCAAAAATCCCACTCCACTGCTCGTCGACGACGCCCTCTACCTGGTCAACGATGCCGGCATCGTCAGTTGCCTGGACGCCCTCGGTGGAACGCTTCGTTGGCGACGTCGCCTGGGCGGGCACTTTTCAGCCTCGCCTTTNCTGGTCAGCGGCCATGTGCTGGCCATCAATGAGACTGGAGTCACTCACGTGCTGGTCCCGGGCCCGCGTTACCGCCGGCTGTCGCTCAATCGTCTCAAGGGACGCACGCTGGCCACACCGGCAGTCACGGGCAACCGCCTGCTGATTCGGACCCAACGGGAACTGGTTTGNATTGGACGTGAGTGACTCAAGGATCCAGAATCGGGGCGTGGCCGACTCCTGGAGATACGACGTGTCACCTCCCCGGTTCCCTCGCTGCATCAAGCCGACCTCCCGGTCCCCCATTGTCGCCGGGTTGTTGATCCTGGGTTGCCTGGCCAGCATCGGGCCATCAACGACCAGCGGCCAATCGACCGATGCCCTGTCTCGCTTCACCGGCGCCCCGACCCGGATTGCCTGGGTCCAGGACACCAGCCGTGGTGCCCAGGACGTCCAGGCCCAGGGAAACGAGTTGCTGTTGATGGGCTACGACAGCGTTGACGGCCAGGGCGAGCGAGAGTTGCTTCCGACGAAAGGCAATTACGCCCGCCCCCTGTTCTCAGACGACGGACGCCAGGTGATCTACACCGACCGTGGTCGTGGCCGGGTCATGGTGCTCGAATGGGGGAGCCAAAAGCCACGGGTCCTGGCCCGCGGTGCGGCACTGTGCAGTTGGCGAGACCCGGCCACAAAAACCAGCTGGGTGGTGATCGGACGAAGGGTCGGCCAGGCCGGAAGTTATTTCTATCGCGGGCTGGTCCGTGTCCGGCTGGACAACGCTTCGATCTCGAAACCCATCTGGTCCACGACCCGTGTCAGTCCCGACAACTTTCAGCTTTCACGAAACGGCCGTTTCGCAGCCGGGGTCTTCCCCTGGCCCAACGGCGGCCTCGCCACGCTCGACCCTCCAACGCTCTCGCATCTGGGCAAGGGATGCTGGGCCTCGCTGGCTCCCGACGACAGTCGCCTGGCGTGGATCTTCGATGGCCCTCACCGCCACCTGAGAATTTCAGCACCCGACGACGGACCACAATGGAAGGTGGCCGTCGACAAGGTCGTCGGGCTGGCCCGGAGTGGGGCCAACACCGCTACTGCTGGAGGCAGCGAGATGTTCCATCCTCGCTGGAGCAACCACGTGGANTTCCTGGTGATGACCGGTCCGTACAACCGCAAGGGACCAATCAACGTCATTTCCGGCGGAGGCCGACAGGTCGAGATCTACCTCGGAAAATTCAGCAAGGATTTCCGGACCATCGCCGCTGCAACCCGCATCTCGAACAACAATCGCCCCGATTTCTTTCCCGACGCCTGGATCGCCAGCGGGCCTGGCAGCAACGTTCCCGCCAGCGTCCTCGTCGCGCCGCAGCCCACCGCGACGACACCCTCCCCGTGGCCCCCCACGGTGCCTGGCCTGGCGTGGGCATTCCAGAACACCCGTCGCCCGGTCCGTTTGCCGGTGACCGAAAAACGACCCGGAATCACCTGCCGATTGAAACAAACCGGCCGGACACGGCCGGGGCGATTCTTCGAACTCCGTCTTTCTCGCGGATCAGCCTCGATCGAACCACCTCTCCCCCACCTGGTCCCACACTGGAATTCCAGGCACACCCTGACCCTGACTCTGCTGCTGACGATGGGTCCCGGTGAGTCAAGCCGGCCGGGAACCCTGCTGGCGATTCAACCGCCGGCAACCGCAGGCCGGCCCACGTCACGTCAACGACTCGCACTGGTCACCGTTCCCGGAAAGTCCGGTGACGGGGTTTCACTGTCCCTGGCCACCAATGACGACCTGGCTTCGGCAACCCCCCTGGCAACCCTTGGTTCTGACGTACCAGCACATCTGGTGATCGCCCTGGACAAGCAGGGCGCGCGCGTCCGGGTCAACGGCCAGCCAGGCCGACAGATCCCGCTTCCACTGGATCAACTTCGACTGCTGCCCACCAGCCGGCCAATCTGGGGCAACAACACGGCNGGACCGGTCGCCAGTGACGCCCGCATCTCCCACGTCACTCTTTCTGTCACCGCACTTACCGACTCGCAGTCTCAGCCACTGTGTGATGCCGCAACTCGGATCATGAAACAGCGGTCGCCCGGCCGACGTGCCGTGGTCCAGGCCCGCTGTGTCGAAACATCGCCCGTCCCCACNCCTNCCCAGATTGCCCCGTACCGTCGGGCGCTGGTCTATCACCACTACCGTATCGACCGCGTCGAAAAAGGCNGGATGGCTCACCGTGACATCCTGGTCGGCCACTGGGCCATCCTCGACGGAAAAGTCCAGCCCGGACGACGCCCCGCAATCGGGCGACCGATACGGCTTGCGATCGAACCACTCGAGGACCACGCCCAGNTGGACAGCGAACGGCAGGTGATGGAAGTCGAACGCATCGAACTGCCCCAGTACATCGACGTCCAATAAACCACAACCAGACATCACGCGCCATGACTTCTGTCGAGTTTCTCCACCAATTGTTCGACCGACTCTGGACCGTCTACCGCGACCGGGTGACGTACGCCCGAGACTACGAACGGGTCGTCAACGCGGCCGGGGGCCACTTCATCAACGACCACATCGCCTTCCGTTCGATCGCCTGGCAGCAACCCGCCGCCGGAATCGCATCGATCTCCCGGCTCTTCCAGGCCCTGGGTTACCGACCCGCCGCCTGCTACCACTTCCCCGACAAACACCTGCAGGCCATACACCTGGAACCACCCATCGACGACAGCACCGGCCCCCGGACTCTACCCAAGTTGTTCGTCTCGGAATTGCAAACCTGGTGCCTGTCGGCCGGCGACCGCCAGCACCTGGCCAGCTGTCTCGACAACCATCGCCCTCCGCTGTCGCTGGATTGTCTCGAGCAACTCGGCCGGCCCGATGCGACTCTCGACAACAACACGCTCGACAATCTTGCCGACTGGTTCCTGCAACGGCCCTGGCCAGTCCCCGAACGATCCGACGTCGAGGCGATCGCCGGNGTCTCCCAGTACGCGGCCTGGGTCCTTGTCCACGGGTACGCGGTGAACCACTTCACCGGCCTGGTCAACTCGCACCAGGTCGAATCGCTCGACTCGATCGACAAGGCCGCTGCGTGCCTGTCGGCAGCCGGGGTTCCGATGAAAGCCGAAATTGAGGGAGCCGTGGGATCACGATTGCGCCAAACAGCAACCGAGGCAGTCGTGGTTGATGTCGAGGTCACNACGGAGGGNCAACTCTCGTCCATGCCCTGGACTTATGCCTATTTCGAACTCGCAGAGCGGGGCCCGGTGATCGACCCGTCGACCGGTGACACCTCGCAATTCGAGGGTTTTCTCGGNCCCCAGGCAACCCAACTGTTCGACATGACTCGACGCTCCTGACCCCCCGGCCAGGACAGTTCACACTCACCGGGGCTGCCCCGCCCGGGCGGCCGAGGAATCTCCCCAGCCGATCAAGGCAATCCTGATATCGATTCCCGAGGGCACAATCGACGAGAAACAAGGGCAGCGGTGTTCCGGAACACAGGNTAGCAAGACACAAGCGACCCCGAGAATTCGAGATCCTGGCAGGTGANCTCCCNTGGAACTTCCTCGGCANAGTCCTTCGCCGGGAACTCCGCNACNCCTGACCATCCGGTTTCATTGAGCCCAGCTCATTGAAACCGTCCAGAGAGTCGACTAGCTTGGTGAACCACTCAAGCCGGAGTGGCGGAATGGCAGACGCGCTGGATTCAAAATCCAGTGAGGGTAAACCTCGTGTGGGTTCGAGTCCCACCTCCGGTACTTGCTCGCTTTGGGGACTTCACGGCAAACGAGACGCTTGGTTGTCGGGTGTCCTTTCTGGCCAGCCTGTTCAAGACACAAGCAGGACGGCGATGGTCATGCCCGGTTGGCTGGCAATTTCCGAAGCGGGATTCGTGCTGTTGACCTGCGGCTGCGGCGNGGTCGAGCNGACCTGGGATTCCACGCCCGANCCATCGGTTGGCAANGCAACGCGCCAGTGGCGGATTCCCCCGCTGCAGCGTCCCAGGCAACCAACCAGGTACAACTCTCGGCCAGAACCTCACTACCCCNGTCGTTGCCGACAGGCACGCCNACTCTTCACGGGCACTGAAATCCACCCAACTTGTTTTCGCCGCAAAAACGCAATTCACCGATAGAGGAGATACCGTGCACGACAGTCTGAACAAGAACCTGTATCTCGTCAAAGAGCANGTNGGCATGTTCAAGGCAGCGAACAACTACGACGTGTACGACCCCGATTCCGGTGAAATTCTTCTGGAGTGCCGTGAGGACCGGCTCGGCTTCATCACCAAGATATTGCGGTTCAGCGATTACAAGCGGATGACACCATTCAACGTCGAGATTCGGACTCCGGCCGGCGAACAGGTTGTCCGGGTCAGCCGTGGCGTCTCGTTGTTTCTCTCGAAGGTTTCGGTGTTTGACGAGAACGACGAGCGAATCGGTGGCTTCGAACAAAAGCTGTTTTCGCTTGGCGGTGCATTCCGTGTCCTGGGTCCCGACGGCAACCCGATGTGCGAACTGAAGGGGAAATTCACGGGATGGGATTTCCGCTTCATGAAAGATGACGTCGAACTCGCTCACGTCACAAAGAAATGGGCGGGCCTGGGGAAGGAACTCTTCACCAGCGCGGACAATTACGTGCTGGAACTGTCAGACGACGTGCCCCCCGACAATCCGATCCGGCAACTGATCATGGCCGCCGTGATGTGCATCGACATGGTGCTGAAGGAATAGCCGTCGACCGCCGCCAGGGCGGTTCGCGGCTGGTNCCGGCTCGACAANCTCTTGTTGTCTCGGGCCTGCCCCACGGATCGATGACCGACTCGAGTGCAAACCGTCGAGGTGGCAGTGTAGCATCAGGCCCAGATGCTCAGCTGTCAGAACTCAACCGGGAGACCATCATGGACCGTCGCACCTTCCTGAAATCCGGAGCGGGCTTGGCCGCCGCGATGGGTGGCTACTCACTGTTCCCCTCGGACGTCCACGCCAAGATCCCTGCCAACCTCAAGGTGACCAAGCTGAAGGTCATCCCCGTTTGGACCGGATCGATGAACTACATCTTCGTGAAACTCTACACCAATGCCGGAGTAACCGGTGTCGGNGAGGGTGGCATCCGGGGCCGGGCGGCAACGATGATCGCCGCGATCCAGGAACACGAGCGTTACATCGTCGGCAAGAACCCGATGCAAATCGAAAAACACTGGCAGGCAATGTACCGCTGGCCGAGGTGGCGGGGCGGCCCGATTCTCAACAGCGCAGTCAGTGCCGTCGATATCGCCCTGTGGGACATCGCCGGAAAGATCCTCGACGCGCCCATCTACCAGTTGCTCGGCGGAGCGGCCAAGGACCGCATCCGCCTGTACACCTACGCCGGATCAGCCGAGGGAATCCATGCCGCCAAGCAACGGGGATTCAATGCAGCCAAGACCGGCCCCAGCCTGGCCCGCAACGGTGTCCTCAAACAGCCCTGGGACCTCAAGGCCGAGATCGCCCGGCTGAAAACGATGCGGGACGCCGCCGGTGACGANTTTGACATCCTGTATGACTGCCACACTCAATTCAAACCCGAGATGGCCTTGGAATTCTGTACCGCGATCGAGGAGATCCGCCCGTTCTTCGTCGAAGAACCCATGCTCACCTCGGATCTGGGAAAAATGAAATGGCTCGCCGACAAGGTCAAGGTGCCACTGTGCCAGGGCGAGAGCCAATTCACCAAGTTCGGCCTGCAGGAGATGATCAACAAGCATCACATCAGCTTCATCAATCCCGATGTGATTCACGCCGGCGGCATTTCCGAGTGCAAAAAACTGGCATCGATGGCCGAGTCCAATTTCATCGATGTGGCACTGCACAATGCACAAAGTCCGGTGATGACACTCGCCGGACTGCACGTGAATGCCTGCACAACCAACTGCGTGATCCACGAGTTCAACCAGNCCCGCAAGTACGCCAACTGGGAACAGGATCTCTATGGTGGTGTGACAATCAAGTACAAGGACGGCTTCGCCGCCCTGCCACCAGGTCCAGGACTGGGAATCGACATCGACGAGAAGGCGGCCGCCAAGCGTCCCGCCCGGCCGTTTGCCCGGACACGTGGCACACTCCAGTGGCCCGACGGCTCCGTGGGTGACACCTAGGCCGCGGGAGATTCAGCTGCCAGGCAACCCCGAGCGACCGAACTGAAAATGATCGTCCCAGCGACGATCGAGCCGGCCCAGGACCGTGTCCAGGTCGCATGCGGTCCACACTCCGTCGTCCTCGGTCACCAGTTCCAGTTGCTTCAGCTTGGCCAGCGCGTCCCTGATGTCAAAGTCCGTTTCGACACCGAAACGGTCGGCCAACCATCTCTCGCAACGGCCGTCCAATTCCCGGTTGCGACTGGGGCCATCGCGGTCCAGTAACACCCAGGCCANCAGGACCTCCTTCCATTCCTGCTCCTCCATGCAATCGACCAGGTACAACATCACGCCCAGACCATTGTCGCGGCTCTTGTTGTACAACGCGTCGGTGACCAGGTGTTCGTATCTCGCACGCGACGTCCGATACCCGACAATGGTCCGACCGGCGTACGCCCCNAGNCTGGCAATCAGGAACAGCGTCAACAGCGGGTTGATTGCCGACATCAACAGCTTGACGAGTACCACGGCCAACCCACTCAAGGCCGTCATCGCCACCTTGATCAGGTCCACCGGCTTCATTGACAGCCGTTTTTCCGGAAAGACNACCTCCAGNTCAGCCATTGGAATATCGACAAACGTCTTGATATGGATCTTGCGATCGATCNTTTTGTCCGGCCCTCCCGGGTCGTCTGGCATCAGGCGAAACACGATCACCAGTTGTCCAAAGGTCGGCTCCTGCAATCGGCTGGTCCGAAACAGCGAAAACAATCCAACGTCTTCGGGATGCAACGTGACCCGTTGAACGGTCCGAGACCGGAACACCNACTCCNNCGGCTCCTCCGTCTCCGGCTGGCCTGTCGTGACTTGAACCGAGCCACCGGAATTGCGACCCAGCAACCGCCCCGGCAATCTCAGCAAACCGACCAGAATTCGTGANATCAGCAGATCCAGTTTCTGGAAAAAGAGCACNCCCTCGGTTCGATCGACCCCGACACCACGACGAAACACCAACGCGTGTCGAGCGAACTCCGGCGGCGCGTCGCTGCCATCCATGTATCCGTTTTCGCGAAAATAGGCATCCATCAATCGGGTGTCGTAGCGATCCCAATCAACCGAGACCGGCAAGCTGAACAAGTAGTCCTCGGCGTCGGCCACGTCGAGATCGTGTTGTGTCAGGGGAATGAAATTCGCACGGCCGATCATCTCGACGAACTTCTCCAGGAACCGGCACTCGGCCGCAGCGTAGTCCTGTTCGCCCAGGTCCTCACCACGCAAGCCACCGGCACCAGCTGAACCCGCNGGATCAAATAGCGAGTAGTCCCGTTTGAGTTGCCCGATCAACTCGTGGTACTCGAAATGCAACANGGCTTCGAGCANTCGACACAGGTCAGCCACCCCCGGTCCGCGGTCACCGGATTCGGTGACCAACATGTCAACCAGCCGATGCCGCGGTACCGAAATGTAGTGTTCGGGATCGACGGGAACACTGGTACGGGCCATTGGCAAAACCTGTGATTCAACCAGGCTGGGGTCGGTCAAGAATCAGTTGCCGCTCTGAAACAACAACACCACCCCCAGCAGGATCAGGATCGCATAAACCGTTCGGCGAAACGACTCGACGGGAAGTCGNCGATTCAGTTGTCCNCCCAGCCAACCGGCACCGGCCACCACTGGCAGACACATGACCAGTTGTGTCAACAACTCGGGAGTGTACCGCCCGGCCAGTCCGTGACCACCAACCAGCACGACGCCGACTGCCAGNAAGTAGGCCTGGCAGGTGGAACGAAACACGTCCGGCGACCAGTCTCGCGCAGTTCCAAACACGACAAGCGGTGGACCATGCACGTTGAAAGCCCCTCCCAGGCAACCGGCCACCAGTCCAAACACCCCCGCCAGGCGATCCGACACCCGCCAGTTGCGTGGGTCAGTCAACACGCCCAGCAGACCGATCACCACCACGATGCCACCAAGGACTCCAATCAACAGGACCGTAGAAGCCGCCTCCAAGAACCAAAGGCCCAGCACGAGACCCGGAAGTGCCGTCATCACCAGGACCAGGGTCCCATCTGCCAGGCGAGTTTGCCGCCGGTCGATCGCGAAGATCGCCGCTGCCGTCACCAGCGACACGGCTGCGACAAGTGCCGTTGCCGGCCCGATGGCCATGCCGACGAGTACCAGAAGCGGCATCGCCACCAGGGCGTCGCCGAACCCGAATGTCGAACGAAACAGCACGGCCAGGGCGATCACGCCAACCACAACCGGATCGACAGCCAGGTCGCCGAGTTCCAACCCACTCACGCTCATTTCAATCGACCTGGTGGCGCATTCTCAGTCCCCCACCCCCGGGAACCAGTTCACCGCGACGGACCGTCGTGGAAGCCACCAGCAATTCTTCACCAACACGATCCTGGCGATAACTGTCGGTCAANCTGAAGCGGCCCACGTGGCGTTCCAGAACCGCAACGTCAGCGACGGTGCCCACCCGCANTGTGCCCAGTTGATCGGCCTGCCCGAGCACCGCNGCGGGTCGCGTGGTTGACATCGCCACCACGCGTTCCAGTGGAACACCCAGGTGCAGAAACTTCGACATCGTCATGGGCATGTCGTAAACCGGACCGTGGAGATTCTTCTCGTGCAGNTCGGTACTGATGGTCGTCGGTTCCAGGCCACCGTCCAGGGAGGCCTGGCAGGTGTCCCAGTTGAAACTCCCGTAACCGTGCCCGACATCAAAGATCACTCCTGCCTCTGACGCATCCCGGACGGCCGAGAAAACCGAATCGTCGTCGTCGAGGATCCGGGTCGANCCGCTCTTGAAGCAGTGGGTGATGCAATCACCCGGTTCGAGATGTTCNAGCATCTCGGGGATCGTCATCGGACTCTCACCGATATGCACCATCAACCANGTCCCCGACTCGCGGGCNGCCAGNACCGCCTCGCGGAAATTCTCCCAGCCCTGCTCGCCCTCTCCAATGATGTGCTTGCCCGCCCGGATCTTGACCCCGACCGCTACTCCGGGATTCTCATCAATCGTCCGCAACACGCCNGCCGGATCGGCGTGGCGACGGTCGACCAACTCGCCCAGGTCCGCAGCAATCAACCCGGTACTGGCCAGGTTGACCAGTCCAAACACCTGTGTATCGATCCTGTCGATCACGTCACGACGGAAACCGGCAAAGTTGCGACTGCCGGCACTGCCNGCATCGAGCATGGTGGTGACACCTCCAGCCGGACACAGGGGATCAGCCTCGACACCAAGCGGCATGTGATGGGGGTACACGTGCACGTGCAAGTCGATCAATCCCGGNACCACCAACAGGCCCCGGGCGTCGACAGTGTGGGTGGCTTCCGCCCCGTCAATCGACTCCTGGACCGCCAGGATCCGGCCATCGGCGATTGCCACGTCCCGGACACCNCGCAGATCCTGTGACGGGTCCACGACTTCTCCACCTCGAATCAAAATGTCACATTGCATCGCATCAGCCTGTTGCAGAGAACAATCGGGGACCCACCAACATCACTGTAGCCAAAGTCAGCAGACTTCGGGAGCAACGGCGCCATGTCCGGTCGCGGGCAACGCGGGGGCCACTGTGCTAGTCTCGATCCACAGCCCCCTCCTGACGGAAACTTCATCGATGGACATTCACGCCACTTACGACCTCCGACATGTGATCAACGCCTGTGGAAAAATGACAAAACTGGCCGGTGCCATCGTGCTGCCGGAGATAGCCGACACAGTTCGAGAGTCGCTGGATCACTTCTTCGAACTCGACGCGCTCCAGGAGGCCGCCGGACAGGTGATCGCGCGGGCGAGTGGTGCAGAGACCGGCTGCGTCACCGCATGCACGTCCTCGGGAATCACCCTCTCGGTCGCCGCCACGCTCACCGGCAACGACCTCGCTCGTGTCTGGCAATTGCCCGACACCGACGGCATGAAGCACAAGGTGTTGATCCAGAAGGGCCACTGTGTCAATTACGGCGCACCAATCACGCAATCGATTCGCCTGGCCGGAGCGACCCCGGTCGAAATGGGAACTATCAACAATTGCCCGGCCGATGTGATCCGGCACGAACTGGCCGCCGGAGACGTCGCGGCAGTCGTCGCGGTCGAATCCCATCACACCGCACGACACGGCTGGGTGCCGCTCGCCGAAGTTGTCGAGTTGGCACACGGTGCGGGCGTCCCGGTGATCGTTGACGGGGCCGCGCAGGACCACCGGATGAAGCAGTTGATTGACGCCGGCGCCGACCTGATCATCACCAGCGCACACAAGTACCTGTGTTCGACGACCGGGGGTGTCGTCGCGGGACGCCGTGACCTGATCGAGGCCGTGTACCTGCAAAACCGGGGCATTGGTCGGGGGATGAAGGCCGGCAAGGAGGCGATCGTCGGAGCCATGGCCGCCTTGGAATTTCGAATGAACGAAGACATCCCGGCCTGGACGGCTGAACAGGATCGCAAGGTTGGCCTGATCCTCGACCAACTGGCTGGCATTCCCGGCCTCGGCCTGTCGATTGACCCCGACCCCAACGGGTGCCCGTTTTCCCGTGCCAGGCTCGACCTGGATCCCGCCGCTGCCGGACACTCGGCCCAGTCACTCACCGACGCTCTCGCCGACGGTGACCCCACGATCGTGACGCGGGCCCACCATGCCGAGGAGGGTTACATTTACCTGGACGCAATCGAAATGACTGACGACCAGATCAGCTTCGTGTGTCGTCGCGTCCGGGAAATCCTCTCGAACTGATCCATCTCAACGTGGACCAGCGGCCAGTTCACCAGTTGACCTGTTCGGCCACCAGTTCACCGTACAGTTCCGGCCTGCGGGTCTTCAACGTGTAGTTGGGCAGGCTCCGTTCGGCGATCAACCGGTCGGCCTCCAGCGTCTGGACAACCATCTCGTCTCGGATCTCCTGCCGCTGTGACGATGCGAGCACCTCGCCATCGGGTCCAAAGAACAGGATCGCACCGGCATGATGTGGCTGGTTGGGTGAATCCTTGGGATAGGTGTCCACGTAACCAGCCCGCCCTGCTTGGTCGGTCAGCACCGCGAAGCAGGCGTTCTCGCGAGCCCGCTGGGCATAACAACTGGTGAAATAGTCGTGCGAGTGAGCCCGGGCCGCTTCGGCCGATCCTGGCGAATCGTCCCACATCTGCACACGAGCCGAATGAGGCATCAACAGGATGTCCGCTCCACGCAATGCCAGGATCCGGGCCAGTTCAGGAAACTGGTTGTCGTAGCAGATGATCATTCCGACCTTGGCCTTGCCGATGTCGTAGACCGGCAACTCTCGCCCCCCCTTG
Source organism: Planctomycetaceae bacterium (assembly GCA_002724415.1). Lineage (GTDB taxonomy): Bacteria > Planctomycetota > Planctomycetia > Planctomycetales > Planctomycetaceae > UBA8437. Next base: position 57,573 of record PBOU01000060.1, read on the forward strand.
TAGAACAGCACCTCGTCGCGCGAGCAATGCAGCTTGCGTTGCTTGCCGATGTACCCGTCAGGACCGACCAGGATCTGGGTGTTGTAGACGAGATCGTTTTCTTTTTCGCTGAGCCCGACCGAGAGCACCAGACCGTACTCTGAGGCCAACCCGATCAGTTTCTGGGTCGACGGCCCATCCGGCACCGCTTCGGCGATCTCCCACGTGTTGGGTGTGCAGTGTCCATGCACCACCAGTTCCGGAAACACTGCCAACTCGGCTCCGTCATCGGCCGCTTCACGGCAGCGCGCCTCGATCGTTTCGAGCACCTGGGCGGTCTCGCCCAGGGGGCTGTTCATACTGATTGCGGCAACGCGAAGAGTGTCCATGGGTGGGGATCCAGCATGTGGGAAAATGATCAACCAGGCCAGTATGACCTCTCAGGACGTGCGTTGCACGGCGCCCGCCTCGACAACCAACCGCTCGATGGCCTCGTAGGGTTGTGCCCCCACCAGGCCGCGGATTCCCGCCACGAAGGTGGGCACACCGGTGATGCCCAATTCCGCCGAGCGGGCCCAGTCGGCATCCACCTGTTCGCGAAAACGACGCTCCTCAAGAGCCACCCGTGCATCAGTGGCGTCCAACCCGGCCCGGGCAACCAGCCCCACCAGATTGTCAATGTCCGCCAGGTTGACGTCGTCGACGAAGTACGCACGGAACAGGTCATCGTGAATCCGTGCTCCGCCCTCCCTGGTGTCGGCCCAGCACCCCAGTTCCTGGGCCAATCGGCTGTTGTAGGTCCGCGTGCGCGTCCCGTATTCCAACCCCTCTTCGGCCATCCGCTCGGCCATCTCCGACTGCATCCGCGGCACGTCCAGGTTGCGGCCGGCAAACAACTCCTCGAGTGTCAGCCCCGCATCTGGCGTTTCCGGATGAAGGGGAAAGTGCCGGTAAACAACCTCGATGTCGTAGGCGGCCTCGAGCCGTTCAATACGCACGGTACTGAAATAACACCAGGGTCAGACGTAATCCGAGAAAACCTCGAACCGGAGGGATCCTGACATGGTCGGCCTACTTCTTTCCCAGGCAATAGAGGTAGCCATCGGTCCGCAACAACAACTGGCCATTGTGTGCCACGGGGCAGGCGTTGGTGCGATTGTCGTCGTCGGCAAAAGTGTTGTGCGCGAGCAACTTGAATTCCGGGCCCGTTGCAACGACATAGGTCCCGTTGTGCTGACTGATGCAGTACAGCTTGCCGTCGGCATGCAAAATCGAGGAGTACACCAGCCCGGGCCGGGGCGCCAATCGCGATTCGTAGACGATTTCACCCGTCTTGGCATTCAGGCAGTAAGCCGTCCCACGACGCTCATGGAACCAGTGCAGGTGCCCATCGGCAATGACCGGACTCGAGACATTCGATCCCCGGTTGGCCTTCCACAACAGGTGCGAGGATGTCACGTCACCGCGACCTCCCAGCTTGATCGCCAACGCCGTGTTCTGTCGACCACCGATCGCATAGACGACGCCACCATCGGCCACCACGCTCGGGCAAACGTATCCACGATCCGGAATTCCCTGGCACGTCCACAGTTGCTTGCCTGTCGCCGGATCCAGTCCGCGGACCTGTTGCGGCAGGCTGACGACCAACTCGATCCCGCCACCTGGCACCTGGGCCAAAATCGGAGTGTTCCACGATCCGCGGATTTGCCCCACGGTCCACACTTCCTTGCCGGTCGACTTGTCGAGTGCCAGCAACCGACCGCTCTCGACACTGGCGTTGATGATCAACAGGTTCTTGTAGAGCACGGGCGAATTCGAGGATCCCCAGCCACGTGTCTTCTCACCCACGCTCGATGTCCAGACAACCTTGCCTTCCAGGTCAAGACAGAAGACGCCGGACTTGCCGAAGAAGACATAAAGGTGCTTGCCATCGGTGGTGGGGGTGCTGGACGCGTATCCATGACGGGCGTTGTTTCCACCCGAGTAATTCGATTCAGGCAACTTGGCGTCAAATTCCTTACGCCAGATCAACTTGCCACCGGCCCGCTCCAGGCACAGCACCTGCCTTTTCAACCCCGACTGGTCACCCTGGTTGGGAGCCAGCCCGTAACCCGTGTAGGAAGTCAGGTAGATCCTGTCTCCCAGCACAATCGGACTGGCCGTGCCCGGCCCGGGAAGCTTCGTCCGCCACACCACGTTCTGCGTCGAGGACCAGGAGACCGGCAACCCGGTTTCCTTGCTCTTGGCCAATCCTCCCGTATCGCGAAATCCAGTCACGTCGGCAGCGTTGGTGCTGTGAGCACCAACGCAAAACGTCAATGCGACCAACAACAGGGGCAGGATCAATCGGCGCGTCAGTGGCATGGTCGTCTCCTGGGCGTTTCTCGCCCGATGATGATCACGAGTGCTTGAAAAATAGTCCGGGGGTCCAAAGTGCTCGATGACGACTACTCTACCGACGCCGGTCCGCCACGGGAATCTTCGACAGCACACCTGGCGATCATTTCGTTTTTTTTGCCGCCGGAATCGCCGCCCGCAATGTCGTCAGGTACTCGACCACGTCGACCAGGTCGGCCGCCGTCATCAACTTCTGCAAGTCCGCCGGCATCAGAGAGATCGTCTGTTTCTTGAGTTCCTCGATGTCGCCAACTGCGATTTTTCGATCGATGGCCTCGGGATTGCGGATTGTCACGCTCTCGGGCGTGCGACTGATCAACAGGCCGGTGACCAGGGTCCCATCGGCCAGCACCGCAACGTACGACTCGTAGTTGTGGCTGATGCCCGCGCTGGGAAACAACACCGACTCGTAGAGTGCCGAACGCCCAAGCTTGCGACCAACCCCCGAGAGATCCGGACCGACTTCCTTGCCCTGGCCATTGACCTTGTGACACTTTGCACACGTGGCGGTGGTGCTGAACAACTTCTGCCCTCGCCCGGCATTGCCCTTGCGACCGGCCAATTGGGCAATCGTTGGCAGCGGCTTGTTGTCCTTGGACGGCGGAGAGGGGAACAAGGCGATGGCCTGCTTGCGGACACCCGCATCAGGATGTGTCACCAGGGCCGCTCCAGCAGCCTGGCGAAGCTCCATCGGCAGTGTCTTCTTGCGAACCCGGGCCAGCACCGTGTTGGCACCTCCCCTGGACCCACGAATCACTCCACGAACCGCCTCCCGGCGGACCGGCAACGGGCGTTTTGAATCATTGATCAACGGGGCCAGCACGGCGGCAGCACGAGCATCCGAGGCATTGGCCAACGCCCGGGCCAACGCCGTCGTTTCGACCTCTTTGCCCACCGCGAGTCCACGGCCCAGCAGGTCGCGCTGGCCCTTGGCCAACAACACTCTCACCGAGTCAATCCCCAGTTGCGTGTCGGGTTGGCGTTGTGCCATCCGGGCGAGTTCCGGGTAGCGGTCGGCCAGACCAAACCTCCCCACGAGGCTCACGAATCCCGGGGTCCCCTTTTGCCGCTCGACCACGCGATTGATCGCCAGCCGGGCTTCCGGGTTGGTCCGCAAGTCCAACGCACCAACTCGCTTCAACGCCTCACGGATCACCAGCCCCGATCTCTCGATGTCCTCACCGTGCTCACCGGTCACCAGGGCCAAGGCCGCCTCCTGGCGAAAATGGGTAGGCTGGTAATCCAGTGCCCTGAGATAGCCGGGCAGGTCGGCCAATGGCGTCTTGGTGTCCGAAATGATCTCGGCCAGTCGTGCGGCCGTTCCCGTGGCGCGACTCCGCCAGATGATCCGGCGTCCGGCCGGCGAATCGAACGCATCCGGTTTGAGCTTGGCCCATGCAGCCAGGCAGGCATCCCACCAGGGTTCCGCGGCAATCCCCAGGGCCTCCAGATACCAGCGGTCAACACCATCGTAGCCAGAGGCCAATCGCGCCCACAGCGCGGGCACCTCCGGGGACTTCGTCGTCCGCAAGGCCACCAGGCACTCGCGACGGACTCGCGACGATGGATCATCGGCCAACCTCGAGACCGCAGTGATGATGTCGTATTCGATCTGTCGAGCCAGTCTCAGGCCGACAATTCTCAGGTCCGCGTCCCCATCGGCCATCGCACGTTCGGCCACGTCGGCCGCCTGAGAAGCCGAACCACTCTTTCCCAGGACCCACACCGCCCGAGCCCTGTGCCGCGGGTTGGCCTGCCGGTCGCCAGCCAACAGTTGCAACGCAGTCCTCGCCTCGACTCCGCCAGCCTGCAAAGCCGTGAAGGCCAGGTAGCGAACCGAAAAGGCCGGGTTCTTCAGAGCAGAAATCGCTCCGGCAACCGTCGAGACGTCGATCTTCGGAGGACGGTACTTGTGGCCAACCGGCGCAATCCGGAACAATCGGCCTCGATCGAGATCTCGTTGATTGTGCCCGCCGACGCCGGGGTCGTACCAGTCACTGACAAAAACCGACCCGTCCGGAGCCACGCAGACATCCGCCGGTCGAAACCAGTTGTCCCGCGTCCCTTTGACCAGGTTGACGACACGGGCCTTGTAACCGGCTCCATCCACCGTCGCCGGGTACGCCCGCACCACGTTGGGCCCCGCGTCGCAATGGATCACCTGGTCGTGGAAGACCTTTGGCAGCAACCGGCCCTCGTAAATCGTGATTCCCGTGGGCGACCCGGCACCTGTCTGCAACAGGTTGGGCATCACTCCAGGATCGTTCTGGTGCCAGTGACGGACGGGGACCTGGGCATGCATCCCGGTTCGGGCCGCCCGCCATCCCGCTCCGGTCAACTCGTCGCGGTACCCGTAGTTGCCGAACTCCATCACGAAGTTGATTCGCACGCTGCGGTTGCCGTCGTCATCGTTGTCGCTTTGCCACAGTGTGCCGAAACTGTCGACGGTGATCTCGTAGTTGTTCCGGAAGTTGTGAGCCAGCACCTCGAAGCGGCCACCATCCAGGTCACACCGAAAGGGCATCCCCCCGTAGTAGGGACGACCATTGTCGACCACCGTGTGACCGGCCAAGTCGACGATCGGTTGCCCCTTGTAGTCGTGAACAGCCCCGCCGGTGTTGCCGAAATTCCAGTACATTTTCCCATCAGGGCCAAACAGGAAAGAGTGCGCCGAGTGATCGTGCTGGGGCTGGCCGGTCTTGGAAAAGAGGATCTCCTTGCGATCGGGCTTGTCGTCTCCGTCAACGTCGGTGAAGACCAGCACGTTGGGAGAACACGACACGATGACGCGGTTGCCCAGCACGCAAATGCCCATCGCGCTGTCCACATCGCGGCCCTGGTAGAAAACCGTCTGCTTGTCGCTGCGGCCGTCGCCGTTGGTGTCCTCGAGAATCAGGATCCGGTCACCGGCCTTGCGACGTCCACGATTCTTGCGGTAGTTGACCACCTCGCACACCCACACCCTCCCACGAGCATCAATGTCGATATTCGTCAGGCTGGTGATGGCCGGCTCTGAAGCAAACAAGGTTGCCTCCACCCCCGGGGCCACATCCAGGCCGGCCACCGCGTTCTTCGCAGCCCGAACGTCGCCGGACTGGGCCTGGGCCCACGCGGCAGCGGACTCAGCCAGCAGGGCCAGGAACAGCACAAGGGCCGCTGATCGAACGGGATATCGCCAGGTAACAAGCGTCACAAGAAAATCTCCGGATGAGCTCCAGGTGGTCACCGGCGCATTCTACGAGACGCTCGGTCGGCTTTCCAAGGGGCTCACTCGCCAGCGGCACCGTTCCATTGCTCGAGCATCCGCTTGATCCGCAGCCGGTTGTAATTGCCAGGTTTCTTGTAGTCCTGGTTCGACTCGAGATCCGCGACCGTCAACGGTTTCGACCTCACTCCCCCCTTGGGAACGTCGAGCTTGGCCGTCCAGACAATCGCATTGAGCACCAACTTGCGGAACTGGTCATGTCCCCAGTTCCAGTGATCGTGTCCACCGGTGAAGCCAAAGCCGCGGCCACCGTCAGGACGCACCCGCGCCCAGGCCATGTGTTGAGATCGCTTTTTCGCGATCGCCGCACGGACGAACTTGTTGCCGCTGTGCGGGCCATTGGGACGTTTGAGCGTGGTGTTGGGGGGCAGGTCCGTCAGGATCGGGATGACACCCTCCATCTTCTCACGGAACCGCATGTGATAATACCACTCGTCCTTGATCGAAAACGGCGACACTCCTTGAGTGATCGCATGCTTGGGAAATGCCTTGTAGCTGGGCGTCCAGTGGGGATTGACCGACCAGTGCGTCTCGAAATAGCCGCCGGTCCAGTCCAGAAAGGCTGTTCCCGATCTCCCCTTGGGAACCTCCACGCCGTAGTGGATACAGACCAGGCCAACACCAGAAGCCATCCGCTTGCGGAAGTCATCGATGTGAGCGTTCAACGGGTGACCGCCACCACCGTCGGCATAGACGACGATCGAGGCCACTCCATCCAGGACACTGGGATCTCGAGGGAAGCCCTCTGAGATCACGAACGCCTCGACCGGCAAACCGCTCTCGTTCAAAGCACGGGCCAGCAGCATACAGCCAGCCCTGTGCTCGTGAGCCCCGTAGCCGTGGCTACGGACGCCGGCGATCAGCGCGACTTTTTTTTTTCGGTTGCTGGATCGACTCATCGGCAAACCGAATCGCGTTTCTCAACGGCGTGGCTAGGAATCGCAGGCCACGCGCCCGGGTTGAGCGGACGGTGCGAATCGCATCGCCACCAACCGTTGTCGGTGGCAGATTGCGTTTCGTGGGTTTCTCCACCACGGCATCGTGAACGTCGAGGGGCAAGCCCAGGAAGGTCCGAACCGCCTCGGTCGTCACTCCGCCAGCCTCTTCCGACACGCGATTGACCGTTTCATCGGCTGACGGCAGATCGCCGAGACTGCTGACCGACGGAAGCGTGGGAAGTTCAGGCAGGGAAGGAAGCTCTGGGAATGAAAATCGGCTCACGGCCTTCTTGCTCCCCAGTCGCTTGATGCGAATGTTGCGAAACTGGACGGTCATCGGAGGCCCCGCGTGCAATTGCAACGCCAGCAGACCCTTCGCTCGACGCTGCTTGGCGTCCTTGTCGGTGCAATCGGCCGTCACCACGCCATTGATCCGGTGGATCAGGTGGAACCCCTTGGCCGAGATGTGGTAATCGTTCCAGTCTTCTTTCTTGATCTTCGACTGGATCTGCTTGCTGTCACCCAGACGCTTGATCGTCTTGACCTGGAACTTGCCGCCCTGGCGAATCAATTCTGTTTTCAGACCGCGGTTGCACAAGATGCCCCGAAACGCCTCGCCGTAGACGATTCCCGAGTAGGTGTTTCCCGCTTCGAAATCAGCCTGGTATCCACCGATCCGCCAGCCATCGTTCTTGCCAGGCAGCTTGAAACTGCGGTACTGGATTCCCGAGTTGCCGCCGACGATCTTGTATTGCAGTTTCAACTCGAAGTCACCTGTCTCACCACCCTTCCAGATGATGAACGTGTTGCCCTTGGTCGGGTTGCTCTTGGTCGTCTGCCCGGTGATCGCCCCATCCTTGACCGACCAGAACTTCGGGTTGCCATCCCAGTTCTTCAACGTCTTGCCGTCAAAGATCGACTCGAAGCCATCCTCTGCCGCGCGAGCCGTCCCGGAATTCGTGGAGCCAATCAAACAGGTGGCAGCCAACGTGACGAACGCCACTCGGACACCACGTCGGATGTTCTTCAGCATCTGTCTGACCATCATCGTCGTCTCCCCTGAATCTCGAACGGACTCTCTCGGAGTGTCACCGAATAACGACTCCACCACGGATCCGGCCGCCTGTTTACCAGAACTACCAGACCTACCAAGATAGCCTCCAATTGCCTGTTTTGGCCACTCGCCAACTGCCGAATCGCAGAACTACTGGCCGCGTCTGGCCGACATGATTCCGACTGGATAAACTGCGTTGAGCTTGCCGCGCGGCATCTGGTCGTCATTCCGCGTGGTGGTGCTTGCCTAACCCGCACGTTTTCTCCACGCCGAGCAACCCGCCCCATGACCGTCTCGAATCCGCTCCGAACACTGCTGGCCACCCTGATCATCACCGGCCTGGGCTGCTCTGGCCCCGAAAAACCGGAGGTGGAGGCGAAGCGACCCAAGAAGAGCATTTTCAAGCAACGGACGCAGGAGGTTGGCGAATTCGACCCCAAGGCGGGCAAGCAGGTCAGCGATTCGAAAATCCAGGCCACCAATCCCCTGCTGGCGGGCCTGGAGGCCTACGGTCCGGCGGCCGAGAAAGTCACCAAGCTGGCCGTCGATCATCACCTGAATCTCTACAACGCAGTCCATGGACACTATCCGAAGGACCACGCGGAGTTCATGCGAGAGATCGTCAAGAAGAACAACCTGCAACTCCCGAAGCTGCCCTACGGAAACACGTACCAGTACGACGTGGCCAATCACAAGCTCGTGGTGATCAAGGGCGAGGGCAAGAAGTGACGTGATCCGCAAGGAACCGGCTCACATCACGACACCAGGTCGCCGCTCCGCCACAGGTACAGGCAGGCAATCGAGCGAAACGGCGCCCAACATCGCGCCATCCTCTGGCAACGATCGATATCGGGCATCTTCCGCAACCGGTACTCCCGTTGGATCCCCGCGCGGATTCCCAGGTCCAACGGAGCGAACACGTCGAGACGTCCCAGGCAATTCATCAAGAACATCTGTGCCGTCCAACGGCCGATCCCTTTGACCTGAACCAGTTCCGTGATCACGTCCTCGTCGGACAGACGATCCATTCGTTCCAGCCGAACCCGACGCGAGTCGACCGCAACGGCAAGGTCCCGCAGGTAACCGATCTTCTGGGGCGAGACGCCCAGTCCGCGGAGTGCCTCATCCGACAATTCCCCGAGGCTTTCGGGTGTCACCCATCGGGGCCAGACCGCCCGGCGAACCCGCTCGTTGATCGAACGTGCAGCCGATGTCGAAATCTGTTGGCCAACGATGGAACGAACCAGTGTTCGAAACCGGCCACGCCGCAACACCATGTCGATCGGGCCCACCCGATCGATGATGTCCGCCATCACGGAATCCACTCGCCGGAGATGCCTCACGGCTCGACGCATGTCCCGCTCGGGGACGGTCCTCATCGCAGAACTCCAGCCGGAGTCGACCCGGCCAGGTCGACGATCATCTGCCGCGTGGCGGCTTCGACAGCCTCCTCCCAGCGAGGTTCTCCGAACTCCTGCTCGAACGGCTCTCGTCGGTAGGCAAAGTTAATTCCCCGGGAACTGTTGACCAGCGCACCGAGTCCGTCGGAGCCGAACGCGGCAGCAACATCACCGGCTCCCGCTCCCTGGCTCCCGTAGCCCGGAACCAGCAACGGCACTTCCGGCATCGTCTCCCGCAACTCGGCCAACTCGCGGGGATACGTTGCCCCGACAACAGCCCCGATCGCCCCGTAGCCCCCGTCTCCCATCGACGAACGAGCCAACTCCTGGACCATCCGTGCGGCGTGTCGATAAACGGGCTGGCCGTCGGCCAACAGGTCCTGGAATGTTCCCGCCCCGGGATTGCTCGTTCGGACCAGCACGTAGAGACCACCGCCGCGAGTCGCAGCGGTCTCGGCGAACGGGGTCAGNGTGTCTGNCCCCATGTAGGGATTGACCGTCAGAGCGTCCGCGGCAAACGGTGCCGCGTCAGGGTCGTCACCCGCAAGGTAAGCGGATGCATAGGCCTCGGCCGTTGATCCAATATCACCCCGCTTGGCGTCACAAATCACGACCAGGCCCGCCTTCCGGGCCTGGCGAATCACTCGGCCCAGCACCGCCACCCCGGCCGGACCATGNTGTTCAAAGAAGGCCGCCTGTGGCTTGACGGCCGGCACCAACGGTGCCACGACATCAATCAGGCGAAAGCAGAATTCCTCAAACGCAGCAGCNGCCACCTGGTCCCGGTCCCCACCGGTCCGCTGNGCACGCTCGAGCACCTCGGCGGGAAGCAGGTCCAGTCGCGGGTCGATACCGACCAGTGCTGGCGTCCCCTTCCGGCGAACCGCGTCGTCGAGCCTGTCTGCGTAGTGGATTGGCATTGGGTCCTAGATTGTGCGGTCCCAGCCCCTGTTTGTGAAGCCGGGGTCCTCCAACTCACCTCGTCTCAACGGATCCTGTCAGCCTGCCCGATCCAGGGTCTCCCGTCTTTCCACGCTGCGACACCAACAGCCGACCTTGTCGAGTGAACTGCGATGCACTATCGTCCGCGCCCTCACACTCAATCACACGGTCCTCCGGGGACCGTCCCTTTTCCCACAGTCCCGCGGTTCCAACCGCTGATGCTCAATTTCCGTCCATCTCTCGGTCAACTCCCGACACTCGGCCTCACCGGTTTGCTGTTGGCACTTGTTGTCAGCGGAACGGGATGCCGATTGACCAAGGTGGATCCGGACCTGACGCCCCTGACCGACAATCTCGCCGAGCGTCTCCGTAGCCAGGTCCACACCGTGGTGAATCGGACCGGCGGCGAGGAACTCGAGCCGGAATTGGATGCCGTCGCCGACGACAAACCAACAACAGACCAACTCGCAAACGGACCGATCATCCAGGGCGCCGGATTCAGTCGCAGCCCNCTGGCCACAGATCCGCCCAGCGACGATTTGATGGGAGTCCCCGGACGATTGGCCTTGCCAGATCTTGGCAACGTCCCGGACATGGCGCGTCGGCTGATCGCCCCCCTGCCACCGCTGTGGACCGGCGGCGTCCCTCCCAACCCAGCAACCCAGTCCCAGGTCGACTCGGCTCTCAACCAGTTGATCGACACGGCACACGCGCAGGTCAATGAACTTGGCCCGGGAACCACTCCCGAACAGAACCAGTCGTACGTCAGGAACCAGGTCTCTCTCAGGCTTCTCTCGCTGATCGGCGACCGCCCCCAGGACGCGCTGGAGCCCATCCCTGGAATCGACAACACCCAGAAAGAATTCCTGCAGAAACTCCTCTGGGCCCAGGTCAACTACTTCGACACCACGACCATGCCGGAACCGGGACAACGGGCCACCACGACCATCGAACAACTCGACGATGCCATCCGCAGCCTGCAGCCCCGGGCGGACCTGAAACTCCGCCACCTCGCGCTGTGTCGACAGATCCAGACCTTTGGTGATTACGAGCCGTTCGAGAAAAACGCGTTCAGCCCCGGGCAGGGCGTGCTGCTGTACGTCGAGGTCGAGAACTTCACCAGTCGCCCGACCGACGACGGGCGCCACGAGACCCTACTGAAATCGATGATCACCATTCGCGAAGTATCCGGCGACGGCCAGATCGTTCACGAGATCCCCGTCGGCGTCACGCCTGACATCTGCCGCACCACGCGGCGAGATTATTTCCACAACTACGAGTTCAAATTCCCTCGCACGCTGGCCCTGGGACAATACGTGCTGAGGCTGACCGTCACCGACTTGCACGGAAACAAGAAGGCCAGCGAATCGTTGAAGTTCGTGCTCCGGTAAACGTCGACGGACGCNATTGGATCACTAGAACCCGGGTGTCAATTCCGCGCCGGCTCGAGACAGCAACCNGCCGAAGATGTCGCCGTCAACACGACCGTCGACATACTGCACACGGCCGTCACCGAACAGGAAATGGCTTCCNCTCCCNTGGGCACTGCTGAAGCCTCGAACCGANGTGGTTTGTGAGTCCGGAGACATCTCGCCGACCCCCACGACAAGCGAGATCGCCTCAGGCACTCCNGGAACGACTCCAACCCAGGTCGAGTAACGATTCCTCAGGATGTCGTGGGCACGTTCGCCAATCGCCACCGTGTGGCTGAGCCCGTCGGTGACGTCAATGAACCGGGTGCTGCTGTTGTGATAAAACACGCCATCGCCATCGAGTGACTCTCCCACACGCTGGGCAGACTCAACGGTCCAGCCACGGGATCCGAAGGCACCAACATAGTTGGACGTGGCAAGCGTGAGTGCCAACAGTTTGTGTCCGGAGTGNTGCCAGGTTGTCTCCGACGAATCGTCCGGACACAGGAAGGTGCTGATTTCCAACTCGCGAAACCGCTGGTTTTCGACAGACCCAATGGGCAAATCAAAACGCGCANTCTGAGCTGCCNGCCACTNGTNCAGGTNCGGCAGCAACTGGGATCCCCAGCCCCAGCCCGGTCCACCCAACGCCACCGGCTGCCCCCCGGTCACCCCCGTCCAACCCGATGGAAGTGTGTCGTGGAGATCATGATAATTGTGCAACGCGACGCCCAGTTGCCTGAGATTGTTCTGGCATTCGACACGACGCGCCGCCACTCGAGAACTGTGAATGGCCGGAAACAGGATCGTCAACAACACAACAATGATCACGATCACCACCAGGAACTCGACGAGCGTCAGTCCACGACGGCGACCCGAGGCTTGGGATTCAAAAGGCATGAGACGAGGTCAACTGGGGAATTGACAGGTCCGGCAAGAAACTGGTGATCTCGAGATGTGCACCCACCGNGATGTGCAAACCATCCGGTCAGGGCACCGGCTTCAACACGCCCACGGAACGCCCCACCCGGGGATCTCCTGCACCGTGAACGATTCCATTCTTGCGGTCAATAACCAACATCACCGGATGAGCGATTGCGCCGCCAACCACTCGCAACTTGTGTCCACGCGACGTCAACTCATCGCGGACGGACTCCGGAACATCCTTGTGCAGGGTCACCCCCCCACGCGACAGGAATGCGGCATTGCGATCGGGATTGGGATCGAATGATCCCTGGTGATGGCTGGTTGCAAACCGCGGCACGACGACAGCTTCATGGGGCGCCAGNCCAAAATCAATGTGGCTCAACAGCACATTCAAAGTCACCTGGTCCTGCAGGTCACCTCCGGCCACGCTGACAGCNATCACCGGCTTACCGTCACGTGTCACCAGGGTCGGCGTCAGCGTGATCCGCGGACGCTTTCCTGGCTGAATCCGGTTGGGATGNTTGGGCGTCGTGTTGAGNGACCTCAGACGGTTTCCCTGTGTCACACCCGGNGGCCCCGGACGNTTGCCCACCAGGTTGCAACTCGGGGTTGCCGCAACGACATTGCCAAAGCGATCCGCCGCCAGGCAGGTCGTCGTGTCCTGCACCACGATCTTGTAGCTGCGATTGGATGCAACCTGCGGACCTCGCAAGGCCCGCATGGCCAAAGGATCTCCGGGTCGACGTTCCAGCGACGCCCGCTTCGGATCGATCAACGACCGCCGCATCCTGGCATATCCGGGCGACAGCAGGCGGGCCAACGGGACCTTGACGAACTTCGGATCGCCGTAGAATTCGTCCCGATCCGCCATCGACAACTTCAAGGCCTCGACGACCGTGTGCAGGTAGTCCGCCGAGAAATGCCCCATCGCCTTCAGGTTGTAGCCCTCCAGCAACGACAGCGTCTGGCAGAGGTAGGGGCCCTGGGTCCAGGGACCACACTTGTGGACCTGGTAGCCACGGTAGGACACCGTCACCGGGTCCTCCAGCGGAGTGCGATGAGCTGCCAGGTCCTTCTTGCGAAGAAACGAGCCCACCGCGATGTACCACTTCTCGAGTTCATCGGCGATGTCTCCCACGTAAAAACGATCCCGGGCCGCTGC
>PBOU01000061.1 GCA_002724415.1 Planctomycetaceae bacterium
GCCAGATGGCCGGCGACCACAGACACGTCGCCATCGGCAGCGATCTCGATGGAGGGGTCGGCACCGACGAATTCCCGGCCGACCTCGACACAATCGCGGACCTGCAGAGATTCGTCGGAATACTCGACAAACGCGGGTACTCGACCGAAGCCACCGCAGCGATCCTCAACGGGAACTGGCTCCGGTTTCTCAGAGACGCCTGGAACGGATGAACTGTGGTCTCGGCCACCTAGCCTGCTGGTGGCATCTCGTACAACCCCACGGTGCCCTGGTCCCCGTAGGTCCGGGGGCCGCCCATCTGGGCAACGAGGATGTGACGCCCATCGGGGTGCAGGTCCATCCCGTAGGCGGGTCCCGACACCTTGAGGCTGGCCAGTTTCTCGTCCGCATCCGGCTTCCAGAACCAGATCTCTCCCGTCTGGGCTCCCACTCCCGCTGCCAGGTAGAAACCTTGCGGGTGAAACACCAGGTGATGAAAGATCGAGTTGGTGAACGTTGACACCTGTTTGCGGACCTGTTGACCGGTCTCCCAGTCGAACTGCAACACCAGGCCCGGGCGGGCATAACTGTCGCGTCCACAGCAAAAAACGATTTCTCCATCGAGAGAAAATGCCAGGTCCCGCACGCCCCCATAATTGATGTCCGTCCCCCCCTTGTAGTTCGACAGGTCCTTCGCGTCGAATTCCCGGACCTCTCTGCCAGCCCGGTAGTCCCACTGCCTGATTTTCTGTTCTCCCCGGTCTCCGGAAAGAAGGTGGACTCCGTCGGGATGAAAAGCGGTGCTAAACACCGGGCAGGTGTGACCGGCCAATTCCCGGATGGATTTTCCGTCGGCGAGTGACCAGAGACGAACCACGCCATCGCCCCCGCCGGTGGCCACCAGCCGCCCGTCCCCGGAAATCGCAACGCTTCTCAGTGTCCCGTGCCCGGTCTCGATGCTCCACCGGACCACGGGCCAATCTCCCAGCGTGTCCCAACAGATCAACCGACCGACCAGGTCACCGGTGACCACCAACGATTTCTCTCGCGGTGTTTGAGCCGACGCCGTCGACCGGGTCGCCGCCACCTGGAGATCACGGGATTCCGGTGGTGGAGGCGGTGTCAATTCGGAGGCCGGTGACTTCACCGGCACCCCCGGAGTGCTCCAGCGTGTCGCAACCACCACCCAACTCTCGTGGTCCTCCAGGGAGCGGGTTGTCCCCGTGTCGAGCCCGGTGACATAAACCCGGCGACTGCGGCCACCGGCAAAGCACCAGCGGCCGGTCGGATCGACCACGCACGACATCAGCGGCGTTTCGTGAGGGAATTCCCGCAATCGCCTGGTGGCAGCGGGATCCAATTTTTCACCAGAAAACACCATCAAGACAACACCTCCTTGATGACCGAGGAGGCAGGGTCAGCGATCGGATTGTCACGTCCACCAACCTGGTGATTTCCCGTCGAATCCAGGCCCATCGCGGCCAGGATGGTGTGGAACAGATCCCCCGCATCGACCGCACCATCGACCACCTCGGTCCCCAGGGCGTTGGTCTTTCCCAACACGACACCCGGCCGGATCCCGCATCCCGCGAACGCCATCGACCAGGCATCCCCCCAGTGATCCCGCCCCCCGTAGTAGTTGATCCGTGGTGTGCGTCCCATCTCACCCACGATCACCACCAGGGTCTCCTCCAACAGTCCCCGGTCACGGAAATCATCCATCAAGGTCGCGAAGGTCCGGTCGAATTCCAGGCACCGCTGACGCTGCCAATGGAAGTTCTCGAAGTGAGCGTCCCAGTCATGATGGGCCACCTTCACACAGTGAACTCCCGACTCCAGCAATCTCCGGGCCAACAGACAATTCCGGCCAAAGTGGTGCTCCCCGTATCGTTGCCGATCTGCCGCCGATTCTTGCTCAAGATCGAAAACGTCTCGTCGTCGCATCAATGCAGCAGCCTTTCGATAGCTGTCCGCATAGGCTTGGATCGCACCGGGAATCCGCCTTTCCAGGAACCTCCGGTTGGTCAACCGACGAATGTGGTCACGTTTCTTTTCCGAGGCAACATCAAGCGACTTGGGTCGAACGATATTCGCCGGTGGCTTGCCATCGATGAGCATCACCCCCTCGTAACGCGGGCCCAGGAACCCGGCATCACCGACATCGGTGTAAGCCTGGGGATTCTGCCTTCGTAGCGTCACGTAACCAGGCAATTCGTCTCCGGGCCGCTCCAGCAAACGGGCCATCACCGATCCCAGCACAGGATATCCCGGCACCTTGCGGCCCGACTGCAACAGGTAGTGACCTCGAAAATGGCTTCGCTCACCTGTGTTGACACTGCGAATCACAGCCAATCGGTTCAGGATTCGGGCAGTGTGAGGCAACAACTCACCAACCTGCACCCCGGGAACCGACGAGGCAATCGGACGAAACGGACCGCCGTACTTCGAATCCGGTTTCGGGTCGAAGGTCTCCAGTTGACTTGCTCCACCTGACAGAAACAGCAGCAACAGTTTCCGCGGAGGCGGGACCGCGGGGGCTGCCGCGAGTCCCTCACCAGCGACCGTCAGGCCCACGGCACCCCCCAGAGTGCTCTGCAGCAGCCCACGACGCGAGAATTGCCGTGGGGCCTGGCAATGGCCCGTCGGGTCGGGTCGCCGCTGTGATCGCTGATCCTGCAAAACCGTACTCCTGGAAATCAATGATTCAGACGAAACTCTGCGGAGAGCAGCAAACCCCAGATGATCCGCCGGATCGCCTNGCGACGTTGCTCACGATTCTNGTCCCCCTGCAGCAGTTTCCTCACCTCCTGCTGTTCCTCGTCGTCGGGCAAGCGAGAGAGTACCGAGAGATACAGTTGATTCGACAANTCACCGGGTTTGCCCGNCAGGGCNGTCAACTGATCNAGCAATTGAAAGTCCGTGGTGAACTTGACCATTTGTTCGCTGTTGAGCAGGAACAGTGCCTGGTCGGCCGACGGCTGAAAACCGTTGTCCGGCTGACCGGGCAATCGAGAAAATACGGTGACCAGGCTGTCCAGTTCCCTGCCAAGTTCCCGGTACGCCTGGCGATGCGCCTGCCAACTGCGTTCCTCCACCTCACCGGCACCAGCCGAAGACCCGGGGCTGGTTTCCTGCGAGGCTGGCTCCGTCTTGGCTTTCTTGCCGGTTTTCTGTTCGCTGGCTTCTCGCAGTTTTCTTTCAAACCGTTCAACCCGCAACGGCAAACGCCCGGTGACCTGCAGCATGCTCCACCCCAGTTGTTCCGGGGTCAACGGACGCAAGGCGGCCACCGTGAACTCTGACGGCCNGGATGGTCGCTTCGGATCCACTCCGGCCGGCAACCGGCTCGAACGTTGGTAGGTCCGCGTGAGCGCAATCTCTCGCAACAGTCCCCGGATATCATATTCGGTCTGTTCCAGCCTCTGGCCAAGTCGCTCGAGCAACTCGGGATGGGACGGGGGATTGNCTGGGTGGTGCATGTCCAGCGGATGAACCAGGCCACGGCCAAGCATCATGGCCCAGAGACGATTGGCTATGTTCCTGGAGAAGCCGGTTGTCTGCTTGCGAGGCAACTGNCGCGACAACAACTGCCTCCGGCTGTAGGCCGGAANTCCCATCTGGCCCTTCTCCGGCTTGACCGAGTACTCCTTGCCCTTGATCAGCGGGGGATCGGCGATCATCTCGCCNCCGGGCAACCTNGGATTGGTCTCGCCCATCTCCCCACTAAAAGCCGACGTGAACGACACATCACCGGCGGCCTTTTCGGTCACGAAATTCGCCTTNTTCTTGTCGTCACGAAAGTGCTTCAATCGACTGACAAACGCATACAGGCCGTAGTAGTCCGCCTGGCGGAAGGCCTTGATCCGTGGATCATCNTGACACTGAGCACACTGAAGATCCNTGCCCAAAAACAGCCTGCCGATGTCCCGGGCGACCAGGTGGGGCTCNACATCCCGNACCAGGTAAAATCTCGCCGCCGCGGCCTCCNAGGGATCTGTCCCGTCGCTCNCAAGCAAGACCGCNGACAAGCGATTCCACGNGATGTTCCGTCGGAATGCCGTCGCCAGCCAGTCCTGCCAATCGGCCGGTTTGAAGTCGTATGAGCGGATCGTGGCCACACGNCGCTCCACCAGCATCGCGTCAAAAACGCGAGCCATCTGCAACGAGAATTCCGGGGCCACCACCAGCCGATCGATCAAACGTTCTCGTTTTGCCTTGGCCTCATCCTCGAAAAACTGCCTGGCCTGGGACGCAGTCGGAACCACTCCCGCCAGGTCCAGGTACACCCGTCTCACGAACTCCGCATCGTCGGACACCTCGGCCGACTTCAGCCCATCTCGGCGGTGTGCCGCATCGATGATCCGGTCAATCTGCTCGGGAAATGGCACCTCGGCCACCCCGTCACGTACGGTCCCACCGGCCAGCACCAGGGCCAGGACGATTGCACGACACTGGTTCATTGCCGATGACGCCAAGTCCGCAACCTCCTGTTCAAATCCCCCTCTCCATCGTACGGCGGAANCCCGTCCGGGTCGACAGGCCCCGGCCAACTGCCCGGCCGTTGGCCGGTGAAGAAAGCGACGACTACAATCCGAACAACCATTTCCGGTTCCTGTTCCCGTACGACCTCCGGTGCGTATGCGACTCGCCCTGTTCACGATGTGCCTGCTCGGGACAACCGCCTCAACATCCGCCGAACCGGTGCGAAAGACGTCCCGAACCCACCGGCCACTGGCAATCACCTCGGCCGATCGTCAACAGGCACGCGGACTCCAGGCCACCCGCGACATCCTGCCGATCCTGCAACAGTTCTGCACCGGCTGTCACGGACCGAAGAATCGCGAGGGTGGGCTGCAGTTGGAAACGGCACTGCAGCGCACACCACTGGTCCGCGATCGAGAAACCTGGAACAACATCGCTTTCCTGGTTGGTCATCGGTTCATGCCACCCGAGGACGAGGAACAACCCGACACGGCCACACGACGACGCCTGGTTGCCTGGATCCGTGTCCAACTCGACGAATTCGACTATTCGACAATCAACAATCCCGGCGACGAACCAACACGGAGATTGACCCACCACGAGTACGACAACACGGTCGGCGACCTGTTCGGAATCGACGTCCGCCTCGCCACNCGGTTNCCATCGGAACTCAGCGGCACCAGCGGTTTCGACAACAGTGCCAACACGCTGTTCCTGCAACCCACCCTGATGGANCGGTACNTGGGCGCGGCCGANAAAGTCATCAACCAGGCCCTGCCGCTTGAGCCGAAGACAGAGGCTCAACGCAAGGCGGTCTCGAGAATCCTGGTCCGTCGACCGGGAAAGGACGTCAGTGACAGAAAAGCGGCCTCCGAGATCCTTGGGCGTTTTCTTCCACGGGCTTTTCGGCATCCCGTCCCTGAAGCCACCCGGCAACGTTACATCTCCGCCGTATTGGCACGCCGCCGGGANGGATCCAGTTTCGACCAGGCGATCCGATCCGNGTTGCAGGCCGCGTTGGTCTCCCCATCGTTCCTGATGAAAATCGAGACGCCGCCCCGCGGCACCGCCTCGACGGCCATCANTGATCACGACCTCGCCTCANGGCTCTCGTACTTCCTCTGGGCCTCGATGCCCGACGAACAACTCACACGGCTCGCCGATCAGGACACCCTCGATCANCCCGACAGTCTCGAAGCCGAAATCACCCGGATGTTGGCCGACGCCCGCGCCGAAACGCTGGGCACCCGGTTCGCCGGACAGTGGCTGGGATCGGTGCACCTGGGCACCCGCATTCGGGCCGATCCAATCGACAACCCCTGGTGCACCGAAACGCTCATGGCCGCCATGCGGGCCGAAACGGCAATGTTCTTTGTCTCGCTGGTCCGCGACAACCAGCCGATCTCCCGGCTGATCGACGCCCGCTACACGTTTCTCAACGAGGAACTGGCCAATTTCTACCGGATCGGAAACGTGCGAGGATCACGAATGCGTCGGGTCGAATTGAAGACCGATCGACGAGGCGGGCTGATTGGACAAGGCAGCCTGTTGGCTGTCACCTCCTTCCCCGGCCGGACCAGCCCGATCAACCGAGGCCGCTGGATCCTGGCCGACTTGCTCNGCACGCCTCCCCCGCCCCCACCCCCCGGGGCCAACGAGTTGTCCGAGGACCTGGCCGAAAGATCCCAACTCACGAGACGTCAAAAACTGAAACTCCACCGCGAGGACCGTCGGTGTGGCGCCTGTCACGACACCATCGACCCCCTCGGCCTCAGCCTGGAAAACTACGACTGGTTCGGACGCTGGCGAACCCGTCGACGTCGCCGCACGATCGATGCCACCGCTTCNCTTCCCGAGGGCCCAAGGTTCACCGGACCGTCGGGTCTAAGACGAGTGCTGCTCCAAAAGCGGCATGACCAACTGGTCAACCAGGTCATCCGCAAGATGCTGGCCTACGCCCTGGGACGACAACTGGAGTACTATGACGAGACGGCAGTGCAATCGATCCAAAAGACGCTCGCGGNTGACGAGTTCCGTTTGGGGACGTTGATCCGAGCCATCATTCGCAGCTACCCATTCCGAAACCGCCAACGGCAATCGACCGAGTCGTCGCCATGACGCACCCTTACGCCATTTCACGGCGGACCATGCTCCGGGGCACCGGTGCGGCCATCGCCCTGCCGTTGCTGGACGTGATGAGTCCCTGCACCGATGCTGCCGAAACAGGCAACGAAACAACCAGGCCACCACGACGATTGGCCTACCTCTACTTTCCCAATGGCGTGGCCAGCGGGGCCTGGGATCCGCAAGCGGTTGATGCGGGGGGAACAATTGGTTCACTCAATCGCTGGATGAAACCGTTGGCACCNTTNCAGGACCAACTGGTGGTGATCCGCAACATGTGGACTCCNGAGGGAAATGGCCACGGTGCTGGCACGGCGACCTGGCTGACCGCCGGAGACTACAACGGACGACGAATCGATGCCGGCGGAGTCTCGGCCGACCAGTTGGCCGCCAGGACAATCGGACAAAAAACGCTCCTGCCATCACTGGAACTCTCCCTGAGGGGCGAGGGATTTTTCAGCAACAGCCTGGTCCGCAACACGCTCTCGTGGACCTCCTCGAACACGCCCGCTCCCCGCGACATCGAACCCCGGGCCATCTTCGATCGCATGTTCCGCCGCGGTCGGACATCAACCGTCGAGCGATCCGTGCTCGACCTGGTCCGCGANGATGCCCGGTCACTGAAGCGGCGAGGCAGCCTTGCCGACCGGCGCAAACTGGACGAGTATCTCGAGTCGATCCGCAGCGTCGAACGGAGGCTGGCATTCGCCGACCGGCAGACCAATCGCTCTCCGGCCCTCAAGCAACAACTGGTCCGGCCCGGACCGGGAATCCCTGAATCACACCGTGAGTACGTCCGGGTGATGCTCGAGATGATCGTGCTGGCCTTCTGGGCCGATGCCACCCGGATCTCGACCTTCATGCTCGACCACGGCCAGAGCAATCGTTACTTCAATTTCCTCGACGGGGTCAAAGGCACATGGCACGCCCTGTCTCACTGGAAGGACTACGACGGCAAGACCGAGGACGACGACGGNATGACGTCGTGGCGGTCGGCAGCCGAAAAGAAGCGGATGTACAACCTGGTCACCCGCTGGCACCATGAACAACTGGCCTGGTTCCTCGGGCGACTCAGATCCATCAACGAGCACGGCCGGACGCTGCTGGACAACTCGATGATCGTCTACGGNTCGAGCCTCGCCGACGGCCACGCGCATGCCGAGGAGAACCTGCCGTTGCTGCTGGCCGGTGGCGGCGGCGGGACCATCCGCGGCGGACGGCTGCTGAAGCCGCGCCGCGAGATGTCGATGTCACGACTGCACCTGGCACTGCTACAGCGGGCAGGTGTCCCGATCAAGCGTTTCGGTGAAGCCGAACGACCGGCCGAACTCGCCTGAATCGCTTCCTCTCCGATCATTGTGCCAGCAGGTACGCCAGCAGGTCGCGGAGTTCACGTGGCGTCTTGACCAACCCGGCAGGCATCGCCGAGACGTTCTGTGTCTTTCGCTCCTCGATATCTCCGCGACGGATCTCGACCCGTTTTGCCTCGGGCGTCAGCACGGTCACTCCTTCGCCCGTCTCACCGACCACCAATCCGGTGACCACCTTTCCATTGCCGGTGACAATGACCGACGACCGGAAGACCGGTGAAATCTTGCGATTGGGCAACAGGACACTCTCGACCAGGTACGGCACCGTAAACCTTTTGCCCGCACCGGTCAGGCTGGGCGCCCCGGGCACCGCAGCCAACCCTTTCGCAGCATGGCACTTGGCACACCCGATTCCCGATGCGGAGAACAGCTTCTTCCCACGCACCTTGTCTCCTCCAGCCGCCTCCTTCACCCAGTCGACATCCAGGAACGCNGCGTCAAGCTTCTGCTTGCCTCCCGCGGCACCTTCCTTCAGCCTGGCCGCCAATCCACCGGCGTCCAGTGGCTCGGGCAACGTCGCCTGGATCGATCCTCCCAGTGACCGGTAGTGCAGGTACAGGCAGTGTTCGCCCACGANATTGCGAACTCGGAACAACACCTCGTTGCTGCCGGGCTGCAACTCGGCAAAAACCACGTCCTGCAACGGCAGGCCACCTCGGGCAATGTCATTTTCGTGTACGACTCGACCGTTGACCCAGACCTTCAACCCGTCGTCGGAGCCGGGAGTCAACAACACCTGTTGTCGACGAGGGCTGATCAGCCTCAGGTAGGCGTAACAGGACGATCCGTCGGTGTCGCCGTACTTCATGTGAAAATTGAACATCCGAATTGGCTTCAGTTTTTCCCACTTCACCATCCTCTTCCCGATCTCGAAGCGACCGGCCACATCGACAGCCCCGGTTTCGGGAGGATGAACCGTTTTGAACCCGGCATTGCGGTCGTCAAAGGGACCGGTGACCCAGAGTTCACCCACTCCGCGGATCGGTGCCCGTTTCAACCGTTCACGTTCACTCTGGCGACGCACCTCGGCAACCCGAGGCTCCGAACGCGCGTCCCGAGTCAGTGACAGGTAGTGAGCTGCCTGCAACCGCACCGCCTCGGACCCGTCAGACAACCGGGCCATCAACAGCGAGAACAACGTCTCCTGTTCGGAACTGCGGTTGCCCGCCTTCCAGTGGTCGGCCGTGGAGAACACACCAACGGGTCCCAGCGTCCGCAGATCAACCGTCTGGCCCACGTAGGTCACCCTGTAGACCTTCTGGTTGGGCCATTTCCCCAATGGCAACCCCGGTCGCAAGGCTCCCACGGCTGGCGGAATCGTCAGGCGAGTGCCGATGGCCAGGACTGCGGCCAAGCGGACTCGCTCGTCCTTCGACTCGGCCCAGTCGGCAAGTTGTTTTACCGAGCCGCGCCGGGCGAGTGCCTGAAACGCCGACTGCCTCACGTACGAATCACCCGAACGCGCCGGACCACTGGCAATCTTTGCCAGGCTGGGCGCCGGCCCGGACGCCTGGGCAATCACGGCGTATTGCTGGACCCGCGGATCCGGATCGGACAACTGGCGGTCCCAGAACCCTTTCAAGTCTCCCTCGGCCCCAAACACCTCGGCCAGGGCACGCGCCGCGACTCCCCGGCCCGGTGACTTGCTGTCACCAACCAGGTCGACCAGGTGCGGGACCACCTTCCGGCGATCCACCCAGCCATGTCGTGCCGAATGGGCAGCCAGCCAAACCAGGTGAGGATACTCGGGTCGATCCGATTTCGTGGCCTTCAAACGACCAACCACTCCCTGCACCGCGTCCCGTCCACGTCTGACCAATTCCACGTAGGCTCGCCGCGCTGGCCACGAGGCACCTCGCCCCAGTTCGGCAAACAGCTTCTGCGAGGACGCCTCGAGAATGTCAAAACCGTGGAACCCACCTCGACCGGCGGTCTTCTTTTGACGGATCATCAACAGGTCGCTGCGGTAGACCGGCGAGCCCTCGTTGTGTGCCATGTAGGCCAGGGTCACAAAAATGTTGCCCCCGCGTCCCACCGCCACTCCAACCGGACGGGCCGTATCAAGCCCCTCCAGCAACACGTGCTCGGTGGCCTGGAAAGTGGCCCCGTGCCGGCGGACCTCGTAGCGAGTCACCGCACGCCGTCCCCAGCGAGCCAGCAACAGGTTGCCACGATACCGATCCGGCAAACCGGGCTCGTCGTAATACGTCTGGCCGACCGGAACCCCCCGCCCCATGTCCGGGACCATGGTCTGCAACAGATCGGCACGGTCGGGAGTCTTGGTGGGCATCCACCCCCGCGGCCAACCAAAATCCGCTCCCGGCGTGACATGCAGCAACCGGCCGGGCACGTAGTCCAGGGGCAGCCCCTCGTGGTCGTTGTCGTGGGTGAACAGGTTCCAACGGCTGTCGAACACCAATCCACAACTGTTCCGCGTGCCACGAGCCACCACCTGCAGGTCGCTCCCATCGGGACGACACCGCAACACGCCACCGACCCCCGTGTAGGGCACTTTCGTCCCTTCCGGCTGGCAAAAGAACGTCCAATGGCCCCAGTGATCGGGACGGCGGAAGTCGCCGTAGAAGACCAGCATGTCGCCCAGCGACAGGTACAGGTAACCGTCAGGCCCCCAGGCGAGGCCGTGGAAGCACTGGTGCGGGTGATAGTCGGGATGGCCCCAGATCAGTCGTTTGGCCTGGACCCCGCTCCGCTTCGTAACCGCCCCAGGCAACAGGTACAACGCCCGGTTCGTCATGGCGTACAGGTCGTTACCGCGGATCTCGAGATCATAAACCCAGGAATCGGCCGGAAAGCGAAAGACCTCCCGCCGTTTGCCCAGTCCACTGGATTCCGAGGCGGCGTCCGGCTCGTAGACAAAAATCGCCTCACGTCCCCCGACAAACAATCGCCCCGACGCATCGGCCCGTATCGACAGGAACGATTCCCGCGGCGAACTGTCGATCGGAACCACTTCCAGCGCCGGGTCGGTCAATCGGTATTCGACCGGGGCCGCTGTGGCAAGTTGTGGGCAGGCAATGGCAGCCAGCATCACCGGCAGCAGTTCACGCATCACTGCAGTTCCTCGGACAATTCACAAAAGCACATTGTGGCACGCCGGTCGCCAACGGACCAACCGTGGCGTCACCACATTGCCAACTCACAGCCCCCAGAGTTGACATCCGCCGGCCACAAGATTCCCTTCTTGGAATGCCCTGGTTCCGACTGTTCTTGATTGCCGCCTACCTGCTGCTGCTGGTGCATCACGGACGAGAAGGTTCCAAGAACACCCGCTCGTTGTCCGACTACCTGATTGCCGGCCGCAGCCTCGGTGGTGTCGTGATTGCTTTCTCGTTCTACGCCACGTTTGTCAGCACCAACAGTTTCATCGGCCAGGCAGGAGAAAGCTGGGAAGCGGGACTGGCTTGGTGGTTGAAAGTCGGCGTGTATGGGCCGTTGTGCTGGTTGAGTTGGCTGGTGGTCGCACCGCGGTTTTACCGCCGGTCGCGTGAATACCAGTCCCTGACCGTGGCCGACTTCCTGGGAGCCCGTTACCGGTCACTGGTGGTCCGACGGATCACCGCCATCGTGATCCTGCTTGCCTCGGGACTCTACCTTGTCGCCATCTACAAGGGATCCTCCGTCGCGCTCTCTCAATTCCTCGGACTCAGCTACGGCGTCTCGGCCGTGGCTGTCTTCGTGGTTGTGACCACCTACACCCTGCTGGGTGGATTCCGCTCGGTCGTGCTCACCGACAGTGTCCAGGGCCTGCTGATGACCGTGGGCGCCGTGCTGATCATCTTCGCCGTGCTCTCCCGGGGAGGAGGGCTGGGACCGATGGTCGAACAACTCGAGTCGATCGATCCACGACTGGTGTCCTGGGACGGCCCCACCCCGCTGTTGATGATACTGGGAATCGGTCTGGCCGGTGGCCTGAAACTGCTCGTTGATCCCCGGCAGGTCTCGAGGATCTACGGACTCAAGGACGAACGTGCTCTGAAAATCGCCCGCATCGTGGCCCCGATCCTGATCACCGTAACTTACGCCTGCCTGTTGCCAGTCGGGGCCCTGGCGAGAACGATCGTTCCACCGGAAATGGCGGCCACCATCACCGCCGACACCGACCAGTTGACCCCCTACCTGCTTGGACAGGCCGAGATTCTGGGGCCGACGGCCAGCAGTTTCTTTTTGCTGGTGCTGCTGGCAGCAGCCATGTCGTCACTTGATTCGGTGTTGCTGGTCACCGCCAGCGCCATCACCCGCGACCTCCAACTGCTCTCAGACGACGATCCCCGCGCGATTGGCCATACCCGATCCTGGGTGGTGGCCATTTCGCTGGTCGCGATGATCGTGGCACTGAACCCATTTGCCGACATCGTCGAGATCACCGCGTTCTCGGGATCACTCTACGCCGCCTGTTTCCTTTCGACACTCGTCTTGGGACTCTACTGGAATCGGCCAAACGCCACCGCAGCCACTGCCTCGATGGTCGCTGGAGGACTGGCTGTCATCGCCTGGTGGCTTGCCAAACGCAATGGCTTGACGGAATTCCACGAGGTCTACGTCGGGCTGGTCGTCTCGACGCTCGTCTACGTCACCGCCACTCTCACTCTCTCGCCTCGAAATCCGCATCCCGAACAGACACACTGACACCATGACTCGACAATTGACCATCGGAGCTGCCCAATCCGGACCCATTCCCCGCGACCAGTCCCGGGCCGACGCCCTGGAACGACTGATCGTGATGCTGAGGGAGGGGCACCAGCGCGGGTGTGACTTGGTCGTCTTCACCGAGTGCGCCCTGACGGCCTTCTTCCCGCACTGGTTGATCGAGGATCCGGCCGAACTCGATTCGTATTTCGAGACCGCCGTTCCCGGCCCCGATACGCAGGCCCTGTTCGACGAGGCCCGTCGGCTGGGCGTCGGCTTTCACCTGGGCTTTGCCGAACTGGCCGAGGTCGACGGGGAGGTCCGGCATTTCAACAGTTCGATCCTTGTCGGTCCCGATGGAGTCGAGATCGGCCGCTTTCGCAAGATCCACCTGCCCGGTTACAGCGAACCGCGTCCGGACCACCCGTTCCAGAATCTCGAGAAGCGGTATTTCGACGTCGGTGACCTGGGCTTTGACACCTGGCGAGCATTCGGTGGCACCGTCGGCATGTGCATCTGCAACGACCGCCGGTGGCCTGAAACCTACCGTGTGCTCGGCCTGCGTGGAGCCGAGTTGATCCTGCTGGGCTACAACACGCCGTCAAACAACCCCGACTACCCCGAGATGAACCCACTGGTGCCATTCCACAACCGCCTGTCGATGCAATCGGGCGCCTACCAGAACGGAGCCTGGGTGGTGGGCGTCGCCAAGGCGGGCGAGGAGGAGGGTGTGATGCAGTTGGGACAGACGATGATCATCGCCCCCTCTGGCGAGATCGTCGCCCAGGCCACGACACTCCAGGACGAACTGATCGTCCACACCTGCGACCTCGACGCCACACGCCCCTACAAGGAGGGCATCTTCCACTTCGGGAAGAACCGCCGGGTCGAGCACTACGGTCCGATCACGAGCCAGACCGAAGCCGAGCCACCTGGCTGAGATCGAAACGGTCAAGCAACCCGTCCAGTTCGTCGGCCACCTGCGAACTCAGGGGAATCCCCTGTTCCAGCCGGGTCTCGCGGCAGGCCAGTTCCTTGTCTCCGGCCACCATCACCGGATGATCCGCATCAACCGGCTCGGTCGATCGCACCATGTCCACCAGGCTGTCGACTCGCGAACGAAAATCCTCCAACGGCAGAAACCGTTGGACATCGATGGCCACATAAAAGCCGCTACTGATCAACGGGTCCTGTCCATAGTTGACCAGTGTCGGGACATTCCGTCCGAACAGGCCACCGGAGAGAACCCCCGAGAGGATCTCGATCATCGTCGCCAGGCCAAAGCCCTTGTAACCACCCGTCCACTGGTAGAACCCGTTGTCGATCACCTCGGCNGGNTCNGTGCAGGGNTGCCCGTCCCGNTCCAGCCCCCAGTCGGCCGGGANCGNTTGGCCCAGTTTGCGGGCCAGCCGNATNTTNCCNGCGGCCACCGTGGTGGTGGCCATGTCGAGCGCGACGGGGTGAGGCCCACCCGAGGGTGCGGCAATGCTGATCGGGTTGGTCGCGGCCACCGGCTCGATCCCACCAAATGGTGGAGTCATGCACGGACCGTTGTTCATGGCGATCCCGATCAGNCCCTGCCGGGCCGCCCGCATCGTGTACCAGCCCAACAGTCCGGTGTGCGAGACGTTTCGCAATGACACGCAAGCAATGCCCGATTCGTCCGAGAGCGCGATCGCGCGGTCCATCGCCTGTCGGGCAGCGATGATACCAATCCCGCTGTCGCCATCCAGCAGTGCCGTTGCGCCCGATTCGCGTTCGACCGTCACGTCCGGTCGCGGCCGAATGTGGCCAGCGTCGATCATCTCCAGGTACCCGCCCAGGCGGGNCACGCCGTGTGAATCGANCCCCCGCAGATCCGCCTCGACCAGCACCTCGGCCACCAACGCCGCGTCATCGTCGCGGAAACCGGCTGCCAACAACACCGCCTCGGTCAATTCTCTCAGCCGACCGCTGTCGACCTGCACACTCGTCGTTGTCATTCGATCGAACTCATTCCGTCATCATCATGATCATGCTCGCCGAACGAACTGATTGCGTCGGCTTGACTTGTATNCGCCNGGCTCTCCGACTGCCCCTCCTCGGCCGCATCCACTTCCGAGGTTCTGACTCGCAACAACAAAAGCAACGCCGGCAACGTGACCAGACCGGCAAAACCGATGGTCAACTGGTAGGAAAACAACTCGGCTTCGGCCCCAACCAGTCCGGTCGACAGGGCGTAATCGGTTGTCGCCGATCGAACCGGACCGGCCAACCAGTTGCCTGTGACGTGAGACACATTGCTGAGAGTCATGTAAACCGTGAAGACTGTCGCAGCAGCGGTGGACCAACTGATCCGCATCGCCATCGACAAAAAACCAACCGAACCGACAGCAGACAGTGTTTCGTAACTGAGCACGTACGACGTCGTGAACCATCGCTCTCCCCACATGTGGGGAGACANCGCGAACACGATCGCNACCNNGGCAAAACCNCCGAAGCCAGCAAGCAAAACCAGCCGCCGTCCAAACCGNTCCGCGCAGAAGCCCCCCACGAATGCNCCCACAAGAACCAGGCCCAGCGTGTACAGCCCACTGACCGTGGTGAAATCGATATCACTCCACCCCAATTGCTTGATGTAAAGCGTGTTCACCACCACCTCGTTTATCCCGGTGCCGAATAGTTTCACCAACGTAAACACAACGTAGATGGCCAGGGTGGGCAGACCAAAAGCCTTGAACGTCTGCGCCAGNGTGGTCCACATGTTGCGGCTGTCGACAGCGTGATTTCCTTGCGGCTCCCCTTTCGACCAGGGCAGAAAGCGTTCACCGGGTCGTTCAAGAATCATCAACGGCACAGCCATGATCAGGACCAGCAAAGCGATCTGAACGACCACGCAGGCTTCGATCCCCCCCCAGTTGATGACATGCGAAAGTGCCCAGGCGCCCCCGGCCTTCCCCACCAACTTGCTGCCCCACATCAACCCGTTTGTTTGTCCCTGTTCATCATCGGGCAGCAGGTCAACGGCCATCGCATCCGTGCAGACATCCTGGAGTGACGCAAAACAATTGTGCAGGAAATACATGAACAGGAGCGGCTTGAGTTGATCGGACAGGTCACCCAGCCCAATCAATCCCAGCAGCGTCACTGCCATCATCAACTCGGCACCGATGATCCAGGNCCTGCGTCGCCCCATGGAACGGATCGTGTAACTGTCCATGATCGGAGCCCAGATCAACTTGAACGACCAGGGGATCAGGATGATCGCCTTCAACTCGCCGATTTCTTCGTCTCCAAAGTGCTCGCCGTATTTGTCGATCAGNTACGACGGCAGCGTCAGCAGCATGAACCCCCAGGGAATCCCCTGCGCGAAGTAGAGAGCGCAAAAGGTGATGATGCGGTGTCTGCGATTGTCGGAGAGAGCCACTGGTGCGTACTCCTGGGCAAGAAAGCCGATACGGCAGCATGATCGACGCACGGGCCGATTCCAAGCGACCGCCGGAGAACCGAACAGCCGGATTGCAATTCGGACCGTCGTCGGTCATCGTGCCGGTCCACTCATGANGNCCGAAAGTCCCCAAGAAATGACCGCCCCCACCACGCTNAACGTCACGATCAATGGAACCGGGTTCGCCGGCGACTACACCGCGCGAACCTATGGCATGATCCCTCACCGCAACGGCGTCGACATCCGCCTGGCCGGAGTCACCAGTGGCCGGATGGAGAACGCCGAGCGTTTCGCCGACTCACACGGAGTCGCCACCGCCTACGCCTCTCACGAGGAAATGCTCCAGGCGGTGCAACCGACCATCGACAACATCGCCTGNGCCAATGCCGCTCACGGCCCCTACACGATCGAGGCCGCCCGGGCCGGAGTGCCCGTGATCGTGCTGGAAAAACCACCGGTCGTCTGGCCCGGCTACACCGAGGACCGCACCGCCGACGCGGCCACCCGCAAACGCGAGTCGATGGACTACCTGGCCGAGGTGCTCGACGAGGTGGCCAGTTCCGGCAGCCGACTGCTCTACGCCGAGGACTTTGTCTACGTCGACGGGATGAAAGGCCTGGTCGAGGTGCTCATCGAGGCCATNGCCACGGGACAGGGTCGGGTGCTCTGGCAGCAGGGTGTCTGTGCCCACCAGGGGTCACACGCCCCCGCGTACGACACTCCCGCCCTCTCGGGTGGGGGCGCCCTGTTCAACAAGGCCTGCCACCCGCTGGGTCCCTGCCTGTACCTGAAACAGGCCGAGGGCATCATCCGGGATGGACGTCCGATTCGTCCCGTCTCGGTCAACGCCGTGGCCCTGCAGGTGCTCAAGCACCAGCCCGAGGCGTCCGGCCGCCACTTCCGGGTACTACAAAACGTGGACGACTTTGGACGAATCACCGTTGTGTTCGACGACCACACCGTGGCCGAGGTCGTCGGTTCGGATCTCAGCGTCAGTGGCATCCGCAACGAACTGAGAGTGATCACCGATTTCGCGCAGTACGACATGCGGATCAATCCCAACAACGAAAACGAATTGTTCCTGCCCGACGCCAACGCCGTCGGTGACCTGCTGCTCCGCGAAAAACTGCCCACCGCCCAGGGCACCNGTTTCCCCAGGCCCCGGCAGTTTCACGCCCACGGTTACGTCAACGAGATGAACGATGCGGTCGACTGTGCCCTGGACCCGGATCGTATTCCCCAGTCGGGCCCGCTGATGGCGTGGGACACGATGGCCGTCCTGATGGCCGCCTACGAATCGGCCGAAGCCGGCGGCGGAACGGTCGACATTTCCGAATACACCCACGGTCGTGAATTCGACGCCGACACGCTGCCCGATCCTCGCCAGTTCGGTGCCGTTTTTCAGAGACAGTAACCGGCTGCTTCAGCCTCCAGGAGATTGACGATCGCCACCACGGTGCACACCTGCGACTGCATTGTCGTGGGCCTGGGAGCAATGGGTTCCTCGGCCCTGTATCACCTCGCCCGCCGCGGGGCCGACGTGATCGGGNTCGAACAATTCGAACCCGGGCATGTGCGAGGCAGTTCCCATGGCCGGTCCCGGGTTTTNCGAACCACCTACGACGATCCGCTGTATGTCGAACTCGCTCGTGAGTCACTGGGGCTGTGGCGGGACCTGGAAACCGAAGCCGACGCCGAACTGCTGAAATTGTGCGGGCTGTTGATTTTTGCCGGACTCGACAACGAACGCTTCACCCGCACGCTGGACATGCTGGCCACCGCCCAACTGCCACACGAGCGACTGGATGGCCCGGACGTCGCGTCACGGTTTCCCACGTTTCAGTTGAANANCCAGCAACACGCCTTCTTTGCCCGCGAGAATGGGTTTCTCCGAGCCGACCAGGTGCTGGAAACCTTCAGAATCCGTGCCGAGGCACACAAGGCCCGGCGACAACACGGCTGTCGTGTCCAGTCAATCGAAAGTCACGGGAACGGCGTTCGAGTGACAACCGACGGGGGAACATTCGACGCAGCCCAGGTAATCATCACGGCCGGAGCCTGGCTGGATCGCCTGGCCGAGGACCTCAACTGGCAACTGAAAGTCACGCGGGAAGAAAAGATCTACCTGCCGGTCAATGACGCCACCCGCGTTGTCCCCGGCGACTTCCCCTGTTTCTACGAATACGACACGACCTTCTACGGCTTCCCCTCCCTGGACGGCAAAACGATCAAGGTCGCCGCCGACCACTCGGGCCAGGAAGTGGATCCCGATTCGGTCAACCGGAATGTCGACACCCAGGGAGTCCAACGCCTGTACGACTGGGTCGAGCGGTGGCAGCCGGGCCTTGTCGATGCCAACGGCCGTGGCGAAGTCTGCCTGTACACGAATACTCCCGACCTCGACTTCCTGATCGGCGCCCACCCCCGTGCCGACAACGTACTGCTTGCGGGTGGTTTTTCCGGCCATGGCTTCAAGTTTTCGATCCTGGTGGGAGATATCCTGGCCGACCTGGCCCTGGATGGCCGTACCGACCGAAAAATCGAACGATTCGCGGTGGATCGCTTCCTGTAAACGGTCCGGAAAAAACAGCAGATTTTCCAACGAAGCTCACAAGAAACACCACTCCACGGCGAACCCCCTGACGAGACCCGTCACAAGTGATGGGCAGGGAGTGAGTGGTATGCGCAGGCGGCTGAGAATCCTCGTGGGACTGATGGCCTGGGGTGGTGGCATGGCCACCATCGGCTGGCTGGTCACAGACCACGTGGATGGCGAACTGGGACAGCAGGTGGCACCACAATTGTGGCAGTACGCCGCCGGTCGTCGTACGACAGTTTCGCTGGAGGTCACCGATCAACTCGACATCCGTGCCGGCGACCCGATTTTTCGCGTCTCATCCAGCGGACAACTCGAACAGATCGGCGAGATCCAGCACACCGACGCAGCCGACAAGCACACCGCGTTGCTCTATGCGTCGTCCCCTACTCCCGGAGCATCCGACCAACTCGCCTGGTACTCGAATCCCGATTCGATGGCCTGGGTCATATCGACCCTGATGCCCGAAAGCAAACGCAAGGAAGTTTCTGCCGAGATCCGTCGCGCTCTCGCCGGGCATCACGAGGAACTGCTCGGGGAATTGCAACCGCTGGTCGCGAAATCCCTGAACCAGTCGCTGGCCATCGTCGAATCCGAACTGCCCGCGGCCATCAGGGCCAACCGGGAGGACATCGACCGCATCGGCCGGAGATACCAGAAGGAATTGATCGACCGGGAATTGTTGCCACTTGTCAGGCGAGAAATCTGGCCCCTGGTCCGACGCCGGGCCGAACCAACCGCCAACAAGATCGGCGGTGAACTCTGGAAACGCGTGTCGCTGTGGCGATTCACCTGGCGGTTTGCCTACGACAAGATCCCCCTGTTCCCCAACCGCCAGAAGTTCCGAGAGGAATTCGACCGTTTTGTCGACCAGGAGGCACTGCCGGTCCTTGCCAACCACTCCGACGACATCGTCCAGGTCGTCGAGCAAATCATCCGTGACGCCTCGGCCAACCCTCGCGTGCAACAGGCCGCCCGTCGCAGTGGAACCAAGGTCCTCGAGGACCCCGAACTCAAGCAGTTGCTGTGGCGAATCGTGCGTCGCACGGCCGTCGACAACCCCAGGTTCCGCCAGGCCTTCCGGGACACATGGACCGGGCCGGAAGCACGCCTGCTGGTGTCCCGGACCAGCCAACGATTCGAACCGACGGTACGACGAATCGGTGAACTGCTGATTGGAACCCCCGAGAGTGGAATCACTCCCGAATTCGCCGCAGTCCTCCGCAACCAGGTCCTGCGCAAGGACCGCCGCTGGCTGGTCCTGGAAACCGCCGACACAACCGCTGCCAACTCGTCACCCGATCCCGCTGGCTCGTTGGCAGTCGTGCGAGGCCATCGCAAGCGGCTCAGTCCGTTCCTGGCCCACATCGATACCCCGTCACGACTGCCCCAACCGGAGCCCCTGCGATGAGCACGATCCAGGCCGAACCGGTTCCCGGTGCCATCGAATCGCTCGATCCGCAAGAGACACCCGAAACAGACCACGAGGTGGGTTTTCTGGGGGCACGGTTGTCGCTGGAGAACGTGACGCTTGAGGCCGGGCATCGCACCCTGCTGGAGAACGTCACGCTGGACCTGCCTGCCGGAGGCATCGTGCTGATCGTCGGTGTCAGTGGATCGGGCAAGTCGTTGTTGATGCGGGCACTGGCCGGACTACCCAACCCTGATCCCGACAACGTCCGGATCTCCGGGTCGATCACGATCGACGATGAACCCGTCACCCGTGCCTCGGCAGGACGCCGGATCGGCATCGTCTTCCAGCAATTTGCCCTGTTCGACGAATTGACACCGGCCAACAACGTCCGATTCGCACACGATCACCGCCGGCATCGGCGGCAACCACTGTTTCGGGACAGCGGCGGCGACCTGCTGGAAACCCTCGAGGTCCCCTCCTCGGTTTCAACACGTCACCTCAGCGGCGGACAGCAACAACGACTGGCCATCGCCCGCACGCTGGCAGCCGATCCCGACTGCCTGTTGTATGACGAACCCACCTCGGGACTCGATTCGGCCACAGCCGTCCGGGTGGCCGACCTGATCCAGCACACTCACACCGCGCACCCCCGCACCTCGATCGTCGTCACTCACGACCTCAAGGCTCTCAGCGGGATCGCCGACGCCGTGTACGTTCTCGACCCCGAATCCCGATCGCTACAGGCGGTCCCCAGGGAGCAGTGGCAATCGCCCGATGATTTCCTCGTACCGATCCCCGCTTCGATCACCGACTCCTCGTCCGCCCCGATACCCAGAACCCGGCTGGGCAATCTCATGGCCGGAACATCGCGGGTCGTCGAGGAACTGGTTGCGGCGCCCTTGAAGCTGGTTCCATTGTGGCCCTCGTTTCGCTGGGGCCTGAGATTCCTGGGACACTCGCCCCGGTTGGTCGCCGGCCCCTCGGCCTGGGTCTACGTCGCCATCTCGGGGATGATCCTGGGCTTCGTGGCCACCCACTTCACGTTCCATTTCCTGCCCTACTCGCGGTACACCGAGCCACTGTTGCGAGAGAACCTGTTGCACGCGATCGGGTTCGGGCTGTACCGGGTGCTGGTGCCGGTCCTGGCCACCCTGTTGATCGCTGCCCGTTGCGGTGCCGCGGTCGCCTCGGACATCGGTGGCAAGTCCTATGGACGACAGGTCGATGCCCTGCGTTCGTTCGGCGTTCGCCCCAGTCGTTACCTGCTGACCGGAACCCTGTGGGCCTTCCTGGTCGGCACCCCCTTGCTGGTCGCCGCCGCTTTTGTCGTCGCTCGCTGGACCAGCCTGGTCGTCTTCACCACCCGATTCCCGCAACTCGGCCCCGATTTCTGGCACCAGCACTTCCACTGGGACCTGTTGGCCGGCGGAACCTGGTGGCGGGGCACGGCGTGGGTCCTGGCCCGGTGCCTGTGCTGTGGATTGGGTGTCGGGCTGATTGCCTACCACCAGGGCATGGCCCCCAAGTCCTCCAGCCAGGATGTCAGCACCGGCGTCACCCGCACCATCCTCTGGTCCACCCTGATGGTGCTGACGGTCCACTTCGCCTTCACGTTTTTCGAATTCACGGCCGCCGGTTAGAGTGTCCCTAACCGGACAATCCGCGAACCGAAGAGCGACCAATGACCGACACCCTGGCTCCGGCCGACTACCTGGCCGATCACTTCGAACAGTTCACCGACGAGCTGCTCGAATTCCTCTCGATCCCCAGCATCTCGGCCCTGCCCGATCACGCCCCCCACGTGGCCGCTGCTGCCGACTGGGTCGCCGCCAGGTTGCGACAGGCCGGGGTCACCACCGTCGAGGTGATGAACGCCGGTGGCGTTCCGACAGTCTACGCCGAGCACCTCGAAGCGGGCGACGACGCCCCAACAATCCTCATCTACGGACACTTCGACACCCAACCAGTTGACCCGGTGGAACTCTGGACCAATCCACCATTCACGCCAGTGATTCGCGACGAACGGGTCTACGCCCGCGGCGCCTCCGACGACAAGGGAAACATGTTGATTCCGATCCTGGCCGCCGAGGCGTGGCTGCAGACGACCGGATCGCTGCCAATCAACGTCAAGTTCCTGTTCGAGGGCGAGGAGGAAGTGGGGAGTCCCCATATCGAGCAATTCATCATCGACAATCGCGACCGGCTTGGCTGCGATTACGTCGTCAGCGCCGATGGGGGCCAATTTGGCGAGGAGCAACCCAACCTGCTGGTCGGTTTCAAGGGTTTGTGTGCGGTGGAAATCGAATTGACCGGACCGGAACGTGACCTGCATTCGGGACAATACGGTGGCACCGTCCAGAATCCCATCCACGCGTTGGCCCGTCTGATCGCCTCGATGCGAGACGACGAGGGCCGGATCACCATCGAGGGCTTTTACGACGAGGTGGTGACTCCCAGCCAGGCCGACAGCCAGCAGATCGCCGAGATCCCCCATGACGACGCCGAATTCGCCCAGGGCCTGGGAGTGGATCACCTGTTCGGTGAACCCGGCTACTCGACACTCGAACGGGCCTGGTGCCGTCCCACGCTCGAGGTCAATGGAACCTGGGGAGGATTCCTCGACGACGGGGTCAAGACGGTTCTGCCCTCCAAGGCCCACGCCAAGATCACCTGCCGGTTGGTCCCCGACCAGGAACCCGCCGTGATCGCCGACCGCATCCGTCAGCACGTCCTGTCTCACACACCTCCGGGTGTCAAAGCCACGGTGGCACTCAGCGAGTCGGGAGCCCGGCCGTACCTGGTCCCCGGCGATCATCCCGGCAACCAGGCCGCCGGCGACGTCCTGTCCGACCTCTACGGCCAAGCCCCCTACTTCACTCGCTCGGGTGGCACACTGCCGATCTGCAGTGTGCTTCGCGAACACCTGGGTGTTTTCACTGTGATTTTCGCGTTCGCACTCGACGACGAACGGGCCCATTCACCCGACGAGTTTTTCCGACTCTCGAGTTTTCGCCGTGGACAGCAGGCCTGGTCACAACTCTGGCAACGCATCGCCAATTGAAACCGATGGCCACGGACACGGTTCGTAGCGAGCCCGTCGGACAGGGGGTAGACTGCCGGGTGATCGCTCGTTCACCCCGGAGACACTCCGATGCGACACTCTCGCCTGGTTGTTCGCTGTGCCGAAAGCCTGTTGTCACTTCTGCTGATCCTTCAAGCGACCTCGAGCCCGGTGGCCGCAGCCGATGCCGAACAGTCCGCTGCACGTGCCACGGCGTTGTTGAAGCAAGTCGGCGTCAACCGTGGCCTGTGTGTCGTCGTCGGACAGGAACCGGGCGTTGTGTTGGAACTGGTCCAATCCAGTGACCTGACGGTGCTGGTTCGAGAGCCCGATGCCGGGCGACGGTCCCGTCTGCAGCAAGCCGCCAACGAGGCCGGTCTGGGAATCGACAGGCTGGTGATCCAGGCAGGTGCTGCCAGCCGGTTGCCCTACGCCGACCGGCTGATCGATGCGGTGATCACCTCGAAACCCGAGTTGACCGATGACGAGGCGATGCGGGCCCTGCGTCCGCTGGGCACTCTGATTCGCGTCGCGGGGAACACGCTGCGGACAAAACGCCGGCCACCCCAAAAAGGAGCCGGCGACTGGAGCCACTGGGAAAATGGTCCCGACAACAACCCCGTCTCGACCGACAGCGTGATCAAGGCCCCTTACATGACCCAGTTCATGGCACGGCCGTACTACATCGGCATGCCCAGCATCACCACCGCCGCGGCAGGCCGGACCTTTTTGGCGATCGGCCATATCGCTCACCATCGTCGCGAGTGGAAGATGCTCAACAAGCTGATCGCACGCAACGGCTACAACGGAACCGTGCTCTGGGAGAAATCGTTGCCCGAGGGCTACCTGGTGCACCGTTCGGCCTTCGTTGCCACCGCCGACACCTTTTACATGATCAACGGCCCCGGTTGCCAACGCCTCGATCCCCAGACCGGCGCCGACCTCGGACGACTGCGGATTCCCGGCCTGGTGGGTCACTGGAAATGGATGGTCATCCGCGACGGGGTGCTCTACGCGCTGGCCGGCCCACGAGACCAGGGCGTGGTCACCACCAAGGGAGACCGTTCGTTTGGCGGCTGGAGTTGGTCGGATCTCAGCCGTGGCTACTACAGCAAACCGCGAGTGCCATGGGGCTTTGGCTCGCAATTGGCGGCCATGGATCTGAAAACCCGCAAGGTGCTTTGGATCCACAAGGAGACAGGCAAGCCGATCGACTCCCGCGGCATGACCCTGGGCAAGGACAAGCTGGTCCTGTACTGCCCGGACCAACACCTGCGGTGCCTCAACGCGTCATCAGGTGAAGTGCTCTGGACCAATGACGAGAAGGACGTCCTGGCATTGATCGAGCAACCCGGGCAAGGCCTGAGTTCGACTCCGGGGTTCCGCAGTGCGTGCCTGGCGGTCTTCACCCCGGATGCGGTGATCATCCAGGGACAAACCCGGATGAATGTCGTCGCCATCTCGACGGCCGACGGATACAAGCTGTGGCACAAGAAGAAGTTCACCAACAATCCCAATGCGATTTATGTCGATGGCCGGGTCATCCTGGGCGTCGGAAAAAGCGGCAGCCACGTGGCTATCGAGCCGTCCACCGGACGGGTGATCGAGGATCTGGGATTCCGCAAGGTCGCCTGCACCCGACTGACTGCCAGTTCAGACTCCTTTTTCGTCCGCGGCGAGGGCACCCTGCGTTACGATCGTGGAAAGAAAAAGCCGACAATCGACGGTGCCATCCGGCCGGCCTGCAACGACGGTGCGTTGCCGGCCAACGGGCTGTTGTACCTGGGCCCCTGGCAATGTGACTGCAACCTGAGCCTGATTGGCAACGTCGCCAAGTGCTCGGCGGGCAAGTTCCAGTTCGCTCGTGTCGCCACCACTGCCGAGCGGCTGGAACGTTTCACCACCTCCAACACGGTCAAGGCCCTGGAGGTGACGCCGACCGACTGGGGCACCCTGCGAGGTGACAACGACCGTTCCTCGAGCACCCCGGTGACGGTCCCCGGTTCCATCCAATCCTCCTGGCAATTCCGTCACCCGGCCGGGTCACAACCCGTTCCGGCCATCGCGGCCGGAGACCTCGTCATCACGACCGGACTCGATGGGGTGATCCGCGCCGTCGACACCACGTCGGGCAAGTCCCGGTGGACTTTTCCAACCAATGCTCCGATCCGCATGCCACCCACCATCGCCGACGGTCGGCTGTATGCCGGAGCCGGCGACGGATTCGTCTACTGCCTCGAAGCGGCCACCGGCCGCCCACTGTGGCGGTTCCGGGCCGCTCCGATTGAACGCCAGATCATGGTTTATGGACGCCTGACATCGACCTGGCCGGTCAACACCGGCATACTGGTCGCCAAGGGTGTTGCCTACTTCGCCGCCGGAATGATCGACCACGACGGCACCTACCTCTACGCGATCGATGCTGTCACAGGCGCCCTGAAATGGCAGAACAATTCCACCGGTCACCTCAATGCGGGAATCCGCAAGGGCATCAGTGCCCAGGGAAACCTGACCATTCACGGTGACCGGCTCATCCTGGCCGGCGGCAACCAGATTTCACCAGCTCCGTTCGACCTGAAGACAGGAAAGTGTCTTGTGGGGCCCAGGAGTGGCGGAAAACCCCAGTCCAACCATGGACGGTTTGTGGGTGTCCTGGATGGAAAGGTGCCCGTCGGAGGCGGCCGCATCCTGTTTTCCTCGCCCCGGAATGTCTCGAGCAAGGGCAGCTTCGAGGTCCACACCGCCACGAAGCGACTGCGGCTCAGTTACGGGGGCATTCCCCCCGCGTGGAACAAGTCGACCGTGGCACTGGTCAATTACAAGCATGGCCTGCTGACCTGCTGCGACACCGAAACGGTCATCAAGCGAATTTCCAACGAGCAGCCTGGCACGACGGGACGAGGAACTGTCGCCTCGCAACTCGGCACCGCCAAGGCGATCCGCTGGCAAAGCTCCCTGGGTGAGACCAACAAGTTCGAAGCCATGTCACTGGTCGTGGGCCCCAACGCCGTCGTGGCCGTGGTCCAGCACCAGCAGAAGTTTCGTGCACAACCCCAGTGGTTCGTCGTGTCCTTTGACCAGGGCACCGGCAAGGCAACCTGGCGACATGAGATCAAGGATGAACCACTTCCGGGTGGACTACTGATCAACCGCGACGGACGAATCGTGGTGACCACGCTGACCGGAAACCTGTTGAGCCTCGCTGCGGCAAAATGACCGCCATCCGCTTCTCAGGCCAGCGAGAAACGCTTCACGACGTCATAGCGACGGACACAGCGGAAAACGAACAGGTTGAAGAAATGCCAGATCCCCAGCACCAGCATCACCAGCCCGACCTTGCTGCTGAGGATCTCAATCACTGACACGAGGTCGGTGGCCCGTTCGGTGGTCTTGAGCGCCAGGGTCACGAAGGCGGCGTTGACCAGGTAGTAGCCGACAATCATCAATCGATTGACCGAATCGGCCAGCGAAACATTCCCCTCGAAGATCTCGATCAGGAACACTCGGCCGTTGGTGAACAGCGTGTGGCCCACCCAGAAAGTGATCGCCAGGGAAAAAACGAGATACATCAAGTAAGTGGCAATCATCGGCAACATTGTCCTGGCTCCTTTCCTTGCCGACCCCGGTGGCCCGCCCGGTCGCTTGACCGGAACGAGTCCACCGGGCCCGGATCGTGGTTCACAAGGCCCTAGCGAAGGTAGGCCGGTGCGGTGGGAGCCGGAGTTGTTGCCCCACGGCGGGTCTTGGTCAGCACCAGCACCGTGATGAAGTGCATGGCCCCCAGGCACAACAATACGAATCCGATCTTGGTACTCAGCAACTCAATTGCCGAGACCGTGTCGGTCGCCACTCCCCCGTACTTCAACGCCAGGCTCTCGAACCCCAGGTTGACCAGGTAGAAACCGACAATCAGCAGGTTGCTGAACGATTCGGCCACTTCGGGCTTGGAGTCCATCTTGTCGGAGAGATAGATCATTCCGTGCTTTCGCAGCGTGCGTGCCACCCAGACGGTGACAGCAACGCTGATGACCAGGTAACTGATGTGTGTTGCGACCATAGACATGATTCGGTTCCCTTGCTTTCCACGAGTCCGGATTGTTGCGGGTCGGCCCCGCTCTACTTTCAAAGAACTGAAACCGGCACCGTGTGTTACACTTCTCGAGAAGTTTTTCACGATTTTCTCCAAATCCGGAAACGACGATTCGACCGAACTCGTTGTCCTGACACGAGATGACTAGCCAACGCCCTCCGCTGGATTCATTGGTTGCAGAGGCCAGAAATGGCCAATCCACCGCGTTGGACGAACTGCTGGGACGCTATCGGCACTTCATCTCGTTGCTGGTACGGGCCAAGTTCCGGGGGGGGAAAATGGCCGCCCGGGTCGACAGTTCCGACATTGTTCAGGATGTGCTGATCCAAGTCGCTGGCCACATCGCAACCTTCAAGGGGGGCGACCAGCTGTCCTGGGAGGCATGGCTGCGTCGGATTGCCGAGCGTGAAGTCCTCCGACAGGTCAACCGGCACCTGGGCACCGCCCGTCGTGATGCCGGCCGCGAACGTCCGAACCCGCAAGCATCCTCTCAGCCGAAAGACAGCCCCAGCCTGGTTCTGGCTGGATGGCTGGAAGCGTCCGTCACCAGCCCATCACTGGTCGCCGTCCGCAAGGAACGCGCGGTGCTGCTGGCCGATGCACTGGCCAGGTTGTCCGAGGACTATCGCGAACTGCTGGTGCAACGACACATCGAAGAACGCTCGTTCGATGACATCGCCGAGCACATGCAACGCTCGCCGGGTGCTGTCCGAACGATGTGGGTCCGGGCACTCAGAAAGCTCAAGGAGGCAATTGGCGCCGAGATCGAACTGTCACTGCAACTCGAATCCGACGAGTGATTTCCGCACCCGCCACAAGACCTCGACGGCTATTTCGCCAATGGCACCGGCGAAAACCTCACCACGCAGGTCCGCAG
The DNA here is from genome assembly GCA_002724415.1 of Planctomycetaceae bacterium. Taxonomy (GTDB): domain Bacteria; phylum Planctomycetota; class Planctomycetia; order Planctomycetales; family Planctomycetaceae; genus UBA8437. The sequence goes on from PBOU01000061.1 coordinate 28,068, forward strand.
ATCGAGTCGGATCCGTCCGATCGCCTTGTCACTGACCCCGTCTTTTCCTCGCGTCAGCCAGAACAACTCGGCATTGCGGAACTTCAGCAGATGGTCCACCACCCCATCTCCGACCCGGGTGTGAGAGATTTCCAATTGCTTCAGCCCGGTGATCCCAACCAGTGCTCCGATACCATCGTCGCCCACCTTGGTCCCCGAGAGCACCAATCGAGTCAGCGACTTGAGCCCGGCCAACCTCGCCACGCCCGTGTCGGTCAGGCCCGTATTGGTCAGGTCGAGAGTCCGCAAGTTGGTCAACTTGGCCAACACGACGGCAGCAGCGTCGGTGATCGGCTGGTTGGTGAGATTCAGGGACGTGAGCCGTGTCATGCCCGAAAGATGCACGATCGATTCGTCGGTCATCGGGGTTCCGGTCAGATCGAGCGTGGTGAGGCCGGTCATCGTCGCCACGGGAGCCAGTCCGTCCTGTGACACCTGGGGTGCCGAAAGGACAAATGAACGGGTTCCCGAGAGTCCCTCGAGCAATGCCAGGTGTTCATCGGTGACCTTCGGACCAGCCAACTGCACCCGGGTCACCTGGCCACCGCGAGTCTGTAACATGGCTCCAGCTTGCGTGAGGTCTTCGATCCGCTTGGCCCGTTCGGGAGTCAAAGGGACCGGCGGTGCGAAACTGCGACGTCCCCAGCCGCCTTTCTTGCCGCCTTTCTTGCCGCCTTTCTTGCCGCCTTTCTTGCCCTCCGTCTTCCCGGCTGGTGCGGACTCCACTTGTGCGGCCACCTCTTTCTCGCTGTTGATCACGATCCTCTCGGCAGCCTCTTCCTTGATGCGACGGTCTGCCACTGCGGAATTCTGCCCGGTGGCCACCAACCCGGCGGCACCAAGGATCATCACGACCGAGAGTATCCAGCCAACCGGACCGCGACAGAACGCCGGGTTGCGTCCCTGGAGTTGGCCGACGATCACTGCCAGGGCCAGAATGGCCGACGCCAATCCCAGGATGAAGAACATCGGCCCATCTCCTTGCTATCACCAACCTGTCGGAAACGCTTATCTCACTCCATCCAAATCGGCGAGTCAACCTCCAGGGATCGGCCGCTTGCAGCCCACTCCCTGAGGTCGATACTGTGTTGCTGACAGACAGGTAAATCCAACAATCGGAGAGTACGTCCATGTGGGTCGTTTGGGTGGCCAGCGCGGTCGGCATATTTTTGCTGTTGGTCGTCGTCCATGATCTCATCCAGCGCAAGCACGCCATCCTGAAAAACTTCCCTGTCATCGGGCATTTCCGTTATCTGCTCGAGGCCATCGGCCCGGAGTTGCGGCAGTACATCGTCACCAGCAACGACGAGGAACTGCCCTTCAACCGTGATCAACGTCGCTGGGTCTACGCGTCGTCCAAGAAGCAGGACAACTATTTCGGGTTCGGCACCGACAGTGATCTCGAACAGTCCAGCAACTACCTCATCATCAAACACTCCGCCTTCCCCATCCCCAGTCCGACCCCCGACGATCCCGACTACGACCCGTATTACACGATCCCGGTCGCCAAGATCATGGGCGGTTATCGCAACCGCCGCCGCGCGTTTCGTCCCCCGTCAATCGTCAACGTCTCGGCCATGAGTTTCGGGTCACTCAGCGGCAATGCCATCCACGCACTCAACGCCGGATCGTGTCTCGCCGGTTGCCTGCACAACACCGGAGAGGGCGGCATCTCGCCACACCACCTCCAGGGTGGCGACCTGATCTGGCAGATCGGTACCGGCTATTTCGGTTGCCGGGACGAGCAGGGCCGCTTCGACCTGGACCGCCTGGTCGAAACCACCAAGGAACACAGTTCGGTCCGTGCAATCGAACTCAAGTTGTCCCAGGGAGCCAAGCCCGGCCTCGGCGGAATCCTGCCATCCTCAAAAATCACTCCCGAAATCTCTGCGATCCGTGGCATCCCGATGGGGCAGGATTGCATCAGCCCGTCAGCTCACACCGCGTTCTCCGACGCCGACAGCCTGCTGGATTTTGTTGAACAAATCGCGGAAGCCACGGGATTGCCGGTCGGCATCAAGTCGGCGGTCGGAGAGATGGACCTGTGGCACGACCTGGCACGACTGACTGACACCACCGATCGTGGACTGGACTTCATCACGATCGATGGAGGAGAAGGTGGGACCGGTGCCGGGCCACTGGTCTTCACCGACCGGGTCGCACTGCCATTCAAGATCGGTATGAGCCGGGTTTACCGGGTGTTTGCAGAGCGAGGATTGCACGAGAAAGTGCTCTTCCAGGGTTCGGCCAAGCTGGGTTTTCCCGAGATGACACTGTTCGCATTCGCCCTGGGGTGTGACATGATTGGAGTCGCCCGCGAGGCCATGCTCGCTATCGGATGCATCCAGGCGCAACGGTGCCACAACGGTCACTGTCCCACCGGCGTGGCCACGCAGAACCGATGGCTCGTCCGCGGCCTGGACCCGCTGCTGAAGTCCGACCGGTTGGCCAATTACGTGATGACCCTCCGCAAGGAAGTGCTGGCACTCTCGCGAGCCTGCGGGGTTGTCCACCCGGCGCTGATCACCTCCGAACACCTCGAGATTCTTGACAGCCGTTTTGGATCGGCCACGGTTCCACAGCTTTTCGGCTACGAACCCAGCTATGGCCTGCCGTCCCCCAATGACTGCAACACGATCACCGGGTTGATGAACTCGGGGACGACCGGAAGCTGATCACGGCAACATGACCCGCCCGCCACTGGCCACCAGCGTCTGGCCGGTCATGAAATTCGAACCATCGCCGAGCAGAAACAGCGTGACGCTGGCAATGTCATCGGGTTGCCCGATTCGCTTCATCGGAGTCGCCTCGACCAGGTCATCGAGCACACCCGTGTCGACATCGGCCAGGATATCGGTTTCGATCAGTCCCGGTGCGATCGCGTTGACACGGACGCCATCCCCGGCCACCCCCTCGGCCAGGCTCCTGGTCAACCCGACCATCCCCGCCTTGCTGGCGGCGTAAGCGATCGAATTCGGCCGTGGCCTCAGAGCAGCGATCGACGCCACGTTAACGATCCGACCGTAGCCCCGCTGGATCATCCCGTCCTTGACCGCCCAACTCACCAGGAACGCACTGGTCAAATTGACGGCAATCGTACGATGCCACAGTTGCACCGTCGTCTCGTGGTGATCTCCATAGTCAAAGATCCCCGCATTGTTGACCAGCAGATCGACAGGCCCCAGCGCGGCATCGACCTCAGCAATCAAACGGTCGACGTCGGCCTCGTTCGAGACATCGGCAGCCACGGCGGTCGCCGTGCCACCAGCCGACTGGATCGCCTCCACCGTCTCGGCCGCGGCGTCATGATCGGAACGGTAATTGACGGCGACCCGGGCACCGGCTGCCGCCAACTCTTGGCTGATTGCCCGGCCGATACCCCGGGACCCACCGGTCACCAACGCCACTCGCCCATCAATCCCATGGTCACTCATCGGCTTGTCCCTGACAGTTCACGCGCACAGCCCCGGAAACACTCAGTCTAAGCCGGAACGTGTCTCGTATCGAGGACACCTGTCATCGATACGACACGCGGCAACGATTCCAACACGATCAAAACTCCCGGAATTCCATCGCCGATTTCTCACTCAACGCTCTGGCACGGGGATTGCTCTTTTCCAGGGAAAGCTTCCGCCACTCAATGTCCCCAGTATCCTGGAACGGAGATTCTGACTATGGCTCACACGAGACTGGCGCTGTTGTGTTTCCTGGCAGTCGGGCTGCTGGCGACACACGTGAATGGGGAGATCGTGATCCGAAAAAGTGGCTCGACGTGGGTCCGGATTGATGACGACGGCACGATCCGCATCAAGGGCAGTTCGGTGGGTCGCTATGAATCCAATGGAACAATCCGCAAGCGTGGCAGTTCCGTGGGCTCGATCGACAGTGACGGCACCATCCGCCGCAGTGGCAGTTCGATCGGCAAGATCCAGAGTGACGGGACAGTACGAAAACGTGGCTCGTCGATTGGACGGATCGAAAGTGGCGGAACGATCCGGAAACGGGGTTCGTCGTGGGGCAGCGCCTCGAACTGCTGCGGCAGCTTCGGCAGCAAAAAAGCCATCGCCGCCGTGCTGGTCTTCTTTGCCGACGATTATTTCGACCGCTAAGCGTTCTCGCCGTCAGTCACCGCCACGACGTGTTCGTGGTCTCGCAAGTGGTCCTGGCAGTACTCGTGGTCACCAGTGCACTGCGAACAGTACTGAAACAGCATCAATGGATCGTCCTTATCGGTCAGGCCACAGTGACTGCAGGTGTGAAACGCGGACGATTCGGCCAATGCCACCTGCCGGCGATGTTGCTGTCGACGACGCCCCGCCTTGTACCTCAGGACGATGTCTGGCCCGAAGAACACCGCGAAGTTGAACGTGGCCGCCACGACCAGCAACTGGTCTATCTGGCTTCCTGACATCAATTGGAAGCCATAAATCAACCACGTGATCCATGCCAGGTACTTGATCGGCACGGGCAACACGAACATCAGGAAGATCTTGAAATCCGGGAACAGCCAGGCGAACGCCAGGAAAACACTGCTGCCCAGATATCCCACGCTGGCGGTCGCACCCGGTGCGACGAAGACGGTGGCCACCGAAGCAGACCAGCCCAGCAACAGGTAGACGTTGTACCGGAAGGGTCCCCACTGAAACTCAAGCGCCCCGCCCATGATCAGGAACAGGTACAGCGCGAACAGGACCAAGATGCCACGCCCCGGGGGCACCAACACGAACGTCACCAGTCGCCACCACTGGCCGGCGAGAACCTCGGTCCCTTTCAGTTGCAGTTCCGGGATGATTCCTCCACCACCCGGCTGGTCACCATCCATCCACGTCAACAGCAGGACGATCCCCTGCCCCACCACGATCAACAGCGAGAGATTGGGAATCGCGAAACGGCCGAAGTGTCGTTCGAGACGATCGAGCAACTTCATCATCAGGGTCCGTGGAATTGTGTTCGCGTCGTCGTCAATCGCGTACGACCAACGACACTCGCTCGATGTCACAATGTCCACTCTTGCGGAACGGACGAGGCAACGGCTGGGCAATGCCCTGGTTGTTGATGGCCCGGCACCTGAGGTCATAACGCCCGGCTGGAACACCAGGCAGCAACCCCGCCCAGTGAGCCAGCGCATACACCCGTGGCCATGAGTCGGGACGACCGGTCTTGGAGTTGAATCCGTGAACCGGTGACGCTGCATCTGGCCCAATCGTGCCCGCGGGCAAGCCGCCACCAAAATCACCCGGTGCTGGCAGGATGTCCATGTCCCGCCACGGTGCCTTCTGGAAAAATGGATCGTCTTTCGGCAGGGGCTTGTCCTTGGGATGAAGCCACGCTTGGACCTTGGAGACCCCGTTGACTCCAACTTGCGCAAAACCTGTCAGCGGGATCGGTTGCCCCGCCTGGCCCCGACGAGGCTTGCTGATAAACCTCGCCATCGTCTTCATCAGGCTGTCGATGTCATTGTTGCCGGCCGCGTAAGTGTCGTTGGCATTGAAACGGTTGGTCAGGAACACCTTCGTCAACCACTTGATGTTCTTGAATCCGTAACACTCGGGTATCACCATCCGCACCGGACCTCCTCGTTTGCCCGAGATCCAGTCGCCGTTGAGCTTGTAGCAGAGGATGACGGGAGGGACACCGGGAGGATCCTCAAGTATGCGGCCGATCGACAACGAACCACGAAATTCCTGCTTCGGGTCCTCGTTGTGGTACCCGTAAAACCAAGCACGGCGGATGTTGGCCATGGGCTTGGCCGTCCAGATCACCTCGCGCAGCGGCACCCCCTCCCAGAGTCCCGTTCCCAGGGGAGCGTCTTCGTTGTTGCAGGTCATCGTCTTGAGAAAACGCACCGAGTGTTTCTCGGCCATTTTCATCAGCCCGTCAAAGGTCAAGGCCGTCCCGTCGGCCAGCCGGAGTGGTCGCGTGACCTGGGCATTTGATGCCGGGTCGGCCAGCACCTCCAGTCGCCAGCTCTCTCGAGTCAATCCAGCCGTCTTGAGCTTCTCTGGCGGCAGCTTGTATGGCAACGGATTGCCACGTTCGACAGTACCAAAGGCTGCCGGCTTGGTGAGAAACTCGAGTTTCTTGACCAGGGCGTCCAATGTCACCTGTTTCGCCGCCGTCGGCTTGCCCTCGTCCCCCAACAAGTCGTCGTTGAGTCCCGATGCCCCAATGCAAGCCGCACCACCGCCGAGTTCCAGGCTGCGCCGCAGGAAATACCGGCGAGAGACCTCATGGTGTTCCGGAAAAAAATCCTGTTGCATGATCACTCCTCCCGATCGACTTGTCACACCACGTCAGTGGATCGCCGATAGGCTAATCGGCCTTCCAGAGCCGTGCAATCGAGTGGCCCGTCGCCACCGTGACCCCGCGAGGTCAGTACTCGACTCGACACTCCGGCAAAGCACCACGCAACGTCTCCACACCCTTCCCGGTGATCCAGGTGCCGTGCAGGTCGAGAAACTCAAGAGACTCGATTTCAGCAAGCACGGGAATTCCCCCGTCAGTGACTCGCGTGCGATCCAGCGTGAGATACTTCAGTCGTGGCAACCGGGCCAGGGTCACCAGGCCATCATCCCCGATTTCCGTTCCGCCCAACTTGATTGATTCGAGCCTGGTCAGCCCCGCAAGTTGGCCCAGGCCAGCGTTCGTGACGCGGGTCCCTGTGAGGTAAAGTTGCCGCAGCCCTGCCAATCGGTTCAGGTGCACAAGTCCCCGGTCAGAAATGGCCGTCCGTTCCAACGACAGCAGTCTCAACTGCAAACGGCCTTCCAGCACGCTCAAAGAATCGTCATCGATCCCTGTCCCCAGAAGGCTCAAACCCCACACCTGGGGTTGTGAGACCACCGGGCCGATCCCCTCGGCCATGACTTCCGTCTGGGCCAGGGAGACGACCTGCGGCCCCAGTTCCTCGAGTTGCTTCAGCAACTCGCCATCAACGCGTCCGTTGGTGATGTGTTCGTCGACCAGCGTGACCAACGTCGCTTCGGAATTGTCCAGTTGATCGGCGCGAACCGGCCCCAGGCGGACTCCCTGGAGTTCCAGCGCCGAAACGGTACGTCGCCGGACCTCGGCACGTGCCGCTTCGTCGTCCCGATCGAACAGTCCACAGGTGATGGCAACAACCACCAGCAACACGAACACCAGGCCGGATGCCACCACCACCCGCCCACGTCGTCCGGGCGTTGTCTCGATCCGTCCCTGTCGACCACCATGACCGTTACTGGAATCAGGGCTGTCACAAGAGATGTCGTTGGCCGGGGCTTCGGCTTCGCTGCTGAGCATAAGCTGGATCGAAAAAAGAGAGTCGAATGATCGGTTTCGCGGCATATAGCACAGCAAAGGCTGGCCATTCAAGATCGGCTCACCACAGCCACAACTGCCCCGGGGACCAGATCCTTGACAACGACGACGCGGTTGAATAACTCAGTTGGGCATCGCAGTCGGAGCCTGGCCACGATGTGGTCTTTTCAAGACAGCAATTTCTTCTACGAGGCGCCCGGGGAGACTCCGGCCTGGCAGCCATCACTTGTTGGCATCATGGTGCCAACAAGCGACAATGTGGACGAGGACGAATTCATTCATCGCAATTCAGCACGGTGCAACGGATCGGCCATTGGAGGAGAGACACACTGATGAGTGAATTGCGAGAGCGAATCGAGGAAGCGTGCGCGGTCATTTCGTCCCAGTGGTCCACTCCACCGACGGTTGGCCTGGTGCTGGGAACCGGCCTGGGGGGCCTCGCCGAGCAGATCGAAACAGCTGCTGCCATCGACTACGCGGACATTCCACACTTCCCTGTCTCCACGGCCCCGTCGCACGCCGGCCGCTTGGTCTGTGGCACACTTGCCGGTGTGCCACTGGTTGCAATGGAAGGCCGGTTCCACTTTTACGAGGGCTATTCGCTGGCCGAGGTGACTTTTCCGGTCCGCGTGATGCGGCTGCTGGGAGCCGAGACACTGCTGCTGACCAATGCGGCAGGTGGCATGAACCCCGAGTTTCAACTCGCAGACGTCGTGGCGATTTCCGACCAGATGAACCTGATCGGAGACAATCCTCTCCGTGGCCCCAACGACGACAGTCTTGGGCCGCGATTCCCCGACATGTGCGACCCGTACGATCCCACCTTGATCCAACTCGCCAGCGAATGTGCCCAGGAACTGGGCTGGAACCTGAAAACCGGTGTGTTTGCCGCCGTGGCCGGTCCCAACCTGGAAACCCGCGCCGAGTACCGCATGCTCAGGCGGTTGGGAGCTGACCTGGTCGGCATGTCGACGGTGCCCGAGTGCCTGGTGGCCCGGCACATGGCGATGCGGGTTCTCGGGTTTTCAATCGTCACCGACATGGGATTGCCCGAAGAGTTGCACCCCGTCGATATCGACATGGTACTCGAACAGGCCGCTCGCGGGGGGCAGACCCTTGCCGAGTTGATCCCGCGAATCGTGGCCCGGCTGGCCTAGGCGAACCCGTCCCGCTCTTGCCCCAGCCTCAAACCAACCAATACAGTAGCCTCTTGCGCGGCCCCTTCATCGCGTCTCGACTATGCCCGAGCAGACCGACTCCACTCCGCATTTCCAGAAAGTGTCCGAAGCGGCATTTGTCCGTGGCGAACACGACGTGCTGAGGTTCTGGACCCAGCGACGGGTCTTCGAGCGACTCAACGAAAAAAATGCCGATGGACCTCTGTGGAGTTTCCTGGATGGCCCGATAACCGCGAACAACCCCATGGGCGTCCACCACGCCTGGGGCCGCACGTACAAGGATGTCTACCAGCGATTCCACGCCATGACCGGACACCGGTTGCGGTACCAGAATGGTTTCGACTGCCAGGGATTGTGGGTTGAGGTGGAAGTCGAACGCGACCTGGGCCTGGCCACCAAGCAGGACGTGCACGAGTTCGGCATCGACCGATTCGTCACCGAGTGCAAAAGACGGGTGCTGCGATTTGCCGCCCGGCAGACCGAACAGTCTATTCGGCTGGGCTACTGGATGGACTGGGACGCTCCCGAGACGCTCACCGAACTCTCGCGGACCATCGGCACAGACCAGGACGTCACGATCCAGACTCCACGAGGCGAGAGCGTCACCGGACCGGCTCACCAGTTGGTTGCCCGGCTGGGCAATCCCGAATGGGGAGGCAGCTATTTCACGTTCTCCACTGAGAACAACGAGACGATCTGGGCCTTTCTCAAGAAGTGCTTCACTCGAGAAAAACTCTACCGCGGCCATGACGTGATGCCCTGGTCAGGACGCGGTGGCAGCGCCTACAGCCAGATGGAAGTGGCCGACGGACGACGATTGAGCGTTCACGAGAGCGTCTTCGCCAGGTTCCCTTTGACAGACGCGGACAATGAGTTCCTGCTGATCTGGACAACCACCCCCTGGACACTCGCAGCCAACGTCGCCTGTGCAGTCAATCCCGAACTCGACTATGTCCAATTGCGAGCCGAGCGGGATGGAGCGATCTACTACTTCGCCGCCGACAATCTCGAATTCGCCCGGCTCGATCGTGAATTCCGCGAGGGTTTCGGGCGCCCGGAATGGAGCTGGCCCGAGAAGGTTCCCAAGCTGAAGACGATTGCCCAGTTGTTCAAGGAACAGGGCGGTTACGAGATCCTGCAGACGATCAAGGGATCCGAACTGGTCGGTCGCCCATACCGCGGCCCGTTCGACGAACTTCCGGCACAGCAGGCGCCCGGTGGCATTCCTGCTGTCGAATCGCTCGCCGGCGTGTCAGCCGCCGACAGCCACCGCGTGATCGACGGCGGTCGCGACAACAAGGGAAATGCCCATGTCGTCAGCGGCGAGGGCACGGGAATCGTCCACATCGCCCCGGGCTGCGGTGACGTGGATTTTCACCTCGGACGAGACAACGGACTGGTTGCCCTGGCACCGCTCGCCCAGGATGGGCGGTTCACCGAAGAATTTGGTTTCCTGGCCGGACAGGAAGCCACCGACCCCAAGACGCACCAGGCTGTCTTCGACCACCTCACCGAGGCCGGGTTGCTCGTCGCCACCGAAGCCTACCCGCACATCTATCCACACTGCTGGAGAACCGGCGACGAGCTGGTATTCCGGCTGGTTGACGAGTGGTTCATCAACATGGACTGGCGGGAGGAGATCAAGGAGGTCACTCGCCAGATCCGCTGGTTGCCCGAGGCGGTCGATGGAGAGAGTCGCGAGTTGGAATGGCTGACCAACATGCGTGACTGGATGATCTCCAAGAAACGTTTCTGGGGACTGGCATTGCCCATCTGGGTCGACGAGGACACCGGTGACTTCGAGGTGATCGGTTCGCTCGAAGAACTCCGCGAACGCGCCGTGGAGGGCTGGGATGATTTCGAAGGCCACACGCCGCACCGTCCCTGGATCGACGGCGTCAAGATCGCCCACCCCGAAACCGGCAACCTGATGTCGAGAATCCCCGACGTGGGCAACCCCTGGCTGGACGCCGGCATCGTGCCCTTCTCGACCCTGCAGTACAACGCCGACCGCGAGGCCTGGTCCGAACAGTACCCGGCCGACTTCGTGACCGAATGTTTTCCGGGACAGTTCCGGAACTGGTTCTACGCCATGCTGGCAATGGCCACCATGATGGACAATTCGGCCCCGTTCAAGAATCTCCTGGGCCACCGACTGGTGATGAACGAATCGGGCCAGCCGATGCACAAGTCCGACGGGACAGCCATCTGGTTCGAGGAGGCCGCCGAGCAACTGGGTGTCGACACGATGCGGTGGATGTACCTGGCCCAGAACCCCGCCGTCGACCTGCGATTCGGAACTCGCCATCCCGACCAGCCCATCACCATCGAAACACCCGAGGGCCCCCTCGACCAGACCGCCGAGGGGGTGCCAACCTGCACGGTGACCAGTCGGCCAGCCGATGAGGTCAGGCGGCAACTGTTGATCCCGCTGTGGAATTCCTACGCCTTTTTCATCAATTACGCCCGGCTGGATGAATTCGACCCGGCCTCGCCGGCGGTGCCGGTCGCCGATCGCCCCGAAATGGACCGCTGGATCCTCTCGAATCTCCAGGCACTGGTCACCACCTGCCGCGACTCGCTGTCGGAATTCAACGCCGCAGAGGCCTGCCGGGCCACCGCTGCCCTGATCGACGATCTCTCCAACTGGTACATCCGCCGCAATCGCCGACGGTTCTGGAGATCGCGAGACGAGGACACCGGCGACGGCGGACGAGACAAACTGGCGGCCTACCAGACACTGCACACCGTCCTGGTCACGCTCTCAAAACTCGTCGCCCCCATGATCCCGTTCCTCGCCGAACGCATGTACCGCAACCTCGTTGCCGGAAACGACCCCGACAGCGACGACAGTGTCCACCTGAACGATTATCCCGAGGCCGACCCCGGATTGCTGGACGGGGAACTCAACCAGCGAATGGCCACCGCCCAGCAGGTCGTCCGGCTGGGACACCGACTGCGGGACGAGTCCAACCAAAGGGTGAGGCAGCCGTTGCCGGAACTGAGGTTCTCGACATCCGACCCCGCGCGGCTGGCCGCTGTTGGAGCACTGGCCGACGTCATTGCCGAGGAACTCAACGTCAAGCAGGTCACCGCCTGCCCATCCCTCGATGAACTGGTCCGTTACGTCTACAAACCGAACCTCAAGACACTCGGCCCCAGGTATGGAAAACTGCTGGGTGCCATTCGGCAGGAACTTCCCGGGATCGATCCGGACCTGCTCGCACCGCTTCGAGACGGCCAGGACGTCACGCTCAGCATCAATGGACAGGACGTCTCGCTGGGCCCCGATGACGTCTTGACCGAAACCCAGCAGTCCAGTGACTGGATCTGCGGTGACGACCAGGACGTCCAGGTCGCACTCTCGACAATTCTCACCGACGAGTTGCTCCGCGAGGGTATGGCCCGGGACTGCATCCGCGGCGTGCAGCAGATGAGAAAAGACTCGGGACTGGAGATCCAGCACCGCATTCGACTCGGGTACCATGCCGAGGAACCCGAGGCCGCCCGGGCGATCGCCGAGTGGTCCGAAACCATCCGCGGTGAAACACTGGCAGATTCGCTGGACCCATCCGAGACAGTTCCGGCCGACGGAGCACATGACGTCAAAACCGGGAGCGTCACGGTCCAGGTCTGGATCATCACAACGGAATAGCCGCATCATGTCCGAGACGGGCTCCGAGCCGACTGATTCGACCAGTTCGCCACTGTTTCACGTCGTCCTCCACCAGCCAGACATTCCACAAAACACGGGCAATATCGGCCGCACCTGCCTGGCCATCGGAGCCAAGCTGTGGCTGGTCCGGCCACTCGGATTCCGGCTCGACGCAAAACACCTCCGCCGTGCCGGCATGGACTACTGGCCCCAGGTCGAATGGGAAGCGGTCGAGAACTGGAATGTCCTGATGGAACGTCTCGGCGACCGGCCGATGTGGTTCCTGAGCCGTTCCGGACGTCGAACCGTCTGGGAGGCGTCTTTCGCGCGCGGCGATGTACTGGTTCTGGGCAGTGAGTCGCGAGGACTGCCTGCGGCAATGCTCGAAGCCCAGTCGGCAAGGACACTGAAACTGCCCATGCATCCGGAAGTCCGCAGCCTCAACCTGGCCAGCACTGCCACCGCGGTCGTCTACGAGGCAGTCCGACAACTGGGAGGACTGTGACCAGCGGCACCGGGCCTTCTCGGCAGATCCACGTTGCCCACCACCCGCGCGGCGACCTATTCTTGACTCGATGCCCACGCTCGTCCAACTTCCGCTGACCGAATTGCTTTTGCTCGTCGGTGTGGCCACGGTCGCCGCCGGACTGGCACGCCGGGCACTGCCAACCCGGTGGCGGCGATCCGGCCTGGTCTTGATCCCCTTGGCCGTCCTCGGACTTGGAGCCCTTTACTGGAGCCAGGTCTCCCCCAACCGGGACATCCTCGCCGAGACCTACCTCCCGAGCCGTTCCGACGACCGCGGCTACGCCTCCTCACAAACCTGCCGGAGTTGCCATCCCGGCACGTACGCCAGTTGGCACAAGACCTACCATCGCACGATGACACAGGTGGCCACGCCGTCGACGATCGTGGCCGGTGCCAGGACCGACTTCGAGAAGCGTCGTCGGTTCGAAAGTCACGGACAATCGGCTCGCATCTCGCGCCGTGAAAACGAGTTCTGGATCGACATGGTTCATCCCGAATGGGACAAGGCGCGAGCAGCGGGCATCGCCGAGGCAATCGCGGTCACTGATCCGAAACAGGTCGAGAGACGGGTGATCCTGACCACGGGGTCACACCACTTCCAGGTCTTTTGGTTCACCAGTGAACGGACCGGGGAACTCTGGCAATTCCCCTGGCGATATCACATCGGCGAAAGCCGCTGGGTCCATCGCAACGACGTGTTCCTGCAACCAGCCGACAAGAGCGAGTTGTCTCATTTCCGCACATGGAATCACCAGTGCATTCACTGCCACAACGTCGGCGGTGAACCGGGCATGGGACCAGCACCCCGGAATTTTTTCTCCAACACCCGTGTCGGAGAAATTGGTATCGCCTGTGAATCGTGTCACGGCCCGGCCGAAGCCCATGTCCGCAAGTACCGAAATCCGGGCCGACGACTCAAGCAACGTGTCGCCGGCACGACGGCCGGTGACATCATCAACCCGGCCAGGACGTCACCCAGCCAGTCTTCCCAGATCTGCGGCCAATGTCACAGCCACATGGCCAACCATGATGGTGACCAGGACGGAGCCCGCCAGTTCCTCAAAACCGGACTGCACTACCGCCCCGGTGATGACCTGCATGCTTTTGGCAAGTTACTGACACTCAAGGATGGTCACCGTGGCAACGAATTTCGCTTCTGGGCCGATGGCAACTGCCGGAGTGGCGGCCGCGAATACAACGGGCTGCTGGGCTCACCCTGCCACCAGCCCCCCGGCGTTGGCGAGAACCAGTCCCGGCAGATGTCCTGCCTGTCTTGCCATTCGATGCACAATGCCCCGGCCAACGACCAACTCAAACCGATCGCGACGAGGAACTCGGCCTGCACCCAGTGCCACCCCCGTTTCCAGGACACCGCGACGCTGAAGGCCCACACGCATCACCAGGCCAACTCCACAGGCAGCCAGTGCTACAACTGCCACATGCCTCACACCAGTTACGCGCTGTTCAAGGCCATCCGTTCGCACCAGATCGATAGCCCGCGAGTCACTCCCACGGGCCCCAACACCCGCCCCAATGCCTGCAACCTCTGCCACCTCGACCGCACGCTCACATGGACGTCCGATCACCTCGCGGACTGGTACGGCCAACCTCGGGTCGAATTGACCGGTGCCGATCGAGACATCTCGGCGGCAGTCCATTGGGCACTGGCAGGAGACGCCGGTCAACGAGTGATCGCAGCCTGGCACTTTGGCTGGGAACCGGCACAAACCGCCTCGGGAACACCATGGATTGCCCCGGCATTGGCACAGACGCTGAAAGACCCTTACCCGGCGATCCGCTGGGTCGGCTGGCAAAGCCTGAAATCTTTACCAGGCATGCCTGCGTTCGATTACGATTTTGACGGGCCCGACGCACACCGGCGAAATGTCGTCGAACAACTCACCCGGGGCCGTCGACACGATCCGATGCCGACAAACGACAGGCCCGCCCGGCCGGAAATTTTCATCCGGTCCGGCGGACACAGCGACTGGAAATCCATGGAACGATTGATCCGGGCGCGAGACAACCGCCGCGTCGAGATCTACGAATAATCCGACAGCCGCCCCGGCACTAGCCACGGCCCGTAACCGGGTAGGCCTCGTCTTGGAATCCGACGCCCGAGTGTTCACCCGGCGGGACAAGACTGTCGACCAACGCCTCGTCCGAGTCGGTCCATTCGACGTCAACGCAGCCCAGGTTGTCGTCGAATTGCTCCATCGTCCGGGGCCCGATGATCACCGAGGTCAGGATTGGGTTGGCCAAACACCAGGCCAGGGAGAACTGGCTACACGGAGTGCCTCGCCCGTCGCAGTACTCCTTGATCGCCTGGCTGACCTCGATACTCGCCTCGCGGAGTTCCGCCTGGACCATCCGCGGATCGTCCAAAGACGCCCGGGTTCCCTCGGGATACTCACCGAAAGTCGTGTACTTGCCGGTGAGGATGCCACGTGCCAATCCACTGTAACTGACCACCCCCAGTTGCTGGTCACGACAAAGCGGCAACAACTCCACCTCGATGTCACGATTGACAATGTTGTAGAGCGGCTGGACGCACGTGAACCGGTCCAGACCACCTCGATCGCTGATCCCCAGAGCCAGCGCCAGGTACCACGCCCGGTAATTCGAGCAGGCGATGTAGCGAACCTTGCCCGAGCGAACCATGTCATCCAGGGCCCGCAGGGTCTCCTCCAACGGGGTGTCGTAATCGGGTGAATGGACATAGTAGAGGTCGATGTGATCGGTACCCAGTCGCTGCAGGNTCGCCTCCAGCGCCCTCATCAGATAACCACGACTCGTCCCCTTGTCGTTGACTCCCTCTCCCATCGCATTGCGGCCCTTGGTCGCCAGGATCACCTCGTCGCGTCGCCCGGCAATTGCACGCCCGGTGATCTCCTCGGAGACACCCGCGTTGTAGATATCAGCTGTATCAATGAAGTTGATGCCATTGTCGATCGCCTTGCCGATGATCTGGCTGGACAACGCCTCGTCAGTCCGTCCACCGAACATCATTGTGCCCAGGCAGATCTCCGAGACCCGCAATCCTGTTCGCCCGAGCAACCGGTATTTCATTCCACTCATCATTTCCCTCTCTGTCGCTTCCACGTCCAGGGGCATTCCACCCCCCCAACTCGCCTCATGATAACGATCAGGCACCGCGTTTGCCTTCANCAGGGTGTCCACGTGGAACCCACCCGGCAGTTGATCGAGGCCGTCAGGCCTGCTAGAGTCCCGGTTTGCAGGTGCGGTGACGGTATCACCGCGTTTTGCTGCGGGACGAGAGCACTCCTCGCGAAGAACCAAATGGGCACAAAGAAATCAGGCAAGGGTCGCCGCAAGATCGGTCGTAAAAAACGACGGAATCGCGCCAAGATCCGCCATCGCAAGAAGTAATCCGGCCCCGTCGGATCGGCCCCGGGTTCTCCCGACGTGGCCCACTGGCTCTTACTGGCACGCTACCGTTGCGTACCGGAGTTCCNGACTTGTGCAGCACCCTCTTGACAATGCCCCCCGGTGTACGGATGCTGGAGAAACCCACCCAGACCATCCCACCCGTAAAATCATCCAACTTTCCCCTCTTCGCCGAGATTCCCAAGTGGATCCGGTTGCGAATCACTGCAAAACGAGAAAGACTGTGGCGACACTTCCGCTTGGAAATGCGGATTCGTGTGCCCATCGACCTGAAGGGACTACCATGNAAGACAAAACATTCCCCTCACGCNCTACAACAACCGCGGTGGCACTTGCCCTCGTTCTCGGATCGGCGTTCACGACCGTCGCCCAGGACAAGCCGTCACCGGCTGACGCGTTGAAGGCTGCCATTGCCAAGACGAAGCAACTCGAAGCCAAGCTCAGCCAACTCAAGGCCGACGCTGCAAAGGCTGAAAAGGCCGCCGCGAAGGTCGCTGCCGACCTGAAGGCTCAACAGGCCGCTGCANCCAAGATCGCCGCCCTCCAGCAGGCGGAACTGAAGAAGAAGGCCGATGCGGCTGCCGCCCGGCAAAAGGTTGCCGCCGCCGCCGCCAAGGCAGCACGGACCAAAGCGCAGTCGATGAAGGATGAAGTCGCGAAANTGAAGGCTGGTGTCGCCAAGGCCACCAACGACCAGAAGGCCGCCGAAAAGAACGTCAAGCCACAGACCGACGCAGCCAAGAAGGCGACCGACGCCAAGACGGCAGCAGACAAGGAAGCCGCCATCGCCGCCAAGGCACTCGCCGATGCCCAGAAACGGGCCAAGGCCGCCATGGACAAGGCCACCAAGGCCGCCGCCACTGCCAAAACCGCCAGTGACACGCTCAAGAAAACCAACGACACCATCGCCACCTCGAAGAAAACCGTGGTCGATTCCAATGCCAAGGTGAAGACCACCGAGGCGGCGATTGCCAAGTTCGCTCCGGAACTGGCCAAAGCGGAAGCCTCACTCGAATCACAGACGCTGGCATCGATCTCGGCTGCCAAGCAATTCGAGAGTGTCCTGATTGCGACCGGCAAGATGGTCTCGTTCTCCGAGTCCGTCGCCCCGATCTTTGCCCAACGGTGTGTGGCCTGCCACAACGCCCGCACGGCCAAGGGACGACTCAACCTCGACTCATTCGCCGCGACCCTCAAGGGAGGCGAGAGTGGTGTGTCATTCGAGTCCGGCAAGGCCGACGAGAGCACCCTGGTCGCCATGATCGAAGATGGATCGATGCCCAAGGATGCCGACCCCCTGACCGCCGACCAGATCTCGTTGATCAAGAAATGGATCAACACCGGCGCCAAGCTGAATGCCGGCGTGGGACTCAACGATCCCCTGATCGCCATCGTTCCCAAACGGCCCCAGCCGATGCCCCCCAAGGCCTACCGCGTGCCCGTGCCGGTGACGGCAGTCGCGTTCAGCCCCNACGGCAAACAACTGGCCAGTTCGGGTTACCACGAGGTCATCATCTGGAACGCCGCCGATGGCAAGATGGTCCGACGGATCACCAACATCGCCGAACGCGTCTACGACATCACCTTCTCGGCTGATGGCAAGCAGATGGCCGTCGCCGCCGGNACNCCTGGNCAGATCGGNGAGATCAAGCTGTTCTCGACCGCCGATGGATCGCTGCAAGGTGACCTGGTGCGTTCCGGCGATTCTGTCTTCGCAGTCGCCTACAGCCCCGATGGCAAGAAACTGGCCGCAGCAGGTGCCGACCGGGCCATCCGTGTCTACGACCTGGCCAGTGGCAAGCAATTGCTGGCGATCGAGGACCACGCCGACTGGGTCATGGACGTCGCCTGGGCTCCCGATGGAACCAAGCTGGCCAGTGCCAGTCGAGACAAGACCTCCAAGGTCTTCAACGCCACGACCGGCGACTCGCTGGTCACGTTCAACAGCCACGGCCAACCCGTCTTCGGTGTCGGCTTCAGTGCCGATGGCAACCAGGTGATCACCAGTGGACGCGACAAGAACATCCGCGTCTGGAACACCAAGGACGCCAAGCAAGTCCGAGCCATCGGCGGATTCGGTGACGAGGTCTTCCGGGTGGTNGTTGCCAAGGACGGTAAGGTCTACAGCTCCAGNGCCGACAAGACNGCCNGGATTCACACCGTCGGTGATGGCAAGCAANTCCGCAGCCTCGCCGGCCACAAGGACTGGGTCTACTCGGTCGCCGTCACGCCCGACAGCAAGTTGATTGCCACGGGCAGCTACGACGGTGAAATCCGCATCTGGAACGCCGCCGACGGCAAGGGCACGGTGACATTCGTCGCCGCCCCCGGCTACAAGGCACCCCAGACCACCGCTGCGGCCAAGTAGCCACGAGGCAACAGCCCCAACGGCTCAACACGGGCGACATCTCCCAGCGGGATGTCGCCCGTCGCCGTTTCATACAGGCTCCCCAGCCACCTCCGCCCACAGGGAAACCTGGACCGCCGCTCCCAGTGGCATCTCGCTGATCCCCAACGCTGTCCGTGTGTGNCGTCCCCGATCGCCGAAGACTTCCAGCAACAGGTCCGAGGCACCGTTGAGAACCTGTGGTTGGCCCCGGTGACCGGGGGCCGAGTGCGTGTTGCCCTCGAGACGAACGATCTTCACAACGCGATCCAGGTCTCCCACCGCNTCCTTCAACTGGGCCAGGGCATTGATCACTGCGTTCCGCGCCGCCTGGTACCCCTGCTCATCAGTCAGTTCCGCACCAATCCGCCCGGTGTGGCTCAATTCGCCATCGACCCATGGCAATTGGCCGCTGGTGACAACCAGTGACNCCGTTCGCACCCAGGGAACGTAAGCCGCNACCGCCGGTGGTGCGGCCGGCAACACGATCCCCAGTTCCGCCAATTTCGCCTCGGTCACGCCTGTCGGATTGTCCGTAGTCATCGTCGATTGCTCCTGGTTCCCGTCTCTGGCTGCAGTGGAAACCTGACAAGGTCCCCGGCAAGGCGTCTCATCCTGTAGGCCTCCCGCCTCGATTGCAACCACTCCCCATTGGCTGGCATCTGCAACACCTCGTGAGGTAGGCTCTGGCAACACCCCAGGCTTTCCAGGCCCGCCCGCACGATGCCTCAACCTGCAAACTCCACCACGCCCGACACGGCTCTTTCGATNCCCGAGGGAGGACTGACCACCGCGGACCTGGTGGTGATCGTGATCTACCTGGCCGCCATGATGGGGATGGGCATCGCCATTGCCCGCCGCCAGAAATCAACGACCGATTTCTTCCTGGGCGGCCGATCGTTACCGGCCTGGGCCGTCGGGATCAGCATCTTCGCCTCCCTGCTCTCCACGATCACCTACCTGGGAATGCCCGGCGAGATGTTTCGAACCGGGGTGGCCTTCCTGACCCGCCAATTGCCGATCCCGCTGGTGTTGATCGTGGTCTGGGCGTTGTGGATCCCGTTCTTCATGCGGCTGAATCTGACCAGTGGCTACGAGTACCTCAGCCGTCGTTTCAATTACACCGTCCGGGCACTCTCTGCCGTATTCTGCCTGCTGCTGCTGTTCGGATGGATCTCGGTCGTCGTGCTGACCGCCGCCGGCGCCCTGGTCGACATCGCCCACCTGGACATCGGCTGGTTCCTGGGAACCAACGNCCCCGCCACGGGCTACCGTGATGCCGACATGCACCTGGTCATCATTGCCGTCGGCATGTTCTCGATCCTCTACACCACCCTGGGCGGCATTCGCGCCGTGATCTGGACCGACGTGATCCAGTTCCTGGTGCTGATGGTCGGGGCCCTGTTCACGATGGGATACGTCGCCTACGACACGGGAAGTGGCCTNGGTGACTGGGTCAGCCATTCCCTGGCCAACAAGCACGAGCAAGTCGAGTGGTTCAGCCTCGATGTCGGCAATCGTTCCACNGTGTTCACGATCTCCGTTGGCATGTTTTTCTGGTTCATCTGCACCCACGGTNCCAACCAGGTGGCACTCCAGAGATATTTCACGGTCAAGTCGGTTCGGGAAGCCCGCACCAGTTACCTTGTCAGCGCGCTGTCCAGCTTCGGGATCGGGATCATCCTGGCTGGAGTCGGCGTGTCCCTGGCCTACTACATCCAGGACCATCCGCTGGATGCGAGCATCGCCAAGGACACGGCGACCAACTCGCTCAAGGAACTCGACAGGACACTCGACGACGCGAGAACGACCGGAGACCCGCGACAGGTGGAGTCGGTTCGTGACGCGCAATCCGAGCAAAGACGAGATCTCAAGAAGACTCTCAACAAGGCCCAGGACAGTATCTTCCCGCAGTTCATCCGACACTACATGCCGCCGATCCTGCGGGGACTGGTGGTCGCAGCACTCTTCGCAGCAGCGATGTCGACGATCGACTCCGGAGCCAACTCNACCAGCACCATCCTGACGGTGGATTTCTTTCGTCCACTCTCNCGCACACCCGCCACCGAGGCCGGTGAACTGTCCCGGGCGAGGGTCCTCACCGCGACAATGGGCGTCGTCGTCGTGCTCTACACGCTGGGGCTCTACCACCTGTCCAAGGGCACAAACATCATCGACCTGTGCCAACGCGGCTTCAACTGCTTCCTGGGCCCCCTCGGGGCCACTTTCATGCTCGGCATGTTCTCTCGCCGAGTCTCCTCGGCACACGTGATCCCCGCCTTTGTTGCCGGCGAGATCGTTGGTGTCTGCACCAGTTACAGCATGCAATTCTTTGGAGTCCCCTTCTCGACCCACTTGATCGTCCCGGCCGCATGGGCTGCCACGATGATCGGTGCCCTGGTGCTCTCCCTGTTGATCCCCGTGCGTCCCTCATCCGAGCAACTCCGCTGGACGCGGAAAGCAGTCCTGGCCGACGAACACCGGGATCCAACCGGTCCAGCCGGCGACTCAAATGCGACGTCCTAGCAGGACCAGTCCGACCACCGTCGCCGACGCGATCGCTGCAATCACCCCGAGTGAAACAAACTCGAGCAGCAGCGGCATCATCAGGGTCAACAACCCGCCCCCGATGAATGGAGCCGACAGCGGGGCGGCCAGGGCGTAATCCTCGGCGGCTCCGGACTCCAGGTCCTTGTCGACCATTCGCAACAGCAAAAGGCCGGTGGCCGTGGTGCCCGTCGACATGCCGTAGTTGATCAGCCCCAGTTCCATCCAACGATCCGAGGGCAAAACACGCCGTCCGATCCACAACAGGCAGACNGCAGTCCAGCCAACGGCCAACACGATCAACACCATCAACGGACCAGCCAGTTCCAGCACCGCGTCAAGTTTCAATGATGCGATCGCGGCCACGACCAGGAATTCCATTGCCATGGACGTCAACCTGCGTATCGAATCTCCATCAACAAGATGGCCCCAACCACTGAGATCCAACCCGCGTCGAATNGCCAGTCCTCCCAGCAGCGTGAACAGGAACAGCGGCAGGTTGCCGACCGAGCGTTGCAGCTTGGCGATCGTCTCGTCGGCGACCTGCCCCTGCAGGCCACTGACCAGTTCCAACCCCACCGTCTTGACCACCCACGAGGCCCCCAGTCCGACCAGGAATGCCATCGCCAGGATCAGCACCTGGAAGACAAGNGGATCCAGGACATCCGACCGGATCACACCACGTCCAATCACCGGTCGCTGATCGACGGGCTCCAAGGCACCACGCCCCGACGTGTTCAGCTTGTCCAACGTCACCCTGGTCCATCCCCGTCGCACCGCAAGATTTGTCCAGCCGATCCCGCTGACCACGCTCCATCCCAGGCCGACGGTGGCCATGAACACTCCCAGGTCGGCCCCCTGTTCCCAGCCCACGGTGTCACGAAACACGCCCCCCATCGCCGCAGCAGTCCCGTGTCCTCCAGCCCATCCGGTTTCGATCAACAATCCAAAACCGGCAGGAATCTCTGGATACAACGGCTGAATGATCAGCCAGGTGGCCAGCAATCCCAACGCCACCTGGCCAAGAATGATCACCCAGACCATGACTCCCGCGGCCATCACACGCCGCCAGCCACCGCGATCCAACCGGGCCGGACGATCCAGCAACAGGCCCGCAAAAACCACTGCGATCAGCCACCCCGGCCACCCGGACAGTTCAGACGGGCCAGCCACAGCGACCCAGTTGACGACGGAGGACCAACCTGTCCCCATCTCGTCTCCGGCAGCCGGCACATCCAGCCTGCGGGCCAGTTGCACAATCACCAGGCCAACCAGTCCTCCCGCGACCGATGCCGGAATCAGCGCTCGCTGCAGCCAACCGATCCGGCCGCGCAGCCACGCCCCGATCAACAACAACCCACAGGCAGCCAGGGCGGCAGCTTGCATTGTCTGTCACATCCCCGTTGGAACCGTCGTTGCCACGAAAAACCGTTGATAATGAGCCCGTGGAGACGTTGCGCTTGTCGCGTCTGGACGGGTGCGTCATAGTCTACGCAGTTGCCCACGCGGTCGCACCGTCACACGGTCGTGTCCCCCCTGTATCTTTGCTTCACACCTGTTTTTCCCGGAATCCGCCGATGACCATTCGTCGTCTCACGAATCTCGCCCTTGTTCTTCCCATGCTCTGGAACCTGGCCGGACAATCCACCAACGCCGCTGATTTCTCGGGGTTCCGTGGCTCCAAGCGAGACAACATTTCGACAGAAACGGGACTGCTGAAGCAGTGGCCCAAGGACGGCCCCAAACTGCTTTGGACGGCCAAGGGAATCGGCGAAGGGTATTCGACGGTCAGTGTCGTCGGCGGCCAGGCTTACACGATGGGGGCGACAAAGGCTGGTGGAGAGAGCGTGCACGCGATTGACCTGGCCGGTGGCAACATTGTCTGGTCCACCAAGATCAGCACCGCGTACAACGCCAGCGTCGGCAATGGCCCCCGGGCCACCCCCACGATCGACGGCAAACGACTCTATGCCCAGGGACTCAATGGTGACGTGGCCTGCCTGGATCTCGAGAGTGGAAAGATCCTCTGGCAAAAAAACGTTCTCAAGACGTTCAAGGGCGGTCGTCCCGGTTGGGCGATCTGTGAGAGCGTGCTGATCGACGGCCAGAAGATGATCTGCACGCCCGGCGGCCAGGGCGCCACCATGGTCGCACTCGACAAGGTGACGGGCGATGAACTGTGGCGATCCGCCGTTCCAGGCAATCCGCAAGCAGCCTATTCTTCATCGATCATCACCACCGTCGGTGGTGTCCGGCAGTACGTCAACTTCACCCGCAACGCCGTGATCGGAGTCCGTGCCGAGGACGGCACTTTCCTGTGGAAACAGTCGGGATCTGCCAATGGCACGGCCAATTGCTCGAGTCCCCTGGCGGCAGACAACCTGATTTTCAGCGCCTCGGGATACGGCAAGGGCGGTGCCCTGGTGCAATTGACCTCGACCAACGGACAGACCACCGCCAAGCAGGTCTATCACACTCGAAACATGAAAAATCACCACGGTGGCATGGTGCTGCTGAAAGGCTTTCTGTTCGGCTTCAACGACGGTGGCGGCCTGACCTGCCTGGAACTCAAGACAGGCCGCGTCGCCTGGCGCAACAGGTCGGTCGGTAAGGGTGCGGTCGTCTATGCCGATGGCCACATCTATCTCCGCAGCGAAGGCGGCCGGGTGGCACTGGTCGAGGCCAGCACCACCGAGTACAAGCAAAAGGGTGTGTTTGCCCAGCCACAGCGAAGCCGGCGTCCGGCCTGGCCTCACCCGGTCGTTGCCGACGGCAAACTGTTCCTCCGGGACCAGGATTCCTTGCTCGTCTACGACATCAAAGGCCAGTAATCGACTGCCCATCGATTTCAATCGGCTGACCGCGTCCCCACGATATTGACGCCGCTACCAGGGATCAGGTTCTGCCGCCAGGCCCAGCGGTAGCCGCCCCCGGTCTTCTCGGGCGGAAGTTCCTTCAGGTCGGTGAACCCCGCCGCCTCGAACCACCCTTCCAGTTCTCTCGTCGTGTGATGGTGCTGGTAGGTCGGTGCGTACCAGTCGTAGGTGTCGCACAGCCGCAATTCAGGATCCGGGTGATTGCTGAAATTGACCAGCTTGTTGAGCACTCTCTTGAGCACCGGAACCCCACCCCACCACGCCAGTCTTCGACACGACCGTTCCAACTGCTCGTCGGACATCCCGGCAGCTCGCCGCCGCATCCTGTCGTTGATCCACTCCTGCCACCACGTGTTCCGGCGATACAACCAAACCGCCAGGCGACCTCCCGGCCGGACCATCCTCGCCACGGCATCGAAAACCGCTCGAGTGTCACGGTCGTGATGCATCACGCCGATGGAGAACACCAGGTCGAACGAGGCGGCCTCCAGAGGCAACCTCTTGAGATCGGCTTGCAGGAACCGGGCTGCCGGCAGATCTCGGCACACCTCGACCGCCTTCTCGACGGCCGTGCTCTGGTCCGCACCGATGACCTCGGCTCCAGCCAGGGCCGCCAGGCGGCTGTAACGGCCACCACCACAGCCCGCATCCAGCACCCGCAGGCCCGTCAAATCATCGAGACTCACTCCCGTCTTCACCTCGAAGACCCGACGGTCCTCGTCGTCCCGAACAACATCAAAACGGTTCCACTGGGTTCCGAAACTCTGCAGGTGAGCCTGTTCCACAAACCGAACAATCCCGCCCCGCTCCAGCCCGCTGTACCCGCACGCATCGCACGACCACGCCCCCGAATCACCCCACAGCAATCGCCCATGCCCGTCGGGACACACCAGCAGGTCGCCAGTCTCGTGCTCAACTGCGTCCGGCATGGGCGTGGACTCGTGACAAGTGAAGACGGAAACCACCGTCCACTATCGTCCGGGCGACCACCTTGACGACGGTGGGAATTGAAACCGACCCGTTGGACCACCGTGTTGGCGGGCTATCAGATCAATCGTCCAATTGGCGTTCGCGGATCCAGTCCGTGTGGAACGCGCCATCCTGGTCCAGACGCCCGTAGGTGTGTGCCCCGAAATAATCCCGCTGGGCTTGCAGCAGGTTCGCCGGCAACCGTCCGCGACGGTATCCGTCGAAATAGGCCAAAGCCGCCGAGAAACCTGGCACCGGCAGGCCGAGTTGCACCGCCGTGGCCACGACCCGTCGCCAACTGGGCTGGGCCGTTTGGATCGCGTCGCGGAAAAAGTCGTCAAGCATCAGGTTTTCAAGATCCGGATCCCGTTCAAAGGCCGCCTTGATGTCCTCGAGGAACGTGGCGCGAATGATGCAGCCACCACGCCACAACAATGCGATCTGGCCGTTGTCCAGGTCCCAACCGAATTCCTCGGCCGCCGCATCCAACTGCACGTACCCCTGGGCATAGCTGGTGATTTTCGACGCGTAAAGAGCCTGGCGAACATCCTCGACAAAGGCATCCCGATCGCCGTCGTAGGTGCCACTGGGCCCCGACAGAACGGCCTCGGCCCGCACGCGAGCCTCTTTCTGGGCCGACAGGCAACGAGCAAACACCGCCTCGGTGATCAGGGTGGTCGGAACACCCAGGTCCAGGGCATGCTGGCTCATCCACTTGCCGGTCCCCTTCTGGCCGGCGGTATCCAGGATCTGATCGACCAGATGGCCGCCACTGGCCTCGTCGGTCACGGTAAAGATGTCGCGGGTGATCTCGATCAGATAACTCTCCAGGTCTCCCTCGTTCCAGTCGCTGAAAACACGGTAGAGTTCTTCGTTGGTCAGCCCCAGGGCGTGCTTGAGAATGAAATAGGCCTCGCAGATCAACTGCATGTCACCGTATTCGATCCCGTTGTGCACCATCTTGACATAGTGTCCCGCACCGGCCGGCCCCACCCACTCACAGCAGGGAATGTCCGCCTCCGGACCGACCTTGGCACTGATCTCCTGCAACAATTCCCTGACGAATGGCCAGGCATCGGGCGACCCGCCCGGCATGATGCTGGGCCCCAGCAGCGCCCCTTCTTCGCCGCCGGAGACGCCCGTGCCAATGAACAGCAACCCGGATTCCTCGACCTCGCGTGTCCGGCGGTTGGTGTCGTCAAATTGCGTGTTGCCCCCGTCGATGATGATGTCGCCCGGGTCCAGCAACGGTGTGAGTTGATCGATGATGGCATCAACAGCCGGCCCCGCCTTGACCATCAGCATGACTCGACGTGGGCTCTTCAAGTCAGCGACCAGTTCTTCAACCGAGTGGTATCCGGTGACGGTCTTGCCCGCGGCCGTTCCCGCGATGAACTCGTCGGTTGTCGCCGTGGT
Organism: Planctomycetaceae bacterium; assembly: GCA_002724415.1. GTDB lineage: Bacteria > Planctomycetota > Planctomycetia > Planctomycetales > Planctomycetaceae > UBA8437. The sequence goes on from PBOU01000061.1 coordinate 54,369, forward strand.
GCGGTTAAAAACGCCCACCGAGTACCCCCGGCTGGCCATGTTCAGCACCAGGTTCTGGCCCATCACGGCCAAGCCAATGAGTCCGATGTCGTGCTGTGCCATTGTCTTCTCTTGGTTCAATTTGAAAGGTCTGCCGTGACGGAAACTACCTCTGGATTCGTGCCGTTCCCCCCTCGGCAAGATCCTGCACCTGGCCCAAAGTGGCCATCGTGGTGTCACCGGGGAATGTGGTCAACAGGGCGCCGTGAGCCCAGCCCAATCGCAACGCCTCGGCCGGGTCCAAGCCGTTCATCAAGCCGTAGAACAAGCCCGAGGCGAAACCGTCTCCGCCACCGACCCGGTCCACGACATCCAGTTGGCAGGTCGGGGCCCGGAACGTTTCTCCCTCGACCCAGCACACCGCGCTCCATTCGTGACTGTTGGTTGAACGGACTTCCCGCAAGGTGGTGGCGACAACCTTGACCGACGGCAGTGTCTCGGCCACCTGCTCCATCATCGCGAAGAAGGTACTCGGGTCCAGCTTGCCACTCGATTCAACATCTGGCCCCTTCAGTCCCAGCCCCATCTGCAAGTCTTCCTCGTTTCCCACCAGGACATCGACATGTTCGACAATCCGCCTCATCGTCGCCTGTGCGTTCTCGAGTCCCCCGGAAATTTCCCAGAGCTTGGCCCGGAAGTTGAGATCAAAAGAGACAATCGCTCCGGCAGCCTTGGCCGCCTGCATGGCTTCGACAATCACCTCTGGCGTATTGACCGAGAGTGCCGCAAAAATCCCTCCGCTGTGGAACCAGCGAACACCTCCGGCCATGATCCCAGACCAGTCAAAGTCACCCGGTTCCAGCAGGGCCGCCGCTTCGTTGGCACGATTGTAGAAGACAACCGGAGCTCGAACTCCAGCTCCCTGATCGCTGTAGACCGTGGCCATGTTCGGACCGCGGACCCCGTCGTGGGCGTAGGTCTTGTAGAACGGGCGGACGCCCATCGCCCGCACGCGTTCCTGGATCAAGTCTCCCAGAGGCGACTCCACCATTGCCGTGGCAATCCCGGTTGACAGTCCGAAACAATCCGACAGGTTGGCCGCACAATTGAATTCGCCGCCACTGACATGAACCTTCAGGTCCGTTGCCTTGCGGAACGGGATCCGACCAGGATCCAGTCGATGCACCATGGCCCCCAGGGCCAGGAAATCGAGTTCGCCGCCACTGGAAATCTCGAGCATGACGTTTCAACTCTCCGGGGCACAGAATCGTACCGAGTACACACAAAAACGCGTTTTGCGACTGGCAGCGACAGTTCACGCCAAGCCGAATTTTACCCCATGCCAATTTGGACGACTGTGGCAAAGCCGATTATGATAGGGGACAAGCTGTCGCAATTCAAAAGGTCGGCCCGGGAGACGAACACGTGCCCATGACGTTGCAGCACTGCATGCGGAGGGGAAACTGGTGGGTCCTGGCTGGAACGCTACTGGCGTGGTCCTCCCTGGCCCATCCCCTGCCTGCTGCGGATTCCGACCAGGTCGTCATCCAGACCATCAACAAACACGTCCGCCAAGGCTGGTCTGACAACGAGGTCGCGGCATCGCAGCGTGCCTCCGACGGCGAATTCGCCCGCCGCGTGTCACTCGACGTGCTCGGACACATCCCACGATACAGCGAATTGACCCAGTTCCTGGATGGCCCGGAGGCCGAGCGTCGCCAGCGATTTGTCGAGATGCTGCTCGACGACGAGGATTACGCGAAGAACTGGACCACGATCTGGGGCAATCTCCTGGTCGGGCGAACCAACAACCAGGGCGGTCGCCAGGCCCTGGACCGGTGGCTGCGGCGAGCCTTTGCTCGCAACATGCCGTACGACCGTTTCGTCTTCGAGCTGGTGTCGGCCGAGGGAACCAGCCAGGAAAACCCGGCCGTCAATTTCCTCGTCTCTCATCTCAACAACGGCGCTGTCCCCGCCACCGCGATCACCGCAAGGCTGTTCCTCGGACTGCAGGTCCAATGCACTCAATGCCACAATCACCCCTTCAACGACTGGAAACAATCGCAATTCTGGAGCATGAACGCCTTCTTTGATGGCACTCGCCGATTGGGAGCCCGTGATGCCTTTCGGCTGGTCGACCTGCCCGCCAAGGGTGTGAAGTTCTTTGAAAAGCGAAGCGGGCTGCAGGAAGCGGCCATGAGGCGATTCGTCGATGGGACCAGTGTCACCATTGATGACCAGCAACAGCCCCGGCTGCAATTGGCCAAGTTGATGACCGACGCCAGCAAGCCGTACCTCGCCCGGGCCATCGTGAATCGGACCTGGGGGCACTTCTTCGGACACGGTTTCACACGTCCGATCGACGACATGGGTCCCCACAACCCCGTCTCGCACCCGGAATTGCTCGATTATCTCGCCGAGCAGTTTCGCACCGCCGGTTTCGATCAGAAACGGCTCATCCGCTGGATCACCGCGAGTGAGCCTTACAACCTGACCAGTCGTTTTGGAGAAAAAAACAGCAGCGACAACCCCGCCGCCGGAACCACCCCGCTGTTCTCGCGGATGTATGTCAAGGGATTCCGTGCCGAACAACTCTATGACTCGCTGATCATCGCCACCAACGCACACAAGGTCGGCCGCAATTTCGAGGCGGCCGAAAACCAGAGACGAACATGGCTGCGACAGTTCGTGCAAACGTTCGGAACCGACGAAAACGACGAGTCAACAACGTTCAACGGCACCATTCCGCAAGCCCTGCTGATGATGAACGGTGCCCTGATCAACAACGCGGTGACAACCACCAACGGGTCGTTGCTGCAACAGGTTGTCGACTCCGCTTCCGGTGACATCCGTCCCACCAAGACTGGAAATACCAAGCGGGCCCCACGCACCAAACGAGCGATCAAGATCCGAGCGCAACAGCAAATCAAGAATCGCTACCGCTCGATTCCCAGGAAGATCGAGACCCTGTTCTTGATCGCCCTGCAAAGGAAGCCAACCGAGGCGGAAATGACCGCCCTGGGCCAGGTCTTCAAGGAAGGTGGCAACGGCGATCCGATCTCCGGACTCCAGGATGTCTTCTGGGCCGTGCTGAATTCCAACGAGTTCGTCACCAATCACTAGCGGCCCCGGCTCAGCGATCCTTGATCCTGAGCCGCACCGTCAGTCCATCGATCTCGGCCTCCAGCCCCAGCGGACCAAACAGCCGTTCCAGGAAGATCCGGGCGGTGACCTGTTGGACATCGACGGCGATGGTCTGGTCGAATCGGATCCCGGACTTCTCCAGCCGCTTGGCGTCAAATTGGAAGCGGACACCGGTTTGTTCGAGTTGACGCATGACATCCCGCAGCCTTGCACGGGTCACCTTCAGAGTGAACCTCCGCCGTGACAACGGGGGAAAGCGGGGAGTCGCCACCGAACCGGCAGGCCGACGTCCACGTTCGACCAGGGCCCGGGCCACCTGCAATTCTTCGAACGTCCCACGCACCCCGACTTCACCGGCCCCGGCACGATCGATTGTGACACCGGGCAGTTCCCGTTCCACCAGCGCGACGGCCGCTGCCACTCGTCCTCCCCGGGCACGATACCGGCCCGCAAGGCTGACAGGACGACGAGGTGGAAGGATACGAATTCCCAAACCTCCATCGACCCATCGAAACGTCATCCCGTACTGGATCAACACCAACGACAGGGCCTCGGCCGCCGTCGCCCGAGGCAACACGGAACCGGCCCACAAGTCGTGAGGAATGGCCTCGTTGGACTCGATGGCGATGTCCCAACGACTCCCGATCAGTGACAGGACCTCCCGCGGGGACGTGAGGTCCCCGAAACGAATCGTGTATTCCCGCTTGAGCCTCGCAGCACGTGCCATGCGAATCTTGCCCTGGGCCAACTCGGCAAGTTCATTCTCTCGCCGATGCACCAGGGTCCGCAGCACGCGCGAGTCCGTTGCTGGACCGATGTACACCGTGTTGCCCACGACGCTGACTCCGGCAGCCACCGGCCGGGCCACGGCGTCCAGGACCTCTCGAACAGACCGGTTGGTCACCTCGAGTTCCAACTCCGAGGACGGGTCGATTCGCCGATCGAGCACCAGGGACACCTGCCAGAGTTTCTGTGATCGGCTGGCGATTTCGCGGATCGTGTGTTGTCGCAGCCGATCCCGGGAATTCGTAACCCAGGAGACAGAAACCCGCTGGGCCAGTGCTCGTCGAAAACCCGTTCCGAACAGCAACGGCGACGCCGAGGTCGACTTCGGCGCCTCCTGGCTGAAAGCACAATTCGGCATGAATCCGTGCACCAGCAATCCCAGCAGCATCGTCCAGGCGACGAGCGTTCTCACCCTAATCTGCTCCCTTTGTGATTCTCTGGAGGCTCCGGCGCGGTGATGTTAGCATGGAGTCACACCCGTGTGCCATGTCCTTTGCCGTCGTGGCCGCGAGACCATCCACCGGAAATGGGCTGAGATAGGCGGACAACCTGAACGTGAAGACGACAAGAGCCCACGCTGTCGGAATTGACCTGGGCACAACCTATTCCTGCCTGGCCTACCTCAACGAGCACGGCGAACCGGTCACCCTGGCCAACCAGGAGGGTGAACTCGCCACCGCCTCGGTGGTGTTTTTTGACGAGGACCGGCAGGTGATGGTTGGCACCGAGGCACTCCGCAACGCGATCGTGCAACCCGACCGTGTCGTCCAGAACTCGAAGCGAAAAATCGGTGATCCGAACCACGCGTGGGTGATTGACAACGAATCGTACTCACCAGTCGACATTGCCAGCTATATCCTCCGAAAGCTGCTGTCCGCGGCACACGAACAGATTGGAGCCGTCGAACGTGCCGTGATCACCGTCCCGGCACAGTTCAGTGAGGCCCAGCGACGGGCCACGATTGAGGCTGGCCACCGCGCGGGACTCAAGCAGGTCGACATCATCAACGAGCCGGTGGCCGCCGCATTGTGCTACGTTCTGGGAACCGAGGGACTCTGGTTCACCGAACTGGCCGACGAGCAGAGAATCCTGGTCTACGACCTGGGCGGCGGCACCTTCGACCTCTCGCTGGTCAAGTACCACAAGGACGAAGTGTGCGTGATGGCCAGCAGTGGCGACCTGCACCTGGGCGGCATTGACTGGAACACCGCCCTGGAACAGGCCATCTGTGAACGATTCGTCGAGGATTTCAACGCCGATCCGCGGCAAGACCCCAGGAGCCTGCAAGCACTTGCCCTGGAAGTCGAGACCACCAAACGCAGCCTGTCGGTGCGTCCCCGGGCCGCCCTGACGGTACAACACGCCTCACACCGAAAGACCTACCAGGTCCAGCAACAGAAGTTCACCGACCTGACACAGCCCCTGGTCGAACGCACCGCGGTGATCACCCAGAAGATGCTGGCCGACAACAAGATGGGCTGGGCGCATGTCGACGTGATCCTCACCACCGGCGGTGCGTCACGAATGCCGATGGTGCGAGATCGCCTCAAGGAACTCGGCGGCCGCACGCTCAACACGTCTCTCTCACCGGACCAGTCGATTGCTCACGGTGCCACGTATTACGCCGGGATGCTGCTGACGAACACCGAGTTCGCCAAGTCGATTCAAAACGAGGAAGTCTCGAATCGCCTGGCGAGAATGAAGCAGGTCAGCGTCAACGCCCGTGGGCTGGGCATCCTGGTCCAGAATGATGAGAGACTTCGCGTGCCACACTACCTGATCCCGCCCAACACTCCCCTGCCGACGCGAATCACCCAAACCTTCGGCACCGTCGTCAAGAACCAGAAACGCGTGCATCTCCAGATCGTCGAAAGCCCTGCGACGGAAGACCAGCCACACGCCCCGCTGGGAGCCTGTGTCATCGACGACCTCTCGCCCGATCTTCCGGAAGGCTCCGAGATCGCGATCACGATTGCTTACGATGAACAGGCTCGCGTGAACGTCACGGCAGTCGAAACTTCCGGCGGACACGAAGCGTCGACTGAAATCATTCGACCAGAAAACGTGCTGGCCACTGAAATTGAGGCGGAATCCAACTCCGATGACGAGCCGAAATCGGCCGGTGCTCAGGATGACTTTCAGGTCGAGGAATGGGCCGATTCGACAAGTGCCGCCGCCATACAACTGCCCACCAGTGACATCGAAATCCTCGACCTGCCGTCCACCCGGGGTCCCGCCGATCAACCGTCACAGCCAACTCGAAAGACAACGAAGCCGCGACGACGGCGGAAGCAGGCGACCGGAGACCAAACTTCAAAGAAGAAACGTTCCACCGGCGGCCGGAAGGCCTCCTCCTCCCCCTCCTCCGGCCAATCCCAGGCCGTCAGACCACCTCCCTTGCCTCCCGGTCTCAATTCGTCCCAAGATTCCAAGAGCGGTGAGGAAGAGTTCTGGAACTTGCCGGAACCCTAAACCGGCCAACAGGTGAAACCCATGCAGATTGACCGCATCGACCTTTTCCACGTCGCGATGCCATTGATCTACCCGTGGAAAACGGCCTACGGTGAAGACGCCGCGATCCACGCGGTGCTGTGCCGGATGTCAAGCGGCTCACTGGTCGGCTGGGGCGAGAGTGCCCCGTTCGCGGCGCCGTGTTACAGCCCCGAGTGCGCGAGTGGAGCCTTCGCGGTGGCTCGTGACTGGCTCGCGCCCGCGGTGATTGGCCAGGACATCCGCTCGGGACACGAACTCCAGGGCACGATGGCGCTCTACAAGGGCAATCCCTTCGCCAAAGCGGCACTGGACGTGGCCTGGTGGGGACTCGAAAGCCGACGCACCGGAACACCACTCCACCGGCTGCTGGGAGCCTCACGAGACCAGGTCGTTGTCGGAGCTGACTTTGGAGTGATGGACAACATCGACGACCTGCTCGAGGACATCGGCTCGGCCGTCGACGAAGGATTCCCCCGAATCAAACTCAAATTCCGACCGGGCTGGGATCTGCCCATGCTGCGACGGGTCCGAGAGTCGTTTCCCGACCAGGTCTTTCACATCGACTGCAATAGCGGGTACACGCTTGATGATCGGGCGATCTTCAGAGAAGTGGATCAACTGGGACTCGCGATGATCGAACAGCCCTTGCCACACGATGACCTGCTCGACCACGCCGAACTGCAAGCCGAATTGGACACTCCCATTTGCCTGGATGAATCCATCGTCTCGGTCCACCGGACCCACCAAGCCTGCAAAATCGGTGCCTGTGGCTGGATCAACATCAAGCCGGGTCGCGTCGGCGGACTGACCAATGCCGTCGCAATCCACGACGTCTGCCAACAAGCTGGTATTCCCTGCTGGGTCGGTGGAATGCTCGAAAGTGCCACCGGGTCAGCCGCCTGTGTGGCACTCGCGATGCTCGACAATTTCACATACCCGGCCGACATTTTTCCGTCCGCACGGTTCTATCACCAGGACCTGGCCACTCCACCCCTTGAACTCGTTCCTGACAACCAGGGCTGTCCGTCAGTTGTCGCCTCCAACGAACTTCCCGACCCGGTTCCGGAACGACTCGAACAACTCACGCTGCAAACCGCGACAATCGGCTAGGTCGACGCCCCGGCCGAAACGCCGGAGCAAGAAAAACACCCCCGTGGCCGGACACCGGCCGCGGGGGTGCTGTCTTTTCAGTAGACCCTACGATCTACACTACTTCTTCTTATCAGCTTCCTTCTTCGGAGCTTCCTTCTTCGGAGCTTCCTTCTTCGGAGCTTCCTTCTTCGGAGCTTCCTTCTTCGGAGCTTC
>PBOU01000062.1 GCA_002724415.1 Planctomycetaceae bacterium
CAGTACGACGACACCATCGCCTGGTTCGAGAACGACGGCAACGAAGCATTCACACCGCACACGATCACCACGACGGCCAATGGTGCGAATACGGTTTTCGCGGCCGACGTCGACGGGGACGGAGACATCGACGTGCTCAGCGCGTCACAGAACGACGACACCATCGCCTGGTTCGAGAACTTCGGCTTTGATTTCGGTGACGCTCCCGCACTCTACCCGGTCACCCTCGCCGAAAATGGTGCCAGGCACGCGGCCACCGGCCCAACCCTTGGCGCCACCCGAGACACCGAAGCCGACGGCATCCATTCGGCAGCCGCAGACAATGACGGCTCCGACGAGGATGGCGTCGTCGACACCGGTGCCAGCATTATCGTGGGACAAACCGGTGCCGGCGTGACCATCAACGTCCAGAACGCTCCCAGCGGAGCCAAGCTGGACGCCTGGATGGACTTCAACCAGGACGGCGATTGGGACGATGCCGGTGAACAGATCTTCACAAACACCGCCGTCGTCAATGGCGACAACGCGCTGACGTTCAACGTCCCCGTGACCGCCGCTGTGGGAACAACCTTTGCCCGGTTGCGACTGAGTACTGCCGGGGGACTGAGCGTGACCGGATCGGCCGAGGACGGTGAGGTCGAGGACCACGAGGTCGAGATCACTGCCGCAGAGGAACTCGTCTTTGACTTTGGTGCCGGCGACAACGTGATCGTGTTCTCCGACAACGGTATCGGTGATGACAACATCTTTCGGATCACCAGTACCAACCCGACCGAGACGTACGAGTACACCAGCCCGTCGGCGTCGTTGAAGATCAATGCCGGCGATGGGGCCGACGTGATCACGCTGCAGGAGTTTGAAGCGGGATCGTTCGCGATCGTGATCAACACCGAGGGGGGCAACGACACCGTCGACGCCTCGGCCATCGGCGTGGCCGTGAAGGTCAACGGCAGTGGCGGCAACGACACACTGACCGGAGGAACGGCCAACGACACGCTCAACGGTGGCAGTGGTGAAGACAGCCTGGTGGGTGGGCCCGGCAACGACAAGTTGCAGGGCCAGGGCAGCAGTTACGACACGCTGACCGGTGGTGAGGGCGATGACACGCTCGATGGTGGGGACGGCTACGACCGCATCTCCGAGACGGCCGACGTCAACTTCACCGCGACGGACACCAGCCTGACCGGGTTGGGTAGCGACACGCTGAACAACATCCAACTGGTCCAGTTGTTTGGTGGATCCAGTGCGAACACGATCGACGCCTCGGCATTCACCGGCCGCGCATTTTTGAACGGCTCGGGAGGCAACGACACGTTGACCGGTGGTGGATGGTACGACCGTATCTTTGGCGGTTCGGGACGCGACCTGATCACCGGGGGCACCTCGGTCATCGATTCGGGCACCGGTGGTTACACCTACGACGTNTTGCGAGGCCAGGGAGGCAACTACGACACGCTGNTCGGNGGGNACGGCAACGACAAGCTCAATGGCGGCATCGGCCACGACCTGCTGGTCGGAGGCGATGGTGATGACGTCTTGACCGGCGAGAGCGGCAACGACTCCCTGGACGGTGGTGACGGAACCGACCGCTTGTACGAACGTGGCAATGTCGACATGACGCTGTCGGACATCGCCCTGAGTGGTGGACTGGGCAGCGACGGCGTGCAAAACATCGAGACGGCCTACCTCAAGGGCGGCAACGGCAACAACCTCCTGGACGCGTCGTCCTTCACCGGCGACGTGACGATCATCGGCGTGGGTGGTGACGACACGCTGAAGGGTGGATCCGGCGACGACCTGCTCAACGGTCGTTCGGGTGATGACTCGATCACCGGCGGAGACGGTGACGACACGCTGCAGGGTATGCGGGACGCGGACACGCTCAATGGCGGTGCCGGAAACGACTTCCTAGACGGTGGCACGCAGGCTGACCGGCTGAGCGGCTGGACGGGCAACGACGAACTGTACGGCCGAAGTGGAAACGACACGTTGGTTGGTGGCGACGGGAACGACATTCTCTTCGGGGCGGCCGACGATGACGTCCTGCAAGGTGATGACGGCAAGGCCGACACCGATCACACNAATGATGACGACCGGCTGGATGGTGGCGACGGAACCGACACGGTTCGGGGCGGCGGCGGCAACGACACGCTGGTTGGTGGCGACGGCGACGAGAGCTTCGTCTACTGGGACGACTGGGTCGACGAGGTCTAAACCTGGTCTTGCTTACCATCGTGGTCGCATGGGAATCTCGATGCGACGTTGCCACAATGCTGAGCGTCACCGATTCGCAGAAATCACAACCTGTTCCCCAGCACACCCGCAGCGGTCGTCATGTTTACAGGCCCACTGAGCGTTTTCACGTTAAACCTCAACATCGACCGCCCCGACCCGGCCGGTGATCGATTGGTCCACGACGAAATCCAGCGACTCAACCCGGACATCATCTCGTTCCAGGAAGCACTGTGGCACGGTGACACCCGGGACCAGGCCAGGCAGATTCTCGACGGTCTTTCCTACGAAACCGTCCACCAATTNGACCTGCANGAACCCGACCGNCCATACGGCACAGCCATTGCCAGTCGCTTCCCGATCGTCNGNTCGGACCTGGTNAANTTGCCCAGCACGAGTCGTGGACAGGAATTCCCGCGAGCCATCCAGGCAGCCGAGATCGAGGTCCCGGCACCGGTGGGACGGGTATTGCTGGTGAATCCCAAGCCGCACTTCGAACCNCACATGGAACTGGAACGCGAGATGCAGGCCGTCGCCGTCGCCGATTACGTCGACCGCAATGCCGACCCCAATGGCTTCCCTCCGGTAATCGCTGGAGACCTTGACGCGACACCCGACGCCTCCAGCATCCGGTTCCTGACCGGGTTGAAGTCCCTGCAGGGACGAAGCACTTGCTTCGTCGATGCCTGGGTTGCCAGTGGGAACACCGATCCGGGACACACCTGGTCATGCGACAACGATTTCACACGCGNACTGGCCGACCGCCTGTTCGGCTCCAGCAGGGTCCGGCGACGCATCGACTATGTGCTGGTTGGTTCCCCGCTGCTGTACAAGGGCTTTGCCCGCACGCGGGACTGCCAGGTTGTCCTCGATCAACCCCGGNACGGGATCTGGGCCAGTGGGCACTTTGGCCTTTTGGCCACGTTCGATGTGACCTCCGACACCTGAACCCGCAGCCGGTTTTTCGGTCAGTCATAGGACTGGAGGTAGTGCTTGCNGCGAATCCCTGGCTCGAATGAATACAGCTTCGCNTGNNCCAGGTGGAATCTCAGCCTGATCGGACGTCCTTGCAGCAACTGGCAGTCCTTCAGCCCCTTCCACTTCACGACGTGGCGGATGTTGTCGGTCGTGATCGGCACACAGTCATCGGCCCCAAACCTCTTGATGACCCTGCCCCTGGTGTCGAGAGCTTCCACGGTCAGCGAACCACCCTTTGCGTTGGCGTTGACGACCAGCGTGTCACCCAGGAACACGATCGGCCTGGTCGTCAAGGTTCCTTTCCGTTCGGTCTCCACCGAGACGAAGCCGTCCAGCCGAAGTGTCGCCAGGCCAATGGCGTGGTCGGGCGTGTCCTTGTGTTCTGCGCTCCAGTGCCTGCCGCTGATACCGGCGTAGTAGAACCGGATTTCATCGCCAACAACCAGTGGAGGATGATGGGGGTAGATCTGCCCCCAGTCCCAGTCTTTCTTGAACTCGCCGTAGGGAAGAAATGTCGCCTGTTCGGCGGCCAGTTTCCAGTTCCGGTCCTCGCGAAGTTGGGCGGCCGTGATCGCCCCGTCCTTGAGCACGCGTTGCCAGGTGACACCATTTCGGCTGAACACCAGTTGTGCATCAACCCGGTCCATCCACAGCTTGTCGTCGGGAATCGGCTTGTGAGTTTCTCCGTGATACGTGTTGAGCAACCCGACATAGACACCCGCGTAGGGCATCGCGGTCATCGTGTAATGGTTGGTCCCAAACGGCCGATCCAGCTTGCTGATGGTTCCACCCAGCCTCGACTTTCCCGGAATCACGGTCAACTTGGGTGACCAGTGACGAAAATCGGTGCTNTCGATTCGAGCAATCTGCCTGATGTTGGGTGGACCGGTACGGAGGTAAGCGACATAGCGAGAGAGTCGCTGGTCCCAGTAGGGGGCGATTTGTGTGTCGCTGTAGGGNATCANCGGGTTCTGGGAATCCTGTTTCCAGTGAATGCCATCGGNCGAGTAAGCCGCACAGCTTGACAGCGACGCCCTCTTCAACGGCCGGGCCGAGTACAACATCTTGAAGCGACGACGGGGATCGGTTTCCTGCTCGTCGATGATGACACCGGGGGCGCTCACCCAGGGTTCCGCAGGTTCAAACGTCACGAGATTGGTTCCGGCCGACTTGTCGATGATCGGCTTGTTCCAATTGACACCGTCTTTCGAGACGGCGTAGCCCACAATGCCAACAGCCTCCCCCGGCCCCCAGATCTGGTACCACATCTTGAACAGCCCATCGCGGCTGTCGTGAACGACAGTGCCGAAGTCAATCGCATGCTCACTGGCGCTCTTGCGCAACACCGGATTGCGGGGATGCTTGACCGGCTGGTTGAGGACTTTCCTGACGCCGGTCATTTCTTCAACGACATGATCGTCGATAAACAACTGCTTGCCATGAATGATCAAGGCGTTGCCGACAATCACGTCGTCGAGTTCCTTGAACATCCCCGGCGGAGCCTTNCGAAACTGGGCCTCGGCCGAAACCGTGACCAGGCACATCACCAACCAGGCCAGNTGAGTCGNTCGCTCAAACATGTNGCTGNCTCCACGTGTTGCCGTTGATCCCCGCACGAGCAAGCACATCCCTGTGGTTGAAACGGTAAACAGTCTTTGCGTCCTCGTCACTCCCGCTACCGNTCACCANTTGCAGGTCCGGCGACACGTGNCGAGAGACCGGNGCAAAAGGTCCGAAAGTGTCACATTTACATCCCGGGACTGTTTTGNCATAAANCAGGTACGGAANTGCCGATAAAGAAGCAGGGAAGCCCGGATTGAGGAGCGAAGATGCTGGTCATTCGAGATGCCGGTTTTGGGAGGAGCGAGTCGACTCGACGTGAGTTTCTCCGNGTCGGCNGCCTTGGAGCCGGGGCCCTGGCAATGCCGGGGCTGCTGAACTCTCGNTCGATTGCCGACACGCCAAGTTGGGCTCGTGACAAGGCCGTGGTGCTGTTGTTCCTCCAGGGCGGNCCGCCCCAGGTCGAGTGTTTCGACCCGAACATGGATGCCCCGAGCGGCGTCCGCAGTTGCATCGGCGAGATCTCGACCANGCTGCCCGGAGTGACCTTTGGTTCGGCGTTTCCGCAGTTGGCCAAGCGAGCCGATCGGTTGTCCATTGTTCGATCGTTTGCCTCGGGCGATGCCGGACACAATCCCGACCCGTTGTTGACCGGCAACAGTCCGCTGAAGGCCACCATGGGAGCGCACCATGCCCGGCTGGTCGGCGCCAATCATCCCGAGACGGCGATGCCGTCGTCGGTGGTGGTTTTGCCCGAGGGGATCGACCCGGAACTCAAGCTGGGAACCCCCACCGGGCCGTTTCGCTTCGGGTTCATCAAGCAACACTACGGCCAACCCGGACAACTGGGTTCGCCCTACCAGAGTCTGTTCCTGGATGGTGGCGATCAACTGGCCGAGAACTTCGACCTGAAGCTGCCCCGCGATCGATTTGACGATCGCCGACTACTGCTGGGACAACTCGATTCGTTCCGCCAGCGGCTGCAGACGGCCGGTGCCCGGGATGGCCTGGGCGAGATCCGCAGCCAGGCCTACGACGTCCTGCTCAAGGGAATCTCCGAGGCCTTTGACCTGACAAAAGAAGACACCAAAACGCTGCGGAGGTACGACACGCGGCCCCTGTTCCGGATGGAAGACTGGCACAAGGGAGGCTCGCACTACAACAACAAGGTCAACCAGTCACGGATCACCAACCTGCTGGGCCACCAGATGCTGATGGCCCGGCGGCTGGTCGAACGGGGATGTGGATTCGTCACGGTTGTCGATTGCACGTGGGACTTCCACAACGATGGCAACAACCCGGCCACCGTCGAGGGAATGAACGTGCTGGGTCCCCAGGCCGACCATGCGATTGCGGCGTTCATGGACGATCTCGAGGATCGTGGCCTGACCGACAAGGTGCTGTTGCTGGTGACCGGCGAAATGGGACGATCGCCCAAGAAGCAAAGCAACGGCGGCACCGGGCACTGGGGGCGGTTGACCCCGTTGCTGGTAGCCGGTGGTGGACTGAAAATGGGCCAGGTGATCGGCAAGACCGATCGCAACGGCGGCGAAGCAACGACCAAGCANTACCTGCCGCAACACCTGCTGGCGACAATTCTTCAGACCGTGTTTGACCCCGGCGAAGCCCGACTCGACAGCAGCATCCCCACAGACCTCGCCCGCCTGATGACCGTCGGGGAACCGATCCGAGAGCTCTTTGCCTGATTGGCTTGCGAGTGCAACCGGACCCTCGAAGCAACCACGCCGGATTCCCACCGCGGACAATTCAGGCGTTGGGCAGCAACGACTGGATCCCACCCGAGAGCAACGGATCCATCTGCGGTGCGCACCATGCCACGCTGACAGCGTAGCCACCCTGTGGATAAGCGTTCCTGGTGGGGATGTACCACGGCCCACCGTCACCGTACGCGGCACAGGCCACAAAACGTTTGGGGGCGGCCGCCTGTGCCCGGAGTTGATACTCGACAAAACACTCGGCCGGCAAATGCAGAACCGAAACGTCGTTGACGTGCAGTGAACTGAGCGTGATCGGGATTTTCGCCTTCACCCGACGAATGAACGCCACNGTGTAGGACGGACGATTTCGCGAGACGACCCGGTTCTTCTTGTTCGAGATCCCGGCCATCACCTGGTCCTCGTCGAAAGCGGGATTCAATGGCGGCAGGATGTCGTGTGTCTTCCACGCCAGGGATTCGATGGGCCGCGGNGTNAGTTCGGTTTCGGATTCCACCATGCCCCGAAACATGCGCTGGGTCAGTTCGACCCGGGCTTTCTTGGAACCGTTGTTGTACTTTCCCGCGCCGATGTTGCCGCCACAGCCGTTGAAATACAGGTGCACGCAACCGGGATCCTGCTGCTCGCGCCGTCGTCGCGCCAGGCCACAGAAATCGGCACTCACCCGGCCATCGCCGTAGTAACTCATCGGATGGCACGCGTAGTAGTGCGACGCGACCAGTTTCTTCTTTCCGCTATAAAGGGCGACCGTCTTGAGAATCGGGTCGATCAGTCCCTCGGGGTAACGTTGATGCTCTGGCTTGGTGGATGAACTGCCACGCTGGGACATCACCTTGCCATCCAACCCGATGATGCGTCGATTTCCGGCAACCCGATCGACGCGCGCTTCACCGGTCGCGACATGGGTTACCGGAACAGACCTCTTGATCGCCGCGGCAACAGCCTTGTGCCCGGCATCAAGACAACTCCGGAAAAAACCCGGCTCGACAATGTGTGGCAGGTCGCCCTGTTCGAGAATAATTTTCTCGGCATCCATGCAGGCGAATGGCGCGTTGTGCTGGTGCACGCACTGTACCGCGACACGGTCGATGGTCGTCCCGGCCGCATCGGCCAGGGCCGTTCGCCACTGGAAATGGGCCGAATTGAGGATCCCCGTCCAGTCCACCGCACACACGACGATCGGCCGCCCGGCACCAAGCACGACATAACCGATGGCCTCCAGCGGGTCGTCGACACCAACAACCGGCTTGATCCAGCCACCGCACAGCGAATGGTTCATCGGCGGCGTGACATCAAACCGAAACGTGGCCAGTTGTAGGTTGCCGGTCTTTCCGGCAGCAGTCGCCTGGCCTGGCAAAAGGGACCCGGCAAGGACGGCACCGGCAGACGCGCTGATGAAATCGCGACGAGTGGGATCAGTATTCATGTGTTCTCTTTCTCAGGTGAGGAGTGGTGACACTCCACGGGTCTGCCGGACTGTCCGGACATTTGTTTCGACTTACTGCCACCGCGTCTGTCCTGCGCCGATCATTCTGGCGTGAATTGAAACGAGTACACGTCGGCATCCTTCAACACGAACCTCAGGCGAACCGGACGACCGGACAGCGAACTGACGTCCGGGCCAGCTTTCCACCGCACGATGTGCTCGACACTGTCGCCGATCGATTCGATGCAGTCCTCGAGTCGAAACCCCGGAATGGCCCGCCCCTCCGCATCCTGGATCTCGATCCGCAAGCTTCCGGCTGCGGAGGTCGAGTAGTTGAGTGCCAGCCTGTCACCGGAGAACCGCAGTGATTTCGTGACCAGTTCACCGCCGGCGAACGGCGCGCGGGCCGAGACGAAACCATCCAGGCGGATCGTGTAGCGACGCAACCGCGAGGAGCCGTCTCGCCAATAGCCCTCGCGAAAGAGCATCGACAGTTCCCGAGGTGCCCCGTCGCGTTCCGAGGCCGTCTCGAACAGCCCGTAGCTCTGGTAATTGTCGCCATACATCCAGTTTGTCGTCGCGGCACCGGCTTCGGGCCCTGGACGCATGAAGGCCTCGTCCCAGCGGTGAAACCGAACACCGTCACGGCTGCTCATGAACAATCCGTCGGTCAGGTCCGACCCCACCCGGGCGTAGGCCGCCGCCAGTTCCTTTCGCAGGTCGACCGGTTCCAGTGATCGGATTTGCCCCGTGATCTTCCGTGCCGTGTACCGGGTCGGAAACCCGAACAGGATGTGCGGTGCACGGTGATAGGGATGGATGCCATTGGTGTACATCTGTTGGCGCGGCGAACCGGGATACTCCAACGGCACCGACTTCGACCACGCGTGCAGGTCGACCGAAGTGGTCATCGCAACCGCTCGCATCCCGTCAACCACCGTTCGGTAGTACACGACGTACTTTTGGAGGCGGGGTTCCCAGAACATCACATTCATCGAATCCAGGGCACCGCGGTTGAACAGCGGTTTGTCTCGTTTCCGCCAGGTGATCGCATCCGGCGAAGTAAAAAGATGCAGGCCCACGCGACGATTTCCGGTGGCCGCCTTGAACTTCTCCATCGGCGGACACCCGGGACGGCTGTCCAGAAACGGCACAAAACTTCCGGAGAAACTGCTTCCTGGCCAGACGATGTTGTTGGCCAACGGATCGTCCACCTGCTTGGCAACTGCGCCCAGTAACGGGAACTCGCCCAGGGCCGGCTTGATCCACTTGATCCCGTCCCGGCTCTCGGCGTAACAGACCACGGGGCTGCGAGCCATCTGCAGCTTGCCCGTGTTCCAGATCATGGCATGGGCGCGATAGATCATCTTGAACATGTCGCCGTCACGCATCACCGTGGGATACCCGCTGGTGTTGCCTTCCCACGGCTTGTCAAACCGGATGGCAACTTCTCGCGGCCGCGGACGATGCAGCGTCAGCCGCACCGCATCGCGATGTGCGATCAAGTGATGATCGACAAACAACTCGCGCCGCGAACCGATATCAAGCGGCTCCGCAGATCGGGCCTGGGCTGTGGCACACAAGAGAGCAACGACGAAGATGCGAAGTGTCATGAGTTGTCGATTCGATGAAACAGGGATGATCTCCAGCAATTCCATGGTGTCAGATTTGAGCCCAACTCGCCAAGCATCGCATCGCCACCTGGCACGCGGCCCGGGACCATGTCAAGAATGTGAAATCTCCTCGAACACTGTAGGCTGAATCCGACTCGACGATTCACCAACCAGCGCACTCCTTCGATGTGAAAGATCTGATGAAAACCAGTCGATCGCGTGGTGCACGATTCGGTCCGTTTGGACTGGTTGCAGTTGTTGGCCTGTTGTGGGCGACGACGTCGGAGGCCGCCACCGTGCGAGACGGTGAGATGCGTGTGACCCGCAGATGGGTGACCGCCAAGTTGGCTGGCCGGGTCGTGGCTCGTCCCCCGCAGGGTCATCTGTCGGTGGCTTTGAAAGCGGGCCGACTGCTGAAAAACATGGCCACCACCAAGGTGTACCACACGGAAGTGGGAGCGCTGCCGTTGAAGATTCGCAACCGGACCTTCCGGCGAGGACTGTACTGTCCCTCGACGGGAAAGATTGTTGTGCATCTGCCGGCCCCGGCGAAACGTTTTGATGCCGTGCTGGGCGTCGATAGCAATCGCGTGCAGAGTTTTTACTCCAACGCCGGTCGTGGACGCGTGATCGGGAGCGTCGAAGTGGCTGGAACCGAACGGTTCCAGTCCCAGGTGCTGCGAGAAGGACTTGCCGGCGTTCCAGTGAGTGTCGAACTCGACGGAGCCACGCAATTCACCCTGGGTTTACGGGATGCCGGCGGTGGCATTGTCGAGCGTGTTGATTTCAACCAGGCGGACTGGGCCGATGCCCGGGTCACCCTGGAGAATGGCCAGACGGTGTGGCTGGGAGACATGCCGGTGGGGCCACTGCACAAGCCACCCACGACCGAGGTGCCCTTTTCCTTCGTTTATGCCGGTCGGCATTCTCGAGAGTTCCTGAAAGATTGGGATCGCACGTACTCGGTCCGAGACCTGGACGCCCGGCGTCGCGAACTGACCCTGGCGTTCAAGGATCCCGACACCGGGCTGGAGATTCGCTGTGTCGCTATCGAGTACCTGCGTTTCCCGGTCGTCGAATGGAAACTGCTGTTCAACAACACCAGCCAGAAGCCGACTCACATTATCGAAAAGATCCTGCCTCTCGACGTCAGCGATGAACGCGACAACGAGGGTGAGTTCCTGCTGCACCACAGCAACGGGAGCCCCCATTCCCTGGTCAAGATGTCCGACCCGACCGACTATGCGCCGCGTCAGACACAGCTGGTCCCACGGTTGGTCCATCGTCTCTCATCCAAGATTGGTTTGCCGGCCAGTCACGACCTTCCGTTCTTCAATATCGAGGCGAATGGACGGGGCGTGATTTTTGCCATCGGTTGGCCCGGCCAATGGTCAGCCACGTTGACCCGCGACGCGGCACAGCGAGTCCAGGTCCAGGCGGGACAGCAGGGCACGCACTTCAAGCTGTTGCCGGGTGAGGAGGTGCGTACTCCCCTGATCGCGATGTTGCAGTGGCAAGGTGGTGACTGGATTCGCTCGCAGAACCTGTGGCGTCGCTGGATGATCGCACACAACGTGCCACGCACCGCCGATGGTGCATTGCCGCCACAGCACATCGCCGGTTCGAGCTCGGCGCAACTGATGGAAAGCACTGGCGCGACCGAGAAAAACCAGTTGAACTTCATCAACGGCTACATCCGCGAGGGACTTCAGCTTGACTACTGGTGGATTGATGCGGGGTGGTACGACTACACGGACTACTGGCTGAACGTCGGGACCTGGCGGCCCAACAAGAAACGTTTTCCCAACGGGCTGGGTCCGATTTCAATCCACCTTCACCGCCACAAAAAGAAACTCATCCTGTGGTTCACTCCCGAATGTGTGACACGTGGTTCGTTCATCGATCGGAAACATCCCGAATGGCTCCTGAAGGGCGGAGCCGAATGGTGGATGGGACACGCGTTGCTCCAGGGGGAATACCCCGCTCACGTGAACGACTCCGGATTGACACTGGTGGAAGATGTCGCGGCTTTTGGAATCGGCAACCCGAGTACGACCGCCATGGGTCGCACGCGGCTGGCCGATGGCCGGTGGCACCTGGTGACTGCGACACGACGGATCGATTCGCAGGCCGCACGCAGTGAATTGAGCGTGTACGTCGATGGGAAACTCGACGCCCTGGCGTTTTCTCCGAACGTGGGACCAATGACGGCCAACGATTCCTGGGGCATCGGACGGCAATACCAGACCCGCGGCATCCGGGGCGACATCGACGACGTCAGAGTTTTCGATTCCGCACTCTCGGCACAGCAGGTGGCCGACCTGTTTCGTGGAGAGACCCGGATCACTCCCACGCAACATTACGATTTCAATGGTTCGCTTTCCGATCCGGTGGGCAAACGCCACGGCCAGCGAATCGGCACGGGTGACCCCGCGTTTGTGGCAGGTGTGACCGAAAAAAAGGGCGACCAATCGTTGCGGTTCAACAACGACTACGGCGTCAAGATCCCCAACAAGGTGCCGAACAACTTCACACTGTCGTGCTGGGTGCGGATGGATGCGCCACAGCCACCTCCCTATGGACGGGGTGATTTTCGGCTGGTCAATTTTGGTGACCCCGAGGCGTTGCGGGGCATGACCGAACACATCGACAAACAGATCAAGGCACAGGGGGGGGACGTGTTTCGGCATGATGGGATTCCGCCGCTGCAGTACTGGCGTGCCAACGACACTCCGGATCGCCAGGGGATCACCGAGATCAAGCACATCCAGGGACTACTCGCTTTCTGGGATGAACTCCGCAAGCGGCATCCGATGCTGCGAATCGACATCTGTTCCGGGGGCGGCAGCCGCAACGAATTGGAGACATTGCGTCGCGCCGTGCCACTTTGGAGAAGTGACTACGCCTACGAAACGACAGGGATGCAGACACTCACCCATGGCATGTCGCTGTGGATCCCCTACTTCGGCACGGGCATCAACACCTCCGATTCCTATACGTTTCGTAGCCAGATGGCACCGGCCAACAACCTGATCTGGGACGTTCGCCGTCGCGATCTCGACTACGAGAAGTGTCGACGACTGCTGGCCGAGCGTCGACAGGTCGGCCAATTCTACGAGGGCGATTACTATCCGCTGACAGCCCATCGGACGGAGAACGATGTCTGGATGGCGTGGCAGTTCGACAAACCGAGGACCGGCCAGGGCGTGGTCCAAGCCTTTCGGCGTCCCAACAGTTCAGTCACCTCGATGCAATTCCGACTCCGCGGCCTGGAATCCCGGGCTCGCTACACGGTGCAGAATCTCGATCGACAAAAAACGACCGAAATGACAGGCGCTGAACTCGCCAAGGATGGACTGTTGGTCACCCTCCAGAAACGGCGTTCGTCAGCGATGATTCTTTATCGCCGCATCGAGTAGACACGACAATCACGTCGGGTGGCCAAGTCCTTCGGGTGGCGAGCGAGACACCGATCACCGGATGTTTTTCTGTCACGTTGCCTCGCGGCGTGCCGTTGCTTGTCGGACACTCTCGACTTGGCCATGCTGTCCCAAGCGAAGCGTTCACCACGACAACTGTTTCAAGAGCGGCGTCGTGTTACGCCAGAACCGCCACCCTGGAAAACGAATCATGCGAGTCCGAACAAGACTGCTTGCAGTTGTCGCGATCACCCTGGCATTGGCAGCCACCGACGCCTCCGCCGAGCCGTCTCTGGAGTCGATCGAGCAATCCAACTCACTCGAGAACAATCACCAGACCCCACACACGAAATGGGGGAAGCCACTGGCTTCTGGCAGAATCCGGACCCTGTTCCTCGTGAACCAGAATCCGAACATCAACGGGCTCCCCCTGAGGCACGTGTTGGAGTTGATGCAACGATTCGACATTTCAGGTGATGCCGTCCTGGCAATGACCGGGAAAGGAAAAACCTACGCGATCACCTACCAGGGAGGAGCAGGTGTCTACGGTGGTGAAACGGGAGCAAAACGACTGAGCGGTTTGCTCAAAAAACCATACGACTGCTATGTCGTTACCGGGCCGGTACTGGGCCACCTGCCCGCCACGTCGCGAACGACCATCCTGAAACACGTCCAACAGGGGGCCGGCCTCGTCCTGCTCTACACCACCGGCGACAAGGACAAACCACTGCTGGACCAGTTCCAGCCCTGTGGCGCACCCACAGATTCGCTTGAGGGAATCAAGGTGCGGTGTTTTCAGAGTGGGCGGGGGCGGGTGGTGTCAGTCCAGGGTTACTCGTCCGATGCAACATGGAACGCGTACGGTCCGACAAACACTCAACGCGTATTCGGTTTCCACATCCGCCGCGACCTGTTTTACGAAGCGCAGGGCCGCGCCGTCCTCTGGGCCACCAACCGAGAACCACCGTTGAAGTTCCAGATCGACCTGGGGTCCCAAAGCATTCCCCGCGAGCAACTGGCCTCCCGCAAGATCAAGTTGAGTTGGAACGACAGCACGAAAAACATCCCCCGACGGATTGCCATGCGAATTCGCAGCGAGTCCAGGGGCTCTCAACAACCACGGGTCATCGATGATCCGGGCGCTGCACAGGGGCAGAGAGAATTCCAGTTGCCGACGCTACCGGCAGGCACGTACTGGGTCGATGTCATTGCTGAAGACAAAAATGGCGTCACCGGATGGGCCATCAAGCGGTTCGACGTGACCACCGGGACACGGATTGCGAAAGTCACCCTCGAACGTTCCTCGGGCGAAGCCGGTGATCCGATCACCGGGACAGTTGAGATTGTCGGCCCCGGAATCGACGGAGCCATTCTGCGGGTCCACGTGATTGACCGCCACGGTCGTGTCCTGGCTCGGCAGGAATTCCCGAAACCAGGCAACCGGGTCGCGTTTTCACTGGCCAGTGACACGAGGATGCCGGGCTANCTGGGAATCGAGGCTGTCATCGTTCAAGACGGGCACGACGCCTGTTACGGATACCACGGNGATGCGTTCACGATCACCCGTCGTAAACAGGACCAGTGGAACTTCATGGTGTGGGGCCGCCTGTACGCCACCCAGTTCCTGGAACTGGCCGATGACATGCTCGCCGCCAACGGGGTCACCACGCGGATGGAAACAAGCAACGTGCCGTGGTGGTACATGACGCGGGCGGGAATGAACTACACGCCCTACTGCGGCAGTGGCCTGTACCGGCTACCCGACATGGGNCCACAGGAACCGACAGTCAGCGAGCATGGGGTTCTTGAACGAGCTGAGGGTTGCTGGAACCACGAACCGGAAGTCTCGGCCCGCCTGAAAAAGTGGACCGAGGATGAACGAGATTTCCGCCACCGCGGAGTGCTGGCCTACAGCATGGGTGACGAAGTGGCCGTGCTGGGGTCCTGCCTGCACCCGGCCTGCTGGAAGGTCTACCAGGAATGGCTGAAAGCCCAGTACGGCAGCATCAAGGCACTCAACCANTCCTGGGGCACCTCCTTCAGTGGGTTCGCCAAGATTCAACCGATTGTCGATGAAACATCGATCCCCTGGTATCCGAAGCGGTCCCAGCGNATNCCGTGGCAACTGACCTGGGCCAACAACGCGCATTCCTCGCGTGGTCCAACCAGCGGATCAACCGCCTGGAAAGACACCTGGAGAAACTATCCACGCTATATCGATCGAAAATCCTTTCAGTACTGGAACTTTGCCAACTACTGCAGACGGTTCCGTGACGCGGCCCGGCAAATNGACCCACACGCCCGCTGCGGCGTGGAAGGCAGCGACATCTTCCTGGACGCCGACATCGATGTGATCGTTCGCAACACCGGGTGGTGGATGCCTTACGCAGGAGAAAACGGTGGAACAACAAACGAGGTGATCCGCTCCATCGCACCCGGTGACTACCTGCATGGCAATTTCATGGGCGAGACCACGTTCTGGAGCAGCATCCTGCGTGGAGGCAACACGCTCGGAAAATGGCGGGTCGACAACATGTTCACTCCGGCCATGCAATTGAAGCCAGCGATGAAGCGAATGGTCAAATCGGGCCGGATCATCTTCGACGGCCTGGGAACACTGCTCAACGGCAACCCNAAATCCGAGATGCTCGATGAGGGCATCGTGATGCTGCATTCGATGGCGTCGGTCAAGATGGCCAAGATCGGCGACGGCACTTCCTACGGAATCTTTCGCTGGCGTGATGACCAGGGAAAAACCCGTTCCGGCACGCCCCAATCCCAGTTTCACGTCGTGAACCAACGCAACCACAGGGCCTGGCACCGCAACATCCGCGCCAGCGGGATGCAGTTCCGATACACGACCGACGGCCAGATCAAAAGGGGCGAATTCGATCCCACGCGAGCCAGGGTGCTCGTGCTCTCGCAGTACGAGGTGATNGGTCCTGAGGAGGAGGCGCTCATTCGCAAGTTCGTCGCCTCGGGTGGGACGTTGATCGCCGACGTGCGACCAGGAATCTACGGAGATCGCGGACGGCCTCGTGATGGTGGTGTGCTCGACGACCTGTTCGGTGTACGGCATACCGGAAGTGCACCGGCCGCCGACACAACCGGGAGCATCAAAGGCATGCTCGACGGCACCAGGGTCACCGTGGANCCCCGCCGGTTGTTCGTCAACCCGAAGGTCAAAGTCACGACTGGGAAACCGCTCGGACGNGCCGGCGACACTCCGATCTGCATCGTCAACGATTCGGGCCNCGGCCGCGCGGTCCTGCTGAACTTCACGATGTGGTCTTTTCCCAAGCTGGCCGTTCAAAACGGCAATGACGACGCCGCCAGTTTCTTCCGGACGCTGTTGGCCAAGGCCGGCGCCNCCCCGCCGCTGACCCTCGTCGACACCAGGGGACGACGACACCGGAATATCGAGGCCATGCGTTGGCGGACTGGCCATCGGACCCAGGTCATCGCCCTGCACGGTCCCTTCCTGGGCACNTGGCCGGAACCCAATGGTGAAATCGACTCCCTGCCCTCTCCATTCCACCGAGGCAGGACCGNACCGGTGCCAGTTACCGTCAAGTTGCCCGCACCGCGTTATGTCTACGAGATGCGGACGGGCCGCTCCAGCGGGGCATTGACCGATTCGTTTGAAACCACCGCACAGCCATTCGTGGCGACACTGCTCGTGGTGAGCGAAAGACCATTGCACCCCCCGATGCTGTCGACCGTTACCGACACGGTGGTCCGGGGTGGGTCGATGAAGTTCCGTGTCGCCATCCCACAAGCCCTTGGCCGACGGGTACTGAAAATCCGGGCGACCAGTCCCGATGGAAAACCGGCCCGATGGTTCGAACGCAGCCTGATCGTTCGTGACGGGCAAGGGGAACTGNACCTGCCGGTCGCGTGGAACGAGACCGCCGGCAAGTGGACGATCACGGCCACCGACCTGTTCACAACACGGACGACCAAGTCGACCGTGCGCATCAAGTGATCATCGCGGGCGAGCCCAGAAATGGACCTGGCCGGTGGAATCNCCCGCAACCAGGGTCTTCCCGTCGTGNCTGATGGCCACCTGGATTGGGATGGCTGCTGCGACCTTGAACGTCCGCAGTTGTCGGCCGGAGACATCCCAGAAGCGAGCGTGGCCGTCGCGACCGCAGGTGAGCAAGTTGCCATCCGTTCCGAATCTCGCCCCCAGAACACCATTGGGCAGTTTGCCAAACACACCACTGGGTCGCTGGGGCGGATGAGGATTGCTGTTGGAGATGCTGGTGAACCCGGTTTCGGTGTTCCACCAGATCAGCCGGCCATCTTCACCTCCAGAGGCCAGCACCTTGCTGTCGCTTCGCCACGAGATCGTCCGGATCGAAGCCCGGTGGCTGGACAACGAAAACAGAAGTCCTCCATTAGCGGTATTCCAGAGATGGAGTCCACCCGCCCGGTCACCNGTGGCGAGTTGCTTGCCATCGGGACTGAACGCCAGGGCCGTGATCCAGTCGGTGTGCCGNGTCAGCTTGTATTTCAGGCCNCCGTCGGCGGTCGAGTAGACCTTGACCGTCCGTCCGGAACCGCCGAGCCCGACCAGCCGTTGATCGGGAGTGATATCGGCCGACATCACCGCATCCAGTTCGTCACCCAGTTGCGCCAGCCGTTTCCCGGTTCGCACATCGAACAACACCACGGTTCCGACCTGGACTGGCTTGCCACCGGCGACCAAAAGCACTCCGCCGTTGCGGCTGAAACGCAACACCTGTGGAACTCCCTCGGGGAACGGCAGTGAACCGATTTCCTTGCGAGTCGTGATGTCAAACAATCGAACATGCTGGTAGGCCGACACCGCGAGCAACGGAGCCCATGGGCTGGCGGCCATCGCCAGCACCGGCAGCCGACGTGAGTTCGGCACTCGCTTGA
>PBOU01000007.1 GCA_002724415.1 Planctomycetaceae bacterium
TGGTCGACACGTGGTCCCGGGTGGATCATCCCGAGCAGGCCGTGGTGCGTGATGCCGAGACGGGTCGCCGGGTGTGCGGGTTGGAAAAGGCTGACATCGAGGACCTGAAGAAAACCGGCTGGCAGCGTCCTGAACGATTCGTCGCCAAGGCCAGGGACGGAAAGACTGACATCTGGGGCGTGATTTATCGGCCGACAACTTTTGACAAGACCGTGAAGTACCCGGTGATCGAGAAAATCTATGCGGGGCCTCATGGGTCGTTTGTCCCCAAGAATTTTCGCACCTGGCACGACACCCAGTCCCTGGCCGAACTGGGATTTGTCGTGGTCCAGGTCGACGGCATGGGGACCTCCAACCGGTCCAAGGCGTTTCACGACGTCTGCCACAAGAACCTAGGAGATTCTGGTTTTCCCGACCGGATTCTCTGGATGCAGGCTGCCGCGAAGGATCGTCCGTGGATGGATCTCTCGCGAGTTGGAATCTACGGCGGTTCGGCCGGTGGCCAGAGTGCGTTGCGAGGGATGCTGGCCCACGGCGATTTTTACAAGGTTGCCGTTTCGGTCTGTGGCTGCCATGACAACCGCATGGACAAGATCTGGTGGAACGAGCTCTGGATGGGATGGCCGATTGGTCCACATTACGCCCAGCAGTCCAACGTCACACAGGCCCATCGCCTCAAGGGCGACCTGCTGTTGATCGTTGGCGAACTCGACACCAACGTCGATCCCGCGTCGACGATGCAGGTGGTCAATGCGCTGGTGAAGGCCGATCGAGATTTCGACATGTTGGTGATGCCCGGTGGCGGTCACGGCATCGGTGGTTCCTACGGTGTCCGACGGAGACGCGACTTTTTTGTTCGGCATCTCTGGAATGTCGAGCCCCGGCGGGAGGCGAAATGATGAGTTGGAACCCGGGATGGTGTGGTGTGTTCCTGGCATTGCTGCTGGTTGGTGCGGCCGATTCTTCGGCCGAGAAACTGTTTCGACAGTGGGATCGAAACAAGGACGGACGGCTCGTTGAATCGGAACTGCCCGGGGCGGCACGTCGGAATTTCCGTCGGGTGGATACGAATCGGGATGGCTTCATCTCCCTGGCGGAACACGTCGCGTTTCTGACGGGTCGCCCCCGGTTGCCCGAGGGCGTCAAGGGGATCTACGACGTGGATTATGTCGGCGACAAGAACCCCCGGCAGAGGCTCGATATTTTTCTTCCCGTTCGACGTCCGTCGGACAAGCCGTTGCCGGTGTTGGCCTATATCCACGGTGGTGGTTGGGAGAACGGCGACAAGCGGGACGGACTGGGCCGGGTGGCGGGGTTCGTGGAGGGGGGACGGTACATCGGAGTCACAATCGGATACCGGCTCAGCGGCGAGGCGCGGTGGCCCGCACAAATTCACGACTGCAAGGCGGCGATTCGCTGGCTGAAAGCCAATGCGGAACGGTTCGGGATGGATCCCGAACGGATCGCCGTCTACGGCCACTCGGCCGGTGGCCACCTGGTGGCAATGCTGGGCGTATCCGGTGGGGTGAAACAACTGGAGGGCTCGCTGGGCCAGCACACGAAACTGGACAGCCGGGTGGCGGCGGTGATCGATTTTTGTGGCCCGACCGACTTTCTCAGGATGAACGATTTCCCCAGCCGGATCGATCACGATGCGGCGACTTCTCCCGAGAGCAGGCTGGTGGGTGGCGCGATCCAGGCACACCCGGACCGGTGTCGGAACGCGTCGCCGTTGACTTACGTCAGCCCGGACGACGCTCCCTTCCTGGTGGTGCACGGAACCAGGGACGAACTGGTGGCCTACAACCAGTCGGAGTTGTTGAGGACCTCACTGGAGCGGGCGAGGGTTCCGGTGGCGCTGCTGACGATCACCAGGGGCGGACATGGGCTGGGTGGTCCGGTGCTCGATGCCAGGGTCCGCGCATTCCTGGAACACCATTTCTACCAGCGTGGAGTGGCTGCGAAACACGAATCGCTTTCCAGTGGGGCACTCAAGCGACGGCAGCCGCGACCGCAAAAGAGTCCGTGATCGCTGCGTGGCTCCTAGGGGGCCGGATTCTCCTGGCAATACGCTTCGTACTCCGCGTCGGTTGCTTCGTTGGTGGGATAGGTTCCCGCCAGTGGGGCACCGGCCTGGATCTTTGAAAGGATAAAGTCTTCCTTGTGCTCCTGCCGGGCAGCGGCCAGGGCCACCTCGTCGGCCAGGTATCGGGGGATGACCACAACGCCCTCGTCGTCACCCACCAGGATGTCACCGGGAAACACCGCGACTCCGCCGCAGGCCACCGGCAACTGGCAGTCGACGGGATGGTGGATCGTCTTGTTGGTGGCGGCGTGTGGTGAACCGGCGTAGGCCGGGATGTCCATCTCGGCGATCGCCGGCGAATCGCGGAAGCAGCCGTCAGTGACGATGCCGGCCGCACCACGGGCCACCATCCGCGTGGCCAGGATGTTGCCCATCGTCCCGGCCCGCTCGTCACCCCGGGCATCGATCACCAGCACATCGCGGGGCCCGACCGATTCGATCGCCAGCCGCTGTGGGTCTTTCGAGTTGTCGAAGACCAGGTTGTGGTCCAGGTCCTCCCGGGCCGGCAGGTACCGCAGGGTGTAGGCCTGGCCGACCATCCGGTGGCCCGGCGACAGCGGTCGCGAGCCGGTGACGAAGACATTCCAGAGGCCGTGCTTGGCCAGCACCGTGGCCAGGGTGGCTGTGCTAGGTTGTTCGAGCAGTTCCCAGGTGCGTTCCGCCACTTCAGCCAGCGGCTCGGCCGATGCATCGTTCATCATGATTCGTCCCGTTAGTTCGTCGTAGAAAGAAACCGTAGAATAATCGCAGTGCCACGGAAGACAACACAGACGCTTACCGGCAGTATGCTCGGACTCTCTTGCGTCGGATCACGATCCCGAGAGGACATCAGACAATGTGGAACTGTTTCGGAGGGGTCAGTCGAGGACTGGCCACGCCGGGCGATTCGCGGTCTCGGCGATGTGAAGCGGGTCCGGGCGGATATCACGGTGAAGTGATTTCCGCCGTCGCGACCTAGCCGTACAACACGGACATCGGCTGCCCGCGGTAGATCTCGTGCGGGCGGCCGTCGAAGTCAACCCAGTGGGAATCGCGGGGGATTCCGAGAGCCTCGTAGATGGTCGCCGAGAAGTTCTCGGGCATGTACCGCTGGCTGGTCGGGTAGGCGCCCAGGTCGTCCGAGGACCCGATCACCTGGCCACCCTGCACGCCCCCACCGGCGAACAATGCCGTGAAGACCGGGCCCCAGTGATCGCGACCGGAGTTCTTGTTGATGTTGGGAGTGCGACCGAACTCGCCACTGATGATGAACAGTGTGTCATCAATCAGGCCGCTGTCGTTGAGATCGTCGAGCAGGGCGCTCATCGAGAGATCCAGCGGCGGCAACAGGTTTCGCTTGAGATTGACGAAGTTGCGGCGGTGGGTGTCCCACGACGAGTTCTTGCCCAGGTTGATCTGGACGAAGTCGACCCCGGCGTCGATCAGCCGGAAACCCATCAGGGCCGAGAGACCAAACTTGTTCTTGCCGTACCGGGCCAGGGTTTTCGGGTCCGCGTTCTCGACATCGAAGGCCTGGCTGGTCTTGGGGTCGCCCAGAACGGTGAAGGCCTGGAGACGGTTCTGGTCGAGCTTGCGGGTGGCGCTGCGTTCCTTGAGAAACTCGCGTTGCTGCTCGACGGTCCTCAACAGGCCGATGCGGTCCCTCAGCCGCCCCTGGCCGCCCTTGGGGAGGGTCAGTTCGGGGGTGTTGAAAATGTTCTCAGCCGCGTGGCTGAATTCGTCCTTTTCGAACCGGAAGCAGTCCGGGCAGGCTCCGTTGCCCAGTGGACACTGTGCGGCGACGTTGACGTGCCAGGCCTCGTAGGTTGATCCCAGTCGGCCCGCGAACTGTCCCGGACGCATTCGCGCCGCCTCGTTGACACTCGGTTCGGGCAACACCGCCGCGGGTGGCAAATTGCGTCGCTCGTTGCGCTTGGCATAGGTCACAACCGAGAGCATTGACGGCCACTCGTTGGGACTGGGTACCCGGGCGGTGCTGAAGCCGACCGGGAAATCGAGTCGGCCGGTCAGCATCATGTGGCAGGCCTGCTCGTGGCCGTTGCTGGCGGTGCCCATCGAACGGACCACCGCATAGTGTTTCATTCTCTGGGTGAACAACGGCAGGTGTTCGGAGATCTGCAGTCCGGCGACATCCGTCGAGACCGGATCGAATGTGCCACGGACTTTTGCCGGCGCGCCCGGTTTCATATCGAACGTGTCGTGGTGCGAGATTCCCCCGGTCAGGAACACGAAAATGACACGTTTGGCCTGTGACGCCCTGGCTGCCTGTGCGGTGTCCGGTGTGGCCAGTCCGGCTGCGCCCAGGCCCGCCAGTCCGACTGAACCGGCCTGGAGCAGGTGGCGACGAGAGAGTCCGTGGCTCGAGCATCCGCATCGGAGGTCGTGCGTCGACATGGTCGTGATCCCTGTGGTGTCGATTTCCATCGAGGCATCTGGAATGCCGAAGAAAACACCGGCACGATCCATCAACCACCACTTATTCTATCGTCTTTCCGGGCAGGTGTCGTTGCGGATTGGTTGCGAATGCCCGCAGTTATCACGCTGTTCTGGGGGCCTCGTCACTCAGCAGAATCGACAACCAGCGTGTCTCGTCAGAGGCCGAGAGTACGATCTTGACGATCATCGTCAGTGGAACGCTCAACAACATTCCCATTGGACCCAGAACAAACCCCCAGAAGACCAACGACAGGAACACGACAAGTGCCGAGAGTCCCAACCCCTTGCCCATGATCCGTGGCTCGATGATGTTGCCCACCAACAGGTTGACGACGACGTAGATCAGGATGACCCAGGAGAAGGTCGAGCCATCCTGGGTGATGAACGTGACGGTGATGGCCGGTACGGCGGCGATGAACGAACCGATGTTGGGGATGAAGTTGAAGAGGAAAGCCAAGAGTGCCCAGAGTGGCGCGTAGGGCACCTTGAGCCAGTACAGCAGTCCGCCAATGACCAGCCCCGTTACCAGGCTGAAGATGGTCTTGAAAGCCACGTAGCGTCGGGTTTCGGTGATGATGGTGTTCCATCGGTGCTGTCGAGCCGAGGTGTCGCCGGGCATCGCCGCCACCTTGGCCGGAAAGCCCGAGGCTTCGAGTACGATGAACACGAAACAGAACAGGACAAACAGGCTCTTGCCGAAAAGATCGGTCAGCCCGCCAAGAAGCTGGCCGAGGTAATCGACGGCGTGATCGGTGTTGAGACTGTCGGCCTGCACCTTGGTGGGCACCTCGATTCCCGCATGGGTCAGTGTCTCGGTGATGGTTGCCACTTTCCGCTGCAGTGGTTCCTTGAAGGTCTCGAGATTGTCTCGAAAACTGTAGACCGATTGTCCGATCATCAGGACGACCGTGGCCCCGATTGCTCCCATGGCCAGGAACACCAGCAACAGGGCGAGGGGACGGGGGACCCGACGCTGGACCAGCCAGCCCATGGCCGGTCCACAGATGATTGCCAGAAAGGCGGCGAACAGCACGGGGACCAAAATTGACCGGGCGATCGACATCCCGGCCACGATCACCACGAACGAGGCCAGCGTGATCAGGATTCTCAGCACTTCCGGGATACGGGGAGGCGCGGACATGGAGGAGTACCAGGCGGGCCGGTATGCGACTGCGACTGCGACGGGCGGGATCGTAGTCGAGTCCCGCTGGGCGAGGCCAGAGGTGTTTGGTCCTGTAGCGACTCGACCCCGGGGACTTTGCCCTGTCGGGTGCTGCCGGTTAGTCTGGGCTGCTGCCCAAACGACTGGAGACGAGACCTCATGAGACGGTTGCCCCACTTTTTCGCCTTCGTGTTTCTGCTGGCGGTTTCGACTGCCCTGGCCGATGGTCCTCGTGACAATGATCCGAAATCGGTACGCCCGGTGCCGCGACCAGGTATCAAGCCCGCCGGAAGCGGTTTCCTGGAACTGCCGGCCAAGCTGAAAGCTCTTCGGGCCAGGATTCTCAAGGTGTCCACATCGAAGAACCCCGCCATCCGCGCGTTGATTCCGGATGTCGAGATCTACTACCGGGCTGTCCACGACGCGCTGACATACAACGAGTTCTTTTCTGCTGCCGATGTCAAGAAGGCTCACGAATTGCTTGCCATCGGCGGAAAGCGGGCCGATCAACTGGCCGCCGGCCAGGCACCCTGGACCAGCCAGACCGGGCTGGTCGTTCGAGGTTACGTGTCCAAGATCGATCACACGGTCCAGCCCTACGGGCTGGTGATTCCCAAGACTTACGATTTCACGGCGACACGACGACATCGTTTGGACATCTGGTTTCACGGCCGTGGAGAAACGCTCAGTGAGGTGAACTTCATTCACCAGCGGGAACGCAATGCCGGGGCTTACACACCAGCCAACACGATCGTGCTGCACCCCTACGGACGCTACTCGAACGCGTTCAAGTTCGCCGGCGAGGTGGATGTGCTTGAGGCGCTGGGTGACGTCCGGGATCGTTACCGCGTCGATGGTCGGCGGATCTCGGTCCGTGGTTTCTCGATGGGTGGCGCCGCCTGCTGGCAATTCGCCGTGCACTACGCCGATCGCTGGGTTGCGGCCAACCCCGGTGCCGGGTTTTCCGAGACGCCCGAGTTCCTGAAGTTCTTTCAGAAAGAGACGCTCAATCCGACCTGGTTCGAGAAACGGCTCTGGCACTGGTACGACTGCACCGACTGGGCGGTCAACCTGGCCCAGTGTCCCACGGTGGCCTACAGCGGCGAACTGGATATACAGAAGCAGGCGGCTGACATCATGGAAGAGGCGCTGGAGGCCGAGGGGATCGACCTGGTCCACGTGATCGGGCCGGGGACCAAGCACGCCATTCACCCGGATTCCAAGAAGGAAATCGATCGCCGGTTGGCGAGCATCGCACGGGCCGGACGCGATACGAACCCGCGGCACCTCGTGATGACCACCTGGACCCTGAAATACAACCGTTGTCACTGGGTCACGGTCGAGGGAATGGGTGAGCACTGGAAGGCGGCACGGGTCACCGCTGATGTCACCGGTCGTAGCCAGTTGAAACTGGCCACGAAAAACGTCACCGGTTTGAAGCTCTCGTTTTCCCCGGGTTTTGCTCCTTTTGACGTCCGCAGTCCGGTGACGGTGGTGATCGACGGTGAATCCGTCGAGGCCCCGGGACCACTCTCGGATCGTTCGTGGAACTGTCGACTCACCCGGCAACAGGACGGCTGGCGGGTGGGTGGTCGGGTTGGTGGTCGTGATGGAAAATTGAGGAAACGTCACAACCTCCAGGGGCCGATCGATGACGCGTTCATGGACTCGTTCCTGTTTGTTCGCCCGACGGGCAAACCGATGCACGAAAAAACTGGTCAATGGGTCGAGTCGGAACTTCAGCGAGCCCGTATCCATTGGCGGAAGCAGTTCCGTGGGTACGCACGAATCAAGGACGACACGCAAGTGACCGACCAGGACATCGCCAGCGCGAACCTGGTGCTCTGGGGAGATCCACAGAGCAACAAGTTGCTGGCCAGGCTGGTGGATGGTCTCCCCGTCTCGTGGAAAAACGGCAAGGTGTCGATTGGAAAGCAGTCATTTGCCGACGGTGGACACATGCCGGTGATGATTTATCCGAACCCGTTGAATCCCAGGCGGTACGTGGTTCTCAACAGCAGTTTCACCTATCGCGAGTACGCCTATCTCAACAACGCCCGGCAGGTACCGATGTTGCCCGACTGGGCGATTGTCGACCTGTCGACGCCTCCGGGCACCGTGTGGCCGGGCAAGATTGTTGACGCGAACTTCTTTGACGAGAAGTGGAGCGTCAAGTAGCGACTCGAATCCGTCATGGTTACCCTGACCGGCTGACGCCTGCACCAGGAGACACACCGATGCTCACTCGCTCCGCCCTATTGTCACTCACGGCAGTCCTTGGCCTGATGGCCTCTTCATCCGTCACGGCCGCGACCCCGCGGGTGTTTCCCGAGGGCCAGCGCCCCGATGACTCACGCCTGGCCCCCCAGAAAGATCTCAACGGCTACTTCCCCTTCGAGGTGCCGGCGACTCGCAAGGAGTGGGAGATCCGCAAACGGGAACTCAAGCAGCGGATCCTGGTCTCGACGGGCTTGTGGCCGATGCCGCAACGGACGCCGATGAAACCGGTCATCTTCGGCAAGGTGACCCGTCCGGGATTCACGGTTGAAAAGGTGTATTTTGAGAGTGTTCCGGGTCACTTTGTCACGGGCTTGCTGTTCCGGCCGGCCGGGAAGACCTCCGGTGGAAAACACCCGGCCGTCCTGTGTCCACACGGGCATGGCGGGCGATTGCAGGATTACGGCGCCGGGGCGATGGATGCGTTGATCAAAAGCGGCGCCGAGAAGTTCCGCAAGTCGGGCCGGTTTCCCAAGCTGGCCCGTTGCGCCACGTTGGCCCGGATGGGTTGCGTGACGTTTATCTTCGACATGGAGGGTTACGCCGATGCCCAACAGATTGGCATGGGGGTGGCCCATCGACTGCAGAAGCAACGGCCGCACATGAACAGCCCCCGGGGCTGGGGCTTCATCAGCACCCAGGCGGAACTGCGTCTCCAGAGCATCATGGGGCTGCAGACCTGGAACTCGATCCGGTGCCTGGATTTCCTGTCCGGCCTGCCCGATGTGGATCCCAAGCGGATCGGGGTGACCGGTGGTAGCGGTGGGGGAACCCAGACGATCCTGTTGTGTGCCATCGACCCGCGTCCGGTTGTCGCGTTTCCAAACGGGATGGTCTCGACATCGATGCAGGGTGGGTGCACGTGCGAGAATTGTTGCTTGCTGAGAATCGGCACCGGCAATGTCGAACTGGCCGCGTTGTTTGCTCCCAAGCCGCAGGGCATGACGGCGGCCAACGACTGGACCAAGGAAATGATGACCAAGGGCTATCCGGAGTTGAGGAAACTTTACGGGCTCTATGGCAAGCGGGACCACGTACTGTGTCGTTCGCTAATCCGATTCCCGCACAACTACAACTACGTCAGTCGCGGGATCATGTACAACCTGTTCAACCGCCACCTGGGGCTGGGCCTGGACGACCCGGTTGTCGAGACCGATTACGAGCCACTGACGGCCGAGGAGTACACCGTCTGGGGCAAGGATCACCCGGCTCCTCCCGGTGGCGAGGCGCACGAGAAGACGGTCACCGGTTTTCTGTCCAAGCAGTCCCAGGCCCAGTTGGCTTCGCTGGTTCCCCGCCAACGCGAGGACATGACGCTCTACCAGGGCATCGTTGGTGGTGCGATCAAGACGATCATTGGTCGCGGGTTGCCGCGTGCCAACCAGATCGATCGCACCAAGGTCGTCAAGCACGACCGGGGTGACTACCTGGAGTTCGCCGACATCCTGAGACTGAAGCCACACGGAGAGGCGTTGCCGGTGGTGTCGTTCTTCCCCAGCAAGGCCGCTTACAACGGGATGGCGGTTGTCTGGGTCGACGGACGCGGCAAGGCGGGCTTGTACGGTGAGGATGGACGCCCGATCCCCGCCATCCAGAAATTGCTCGACGGAGGTGCCGCGGTCCTGGGAGCCGACCTGTTGTACCAGGGCGAGTTCCAGTCTGATGGGAAGCCGTTGACCGTCACGCCCAAGGTGGGCAACAACCGCGAGTTCGCCGCCTACACCTTCGGGTACAACCACTCGGTGTTTGCCAGCCGGGTTCACGACATCCTCACGTTGCTGGCGTTTGTGAAGGGTCACGAGGAGGACAAGGCCGGATCGGTGGCACTGGTGGGAACCGGCGGCGCCGGTCCGCTGGTGGCCACGGCGCGGGTTTTGGTCCAGGACCTGGTCGACAAGGCCGTGGTGGCGACAGGCGGTTTCCGGTTCGTCAACGTCGGGAACTATCGCGATCCCGGGTTCCTGCCCGGGGCGGTCAAGTACGGGGACCTGCCGGGAATGCTCTCGCTGGCCGCACCGCTGCCGCTGTTCCTGGCCGGTGAAAAGGGCCAGGTGCCCGAACGCGTCCAGGCGACCTATGCCGCAATGAAACGGCCCAAGTACGTTGTGTCACAGACCGGCAGCGAGAGTGCCGCGGTGCTCAAGGCCGTGTCGTGGCTGCTGGGACAGTAGACGCCGGTGATCACTTGTGACTCTTCAACCAGATTGGACTGCGTGATGTCGCTGCCCTGCCCCGCTCTTGTTCGTGAAACCGTTCCGTCCGTTCTCTCGATTGCTGCCGTGCTGGCCGTCGTGGCCCTGGTGGTGAACCCGTCCTTGGCGGCCGACGGGGCGTTGAATAAAGGCGACCGGATCGTGTTCCTGGGCGATTCGATCACCCAGGCCGGGGACCGGCCGGGAGGGTACATCCAGGTGGTTCGCGAGGTGCTCAAGGCGCGTCACGCGAAACTGGAACTCGAGGTGATCGGGGCGGGGATCAGTGGGCACAAGGTGCCCGATCTCGAGAAACGGCTCGATCGTGACGTGCTGGCGCACAAGCCACAGGTGGTCGTGATCTACATCGGCATCAACGATGTCTGGCATTCTCAGAACGGGAAGGGCACGTCGAAGGAGGACTACGAGGCGGGACTGGGACGGTTGATCGAGCGGATCGAGACGGCCGGTGCGCGGGTCGTGCTGTGCACACCGAGCGTGATTGGCGAGAAACCGGCGGGAACCAATTCGCTGGACAAGATGCTGTCGGAGTACGCGGGGATTTCTCGTGGCGTGGCTGCAGAGACGGGTGTCCAGTTGCTGGACCTGAACCGAGAATTCCGTGATTACCTGGGTCGTCACAACCCACTGGAGGCCGCCAATGGAGTGCTGACCAGTGATGGTGTGCACCTGAATGCTGCGGGGAATCGTTTTGTGGCGGCCCGGATGCTCGAGGCGCTCGGTCTCGGCGGCAGTGGGTCACGGCGGCTGCGGCACGTGGTGCTGTTCAAGTTCAAGCCCGAGGTGACCGGGGCGAAGGTGCAGGAGGTCGTCCGGGCCTTTGCACGATTGCCCCAGCGGATTGACGTGATCGTGGGATTTGAACACGGGATCGACGTGAGCGTCGAGAACAAGCAGAAGGGATTCACCCACGGTTTTGTGGTGACGTTCCGCGACGAGCCGGGGCGCGACACCTACCTGCCACATCCGGCGCACCAGGAGTTCGTCAAGCTGGTCGGGCCACGGGTGGCCGACGTGCTGGTATTTGACTACTGGACGGGAAAGTAGCCTGGCCGGTTTCGAGAAACGGCCAGCCCGCCTAGAACAGCTCGGCGATCGGCTGTTGATTGACGACGATCTGCTCGAGTTCCTTGGGCAGGTCGGCCTGGACCCGGAGTTGGCCAATGTCGAATAGCGAGTGCATGATGGTCGAGAGGACCTGCCCGCTGGAGATTGGTTGCGAGCCGGGTCGGCTGCCGGTGCGGTCGGAACGCCCCACGACCTGTCCGGTTTTCAGTCCACCACCAGCAAAAGCCAGTGTGCAGAGGTTGCCCCAGTGGTCACGGCCACCGTTCTTGTTGATGCGTGGCGTGCGACCGAATTCGCCGGTGATCACGAACAGGATCTTCTCGGACAGCCCACGTTGCTCGATGTCCTCGATGAAGGCCGAGGCGGCCTTGTCGACGGCCGGCAGCAGGGTGGCCAGGCCATCGTCGACCCGGAATTCCTTACCACCACCGTGCATGTCCCAGCCGCCGTTGCCGACGGTGACGAAGCCGCACCCCGATTCAACCAGTCGGCGGGCGAACAGCATCTGTCGACCCAGCGCCACGGGCGAGAACATGGCCCCGTAGGAGTTTCGTTTCTTGACCGCGTCGGTGGTTTCCATCATCGACGTGTCGTAACGGGCCAGGGTCTCGGGAGATTCCTGCCCGAGATCGAATGCGCGGGCCACACCCTTGAGCAGCACGTCGAAGGCCTGTTGCTGGAAGCGACCCGAGGCATCGGCCAGGCCCGTGTCGGAGTACTGCCGGCGGAGAGAGTCCAGGCCGGTCAACAGGCCGCGGCGGTCGTCGAGACGGTTGCGGGCGATCCGCAGTTTCATGTTGTCGACGATCTCGCCGCCCGCGCTGGGGTCGAAGGGGCGGTAGACATCCGGTAGCGTCCCGGTTTGCGAGAGTCGTCCGACGTTGGTGTAGAGTTTCTTTTTCTTGAACTCGTCTCCGACCGCGTGGGCGGTGACGAGCATGTTGCGAGGCATGCCACTCTGGGGGTCGGTCAGGCCGGCGATTCTCGAGTAGATCGATCCCATCTGGGCACCGGTCGGGTTGCCACCGGCCATCACGTGCATCGCGGCGGGGCCGTGGCTGGAGATGCCGTGGCGGTATGAACGTATCACTGCGAGCGAATCGGCCACCGCGGCCATTTTTGGCAACGTGCCACCGAAGGTGACGCCCGGTAGCGCGGTGGGAATTTCACCGGTGATACTGCGAATCTCCCGCGGAGCCTGCATGTTCGGATCGAATGTCTCGAACTGAGTGGGACCGCCCTGGAGGTTCAGTACCACGACGGCACGGTCGCGCAGGAAGGAGCCGCCCGAGGCCGCCCTGGCTTCCAACAGGCTGGACAGGGTCAGCCCGCCAAAGGCGGCTGTGCCGATTTTCAGGAATCCGCGACGGTGTCCGTGTGAGATCGTCAGCATGGTCGGGCTGGATCCATTTACGGGGGGGCGGTTGTCTATGAGACCTTTCGGCTCTCGGAAAGGCCACAGTATACCGGAATTCCTCAGGCGAGGGGACCACAGTGCTGTGATCGATGCGTGCAATCAGGACACGGTGTCCTGGAACCGCATTACTCGCCGGAGTTGTTGATCAACTTCGCCAGGCGACTCTTGGTCCGAGCGGCCTTGTTGGCGTGGATCAGGTTCTTGGCAGCGGCCTGGTCGAGTTTCTTGGCGGCGGCGCTCAACAGCGAGGCGGCCTGCTCGGTTTCCCCGTTGGCCACCGCCTCACGAACCTTCTTGATGGAGGTCCGCAGGGCCGAACGCTGACCCCGGTTCCGGGCCCGACGCTTGAGGCTCTGGCGATGCGATTTCTTGGCACTGATCGAGTTGGGCATGAGCTCTAAGTCATTTGAGTCAAGTGAGTCCCCAATACTAGGGGCTGACAATCCGAGTTGCCAGTCTGTGCGGCATCCATCACGCCACGCGGTTCCACGGTCGCGGAGATCGAAGAATGAACTGGTCGAACGGAAGAAACCCGGATTGGCCCGTGGCGATCCAAAACAGGACCAGGTCGTCTTGGTCGCCACGGGATCTGGGTGCTCTTGGCGATTGATTGCCTCTATTCGTCGCTCACGACAACCTGGTCAAATCTCTGTCCGTCGGGAGTCACCAGCCTGGCGAATACCCTGGGATCGACGTTCATGTTGAGGGACCGTACGTTGCCGGCACAGAACGCGAAGTTGATCAGGTCGCCGTGGTTGGAACTGGGACGGGGCGTCTTGTATCGCGCGGCGATCAAGTTCTTGTTGAGTCGTCCCGCGACGACAGCAGCGTTCGAAAAGGTCGGGCCACTTCCCAGGGTCAACTTTCCAGGAACCGCGTTCGGGTTGAGGTTGATTGCCTGTGCCACGAGTACTCCAAACAATGAACCGCCCTGTCGACAATCCGCCACGGTTTGTCCCGATGCGCCCGGGTACCAAGCCCAGTTGCCCCCTTGGAGGTTTTCTCCAAAGAGGATCGTGTTGGAGTTGCCGTCGCCAGCACTAATGAAGTCCAGGGACATTCGGAAGGTGTCTTTGACATAACCTGCCGGCGGCTGGCCCGTGGATGGGTCAATCGGCAGCAGGCCTGCAGACACGCCGTTGTCCGGTGCCCAGAAAACGCCCGTGGAGTGTGCCACTCGCACATTGTTGACACCCAGGTAGTTGAAAGAGCCGGCTGTTTGCAGGTTCGCGTTTGAGAAGGTCGCCGCACTCATGTAACCGCCATTGCCAACGTAACTCAGTCCACCGCTCTGGACGAAGTTGTTGTCGTCGACCACGCAGGTGAGTGCTTCCACGTGGGGAATGTCCCCACCGGTGGCCACGCTACCCAGTGTTCCATTGGCCACCACCCGTTGCAGGTCATTCCTGTCCAAAAACGGCAGCAATGCCACCGGCCACGGACGCGAAATCGCCTTGTCGATGAGGTTGCCATTGGCATCAAGCAACGGATACCAATCGTAAGCACCGGGCAGCTTGCCGTTGCTTCCACTGGTGAAGTTCATGGTCGCGGCGGCGAGTTGCTTGAGGTTGTTGGCACACTGGGTCCGTCGAGCGGCAGCCCGTGCGTTCATGATGGCCGGCATGATCAAGGAGGCCAGTACGGCAAT
This sequence comes from Planctomycetaceae bacterium, assembly GCA_002724415.1. Taxonomy (GTDB): domain Bacteria; phylum Planctomycetota; class Planctomycetia; order Planctomycetales; family Planctomycetaceae; genus UBA8437. The sequence continues at coordinate 14,308 of PBOU01000007.1, forward strand.
GATCGAGATCACCACCAACAGTTCAATCAGGGTAAAACCCCTGCGGCGGGATGCGGCACGAGGCCCCCGTCTGGTCATGGTTCTGGTCATGTGAATAACTCCTGGTCTGTTAGTCTGCGAAGACCTCCCGCACTTCAATTCTAGTGCGGGAGGGACCTTCGGCAAGAAAGCATGGGAATTGGAGATAAAATAATCAGCGAAGAATCCAAAAGGCCCGCCTGTTTTGACATTTAGGTCCGAGTCGATGAAGGACTCAAGGCTTGCCTCCTTTCTCCATTGTGTTGGATTAACCCAGGAACGTGTTAACAAAAACGTGGGGTTGATTGACCGGATTGTCCGGACAATTGACGCAGGTGAGAGCCTGTGGCCCTGGTTTGTCACTATTCGATGACCTGTGAGTGCAGGATGATCGTGTTGGGGTCGAGTTGCCCAGTCCCACCATTTGTGCCTGTTCCAATCGACAGGTCTCCCGGATTGGTGGGAAGGTGGGACGAATTCAGATGCTCGAGGATCCGCGAGCGGTCCAGCACAAAAAAGGCCCGGTGGGATGTGGCGTCCTTGAGTTGAGCCCCGATCCGGACGTTGCCGTTGAGGGGATTCCGGTAAGCTTCGAACCAGCTGACCTGAAGGAAGACGTGGAAGACATTGCTGCGGGTGGTGGTGTTTCCCGCGATCTTGGACAACAGTCGCAGGCGACTGAGGGCGTTGGTCTGGTCGTTGCCCAGGCCAAACAGTCGACGACCGTCGATCCAGCCGGTGTTCGGGTTGGCCTTGACGTCGGCTGGCAGCGATCGGAACAGCGTGTCCTCGATACTCTTTTCTCCACGGTAGATGAAGCTGAAGTCCCGGAATGGACGTGACGTTGCGGTGCCGGGAAGAAACAGCTTGCTGAACGGGTCGAGGCCGTTGCGGCTCTCGAGGAACTCGTTCCAGCGGTTGACGTTCAGGGTGTCGACCATGAACGCTCGTCCGGTCAGACCTTGCAACTGCGGTTCATCCAGCAGGGCCGCCAGCACCTCTGGATGGCGCACCGTGTTGAGGTTGATACGACCGGGAACACGGTATTTTCTCTGGTTGGGCAACTGGGCGGATGGGAAATGATCGGTGCGGGTCAGGATGTTTGCGAAACTGAACAGGCGGTACCACCGATTGCCCGCCTGTGGGACTCCATTCGTCGTGTCCCGGGTCCGCAGGAATTTCTTGTAGCCAGCGGTGTGGGTCAGAAGTCGATTTGAAGAGAGATTGAGTCCCCGGAAAACCCCCTGGGAATTCGCGCTGTTCCAGGTCATGTCCGAGTTGGTGATTTCCCACGGCGCGCTGAGCGGAATGCTGAGCAGTTCCCCGATCGATGCAAAATCACGGTCGAGATGGTTTTGCCAGAGAGGTGACGCTGTCTGAACCGTGGGTTCCAGGACATTGGGCGCTCCGAGGCTGTTGGTGATGTGTGTCAGTGGCAGGCTCGGAGAATTGTTTGGCCAGTAAGGCTGTGCCTGTCCGCCTCTTGGGTTTGAGTATTCCGATGCTTGAGTCGTGCGGGCGTCGAATGGTTGAACACGCTGACGGGCCCTCAGGCTTTTCAACTCGTTCCTGATTCTTGGTGGCGTGTTCCCGGCGGCGTCTTCGTCTCGCTTGATCGTGAATTCCCAGTCCTGTTGAGTTGTGACCGGATTCTGGAGCGTTTGATGTTGGGATTGTCGCTTGTAGATCATGCTGTCGACTTCGATCCACGGGTTGTCCTCGAGAGTTCCGTTGGTGTTGTTTGTCGAGGACACGTCGGACTGGATGGTGAAATCGACTCGTCGTCTCGCGTGGAGTCGTCGTCTCAGGACAACCCTCAATTTCAGGTCGGTGGTCGCGGTTGCCGAGGGCACACCGGTCAACAGTGATCCCGCGGTGGGGGTCAGGTCGGTCCCGGCACCGTCGGTGACTCGAAATCGTTCTTTTCCGTGAAGGCCGCTCAGTTGGCCGTGTTCCCTGATCAAATCCAGCCAGTTGATGGCGGTTTGCCTGGGTGCAATTCTCACCAGGTTGGCAGTGGTGTTCATGGTGCCGGGAATGAAATTCGGGTCCACCCAGAACTCGCTGTATCGTGCCGTGGTGTCGGGGGCGACCAGGCTCTTGGTGTGGTCATCGGCGGCTGATCCGATCGTGAACTTGCGTCCGGGCAGGATCGGAGTGCGATTGTCCCAGAGGATGACGGTTCGCACCTGGCTGTTTGTTGGCGTCTGCGTGTCGGAGGGTTGCAGGACGATTTGCCAGTGACCGCCGCCGACTGAAATCGGGCGTGGGCTGGCATTGTGCAACTCGATGTAGGCGTAGTGGCGATCCTCGGTGTCGCCGTGTGCCGTGGCCAAGTGGTCCTCGCCGGCCGTTCCAGCATTGTCGAGCACTTTCTTCGAGCGAATGGCCAGGAACTCGCTCAGGGTCAACTGTTGTGCTTCCACGCCGTAGACGACACCACGTTCCTGGCCGTCTTCCGGATAGCGATAGTCGTATCGCTGGTGGCCAGAACCGTATGGGGTGTCCTCATCGCCGTTGAACGGATTGTCGTCCGGGGTTGGTGGGACGGCATTCGGGCTGATCATCCAGCCGTTGGAAAGATTCTTGTCGTACTCGAATTTCGTGATCACCTGGTCGCGATCGAGTGAATCGACGAGGTTGACGGCGAATTGCGCCATCTCGCGAAGTTGGCCTTCGGTGTACAGGGCTCGCTGGGCATTGGGCTGGGTGTGGTAGGGGACGTTGTCCTGTCCGCCGCAGAACATGTAGAGCAGGACGTAGATGTCCCGGGCCATTCGTTGCCGATCAACGCGAGCCCGGAATTCCTGTTCCATCTGGGGAGTGGCATTGCCGTTGGGTGGAGCGGGCAACTGGCCGTGGTCCAACTGGTAACCGGTCCAGGTCTGGGGAAGCGCTGTCTCGCGGAACAGGTCGAGAATGCCGTTGTTGTTGAGATCCTCGGCGGGATCGAGGATGCCGTTGTTGTTGTTGTCCTCGCCATTGTCGAGTACCCCGTCGCCATCGAGATCCTCTTCGGCGTCGAGTTGACCGTTTTCATTCAGATCTTCATGAACCGGGTGTTCGGCCAGTTCACGGTAGATGGGGAGGCCATTGGAATCGAGCACCGCGATATGATTCAGTGAGAGTCGGCGGAGTGTGTGGGTTGGGTCTTCAAAGGCCGAGATCGACGGATCATTTGTTTGTTGCAGCAGCCGTCGAACCGCGGGCCGGAAGGGGTCGGCGAGATCATAACCACTGGGTCCGGGGGTGAAGTTCGTGTATGTGGGAGGGAACCACACCGGCGCCGTTGTGGGTGGTTGCCCGGGGGGCCTGGAGTCAAATTCCCAGGGACGGTTTCGGACGGTCTGGACATTGCCGGTGATGGGATACCTGGGCCGGGTCGCGTTGCGGGTGTCCCAACTGTCGACGGTGAATCGCTTGCGGATCTCCTTGGCCCGGTTGTTGATTGACAGGTTGTAGGAGAGGAGTGATCCAAGCCGGGAGTTGACACTGGTCGATTCGAGATCCCGCTCGCTGCCTTGCAAGAAGAAGTTTTCCTCGGTGTTGAACAGGTTGTCGTTGCTGGTGCGGTACCGGCTGTCGATCACCGATTCGTCCTCGTCGTCGACCAGGGGGAATTGATTGGCGGGGGTGTTGAGCATCAACGGACCGAGCTGGCCGGTGATGGGACCGCTTTGCAGCCCCCGCCCCCATTGAACCGTCGGGTTGATGCTCGCCAGGGCGTGGTATCCCGAGTACTGCAGCCAGTAGCCGGGGGTGTTCGAGGTGGTCGAGGCATACAACAGCGGATTCCACTGGTTGTTGAGGTTGAGGCGATGCAGGGTTCCACTGCCTCGGAAGTCGAGCGGATGCCCGAAGGCAATTCGGCGAGCTCCGCGGGGCTGCATCAGGTTTGCCGCTGATCCGTAGCCATGTCCCTCGAATGCGTTCCAGTTGTCGTCGGCGGCCAGGACTTCCGGAATGTCGATTTGTCCGTTGCCATCCAGGTCGGTGAGTGGAATGCCCGGTTGCGGGAAATCGATGGGGTTGTTGGAACCGGCATTGGCAGCCTGGATCAGTCGCTGGATGTCACCGTGCCGGCCCGGCAGAAACCCGAGCAGGTTTCCCGAACCAACGTCGGTGATCGGTCGGCCCTTGAGTGCGAACCACCACTCGATGTTGGCATTTTCCTGGGGAGTCCGGGGCGCCTGCTGGTGGAAGAAGATCTTCTGGTCGGAGAACATTTCCAGCACGTTTCTGTCAACCGGTCGGTCATTGGCTTTTGAGCCAGCGTCCAGGGCCCACAAGGGATTGATCTCCGCGGGAGTCATTCCCAGGTTCGACCGCGAGATGAAATGATCGAGTTGTCCGTTCAGGTTGAGATCCTCTCCGGGATCAAGCAGGCCGTCGTTGTTCTGGTCTTCGCCCTGGTCGAGTCGTCCGTTGCCGTTTGCGTCTTCGCCACGGTCCAGTTGTCCGTCGCCATTGAAGTCCTCGGTGCCAAACTTCAGCTGGCCGCTGCGGGTCCGAGCCAGGTCGATGTATCCGGACGTGTTGCCGGCGGTGTTCAAGTTGATCAGTCCATCGGCATCGACAACGGTGAAGGCGAACAGCGGGACGGCCTTGCGACCATCACCGAGCGACTGGACGGGGAATTCCAGGTCGAGCCAGACGGCTTCCTTGATACCGTCGCCGTCGGGATCGGCATCAAGTTGATACCGGGGCTGGAGGGTTTGCTCCTGGCGTGTGACCAGTGCCGTTCCGTTCTGTCCCGAGTTGCCGGATCTCAAGACCCGGTAGAAAGCGTTGCCACTGTGCACACATTCACCGGCCCGATAAAACGTGTTCGGCAACAGCGGGCGGACATCCCAGACTCCCATTTTTGATCCGGAATCGAGCACACCATTCTGGTTCTGGTCCTCGTGAAGTTCGAGGTATCCGTTGCCGTTGGTGTCCTCGCCCTGGTCGAGCACACCGTTGCGGTTCTGGTCTTCTCCGGAATCCCACTGGCCATTCCCGTTGAGATCTTCAATCGGGTCGAGCTGGCCATTGCCGTTGAGGTCGTCCTCGTAGAGCGTGAGCAGGCCGTCGCCGTTGAGGTCTTCATCGGCGTTGAAGGGGAAGGGGCCGCTGAGACCAAGTCGTTGGGCTTCCTGCAACGTCCGGACGTATCTCCAGCCACGGCGGAAGGCAATGGTGTCAAGCCGGTTGTTGCCGTTGATGTCTTCACCCTGGTCGAGCCGCCCGTTGCCGTTGATATCTTCGCTGCGATCGAACTGGCCGTTCCCGTTGAGGTCTTCGGCGGGATCCAGTTGGCCATTCCCGTTGAGATCTCGTTCAAGGAGGGTGAAATCAAAACGACTCGGGTGGGGCCTCAGGACGTTCCTGGCGGTGGAGCGGTGAGTTTCCCAGGACGAGGGCGTCTGGGTGATGAGCGTCCGCCGGTACTGGGGTCGAGAAAATGACGGGGTGCGGGCCTCGACAAACTGGTTGGGGGAATTCTGTCCGTTGTCGTTGTGGACAACGCCGTTGAACGAGAGGAAGACGGAGTTGATGTCCGGTGCGGTGAACCCGACGTCCGTTTCGGTCCGTGGGAGAATTCCGAAATCGATAAGCCCGTTCCCGTTGAGGTCCTCACCCTGGTCGAGTTGGCCGTTGCCATTGATGTCCTCGTAGATCGGCGAGTCACTGATCTGCAGGTTGAGTTGTGACAACGGGTCCGGATTTCCGTCGAAGTCCTGGTCGGTCAGAACACTGCCGGGAACATTCGGATTGGTGATGACATTGATGCCCCGGCCGTTGTGTGGATAGAGGTCCCGGCCAACCAGGCCGGACACAACCGAGTGCCGCCCCCCGTACAGGGCACTGTTGGGTTCGGTGGACAGCCCGCCAAGTGCCAGCCGGCTGATGGCGAACTGGGAGAGGACTTCACCGGCGGGACGTGGCTGGGATCGCATTTCCCTCGCGACACCGGCCGAAAAGTTCTCGGCACTGGTCTTTTCCGATCCGGCAAAGACGACCAACGCCAGTCCCAGCATCGAGAGGATCGCCAGCAGGGCGAGCACGACGATGAGCGTCGAACCGCGTCGCGAGCGACGGGTGGCCTGGTCAGCGGTGGTGGTGTTGGTTGGGATGTTCATGAGGACGAATCCTGCGTTCCGGAATGGGCCCGCGGAAAGGTCGGTGGTGTTTAGTCGATGAGTGAATGGACGCATGTGAGTTGACGCATCAGGCCGCTGGTCTGGTCGCGAAACCGGATCGTGATCTGGATTGCCCGCAATGGGAGCCAGTTGTTGACCACTTGCCAGATCGGCCCGGTTGAATTCATGGAACTGGGTTCCTGGACCGTGGCTCCTTCGGCGCCTGGCCAATCCGGTTCCAGGGGGGCTGATGTGCCCGCCTGGATGCATCGCATCAACAGCCGGCCACGGGGTTCTCTGGGAGGAAAGACATACGAGTTGGCCTGGTACTGTGTGTTGGGTTGCCAGACCGGAACCGGAGTGACGGGAAAGGCCCCGTGCAGTCGGACGTAATGTTGAAAGTAGGTTGGCCGGAAGGGGGGCGGGATGGTCTGGGAGGGATGCCAGGTGTCAAAGACGCGGTTGCCGGCTGTCCCGTTGGGGCCATAAGCGGCGGTGGGGGACGCCTGGGGTGGATTGTTGTTTTGCGGGATCGGTTTCTGGGTGTTGTTGCTGAGGTTGTAGTTGTAAAGGCCGTAGTTCTTCAGTGCTCCGTTGAAGAGCCTCTTGCGGTTGTGGCCCACGTCAACAAATTCACCCCACTGGTCATCCCAGACCTTGATGTCGAACGAGTGAACCCCGGTCATCAGGATGTCCTGCCCTCGTCGTGGACCGCCCCGGAATCCACCCTGCCCCGACGGCGCAGATCCCACCACGCCGTCGGAACCAACCGCCAGCTGGTTCTGGGTTTGGGTCCAGTTGCCCATCGGATCGAAGCCGGCGTGCTGGGGGTAGGTGAAATTGACGTGGGAGGTTTCTTCGTGGGTGTAGCGGCCGATAAAAAATGGGCGATCGTCGTTGGACCCGTACAGGCCGTCCGGTCCAGGGCCCCAGATGTACTCGCAGGGATTTCCGGTTGCATGGCTGTGGCCAAAACGGTGTATCGGCCGGCCCAGTGGATAGACGCTCGTGACGTCGTTATTGAACGCGGACGGCGTGTGCAGCCTGGCGCCGGTGGATGTGTAGTGGGCCGAGAAATCGAAATCTCGCCAGAAGCGACCGGTCACGTACGGGACGGGGTGGTTGGTGTCGAACAATTTTGTGGCGGCGGCCAACGAATCGTCGATCGGTTGTTGTCGACCGTTGGCCGCTTCGTACATCAACAGCACGCGACGGTAGAGCACACCGTTTCTCAGGAAGTAGGAGACCTCGGCACCGTTGGCACTGTTGGGAGTTTCCTGCCGGTTGTTGCCGGCAACGCGGAACTTCGTGGTGCCGCTTGGATCGCGGACCAGCCCGTAATAGGGAGTCTGGTCGTTGTTCTTGCGGTTGAGATCGGCCCGGACGGTCAGTTGCAGGACGTCGTCGCCGTCATCATCGGGATCGTTTTCCGAGACGTAAAAGTAGCCCTGTCGGTTTTCCAGGTCGCGGTCGCGGCCACCGGTGGTTTCGCCACTGGCAAAGGGAATCACCGAGCGGAATGTTCGTTTTTCGAGGTCCGATACGATGATTGTCGAGACCAGCCGACTCCGTTGGTCGTTTCGTGACAGGCCGCGGACCTTGGTGTTGATGTCGGCGGCCACTTCGAAGACCTGGGCGAACATCATCATCATCATCAGGACCAGCGTGACCGCCACGAGCATCTCGACCAGGGTGAAACCGCGATGCGCACGACGTGTCCTCGCCGGAGTGTTCCGGTGACAGGAGGACGGCGGTTGAAGTGGGTTGGTCGGGTTCATTTATTTTGTGCCGAGCGGAAAGACGGCGATGATGCCCTTGGGAAACATCATGCCGCCTGCGGTCAGAACCAGGGGGTCAGGCAGCGGGCGATCCACGGTGAACTCGATGCTCGAACTGGCCCCGGTGGTGGTCTCTCCGATGATGTTCCGGACCCGATACCACTGCCCGTGTTTCAGGTCGAAAACAAATCGCCCCGAGGCGATGGGTGGCCTGTCGATGAGGGAACTGTTCCAGGTCACCTTGAGGCTGAACCGGTCATCGGAGTCGGCCCAGAAAAACTCATTCGCATCGTCGATGACACCGTTTCCGTTGTCGTCAAACTGGGCCACCCCGGGCTGAAGGTCGGCACCGACGGTGGACTGGACCTGGTAGAACGTCTCGTTGGATCGACCGAATGGACGCTGGAAAAACACGACCAGGTCGACGGAAGCCGGAGCCGCTGCTCCTGGATGATTCGCCGGCAGGCCACCATGGGAGAAGCTGGGCTTCCGGACGGTCATCATCCAGGAAAACCGCGCGTTCTGGACCTCGATGATGATCTCGGTGATCCGGTTGACCGCCGGGGCATCGAAAACCAGTGGGCCGATCGTGCCGCCTCCTCCCGACGCGTTGGGCGTGATCGCCGCGGTGAACGGAACGTTCCGGACCTGGCTGTGACGCCCCTCGGGGTCGATCAGGCTGATGCGAATCGGGACTCCGTCGATCACGCCGTTTCCATTGATGTCCTCGCCCGGGTCGAGTTGGTCGTTCCCATTGAGGTCCTCGGCGTGCCATTGTTGCTTGACGGATCTCAGGTCGACAGAGGGATCGATCACCAGTTGGAACTGGTTGTTTGCCACCGCGTTGAACTTGGCCGTGGTGCGGAACAATTCGAGCCAGTCGTCGCGTGATCCGACCAGCGACTGGGCTTCATCACCGATCACCGAATCGGAACGAATCAGCCGTTGCTGGGGGTTCGAGGTGTGCGCGAAATTCGTGTAGGGACACAGGCGATCCTTGTCCGATTCTTCAAAACCATGGAACCGCCGGATGCCGTACCGGAAGGACTGTCCGCCCGCGACCGGTTGATTGCCCCAGAAACAGGCCACGCCACTGCTCGTTTGTGGATTCGCCTGGAGGGTCTGGAAGTAATCCGATCGTGTTTGCGGCGTGTCCTGCGGCCCGATCCGTGCCCAGCCCAACAGATCGACGGCGTAGATCGTTCCGTTGTGTTCGCGATAGTTGCCGTCACCATCGGGGTCGTGGATGAGGTTGGAATTCAACGCGAGCACGGCCTCGGCGTTCTGTCTCAGCAGTGCCGCGTGGGTCAACTGGGTGGCTCGCGCGGAACTCAGGATCCCGACCGGAAACAGTGAGGCCACCGAAAGAACTCCGATGGACAGGATCATCATCGACATGAGAACTTCGGTGAGCGTGGCACCGGAGGCCTGCGTCGACGTGGTGGGACGGTGACGGTTCATTCTGCGACCCTCCCTGTTTCGGCGTAATAAAACGGATCACTGTTGCCGGTGTCGATGACACCGTTGAGATTGACATCGACGCCGACGCTGGTTTCACCGGGAAACAACTCGTTGGTCGTGACATTGCCGGTGCGGGTGAAGAGCGTGATGATCCGCTTGTCGCTTTCGTTTCTCGGATCCCACGGTGTCAGTCCTCGCGTGATGTCGGCCTGGTCGTTGAGCAGGAAGTGGACAACGCCGGCGGTGGCGGGTGGGCCGATCACCGAACCCTGTGGCGAGAACATGATGTCCCGGTAGGTGTTGCTGGTCATCCAGGACCACGACGCATCCGGAGGGCGACTGAATCCCATGTCGATCACCACGCCGTTGGCGAACTGAATCGGTTCAACCGAGGGAAGGATTCTCGGTGTCAACGTCAGTCGATAATCCCCCTCGTCAAATCTCGCGGCGACCTCGGTGGTGATGTGTGGCAGGTTGGGGTCGCGTTGTGGGTCCGGCATCGGGTCGGCGAAGGGAGGGTCGATGACCAGCCAGTTGGTCAGGTGTGGTGGGGGATGGTTGGGGGCCTGGTGCGGTCCCATCCTGTCCCAGACGGGAATAAAAGGGGGCGTGTTGTTGGGCAGGTAAATGTGGTTGCCGTTGATGTTCTCGCCGGAGTCGAGTTGCCCGTTGCCGTTGATGTCCTCTTCCAGGAAGTGGACCGTGTACCAGCGACTGCCCAGCTTGATCCGAGCGTTTTCGATCAGCAGGCGGTCCCAGCGGCCATTGCCATTGATGTCCTCGTTGGCATCAAAAACCCCGTTGCGATTCAGGTCGGCCTCGTTGAGCCGGAACCACTCGCTGAAATCGCCATGAATGAGATTCGGCTGCTTGGTCAGCGCATTGACGTGAACGGTGACGGTCCCCTGGCTCCAGTCCTTGCTGGCACCGATGTAGACGATGCTGTGGACCAGTGGGAACCTGTCGATCACCCCGTTGCCGTTCAGGTCTTCTCCCGCATCGAGTTGCCCGTTGCCGTTGATGTCCTCGAAACGGTAGTTGGCGGGATCGGTGAGATCACCGGTTTCGAAACGGACTCCCCGTGGCAACTGGCTGTAGGCGGCGCGGTCACGAGCACCCAGCAGGTAGCTCTGCAATTGCCTGGCACTGCTGCGGACCCGTTCGCCCTCCAGCGTGATGTTGATGGACGTCACCGTGATACCAGCCAGGACCAGCAGCACGGTGATCACCACCAGCATCTCCACCAGGGTGAATGCCTGGCGATTGCCAGCGACAACCGGTTCACGGGTGTTCGAGAAGGAACCGCGCATCTGGCTAGTTGCCTCCTCTCTGGACATTGTAGTTGGAGATGTTGTCGAAAAGTGCCGCGGCGACAATGGGCCTGGCCAACCCCGAGTGATCTTCTCCAGTGTCCAGTTGTCCGTTCCCGTTGAGATCCTCGTTCAAGTCCAGCACACCGTTGAAGTTCGGGTGAGGTTCCTCGAGTCCCAGTTGCTGGTCGGCTCCGCCGGAGACCACCAGTGGGGCGTGCCAGGTCGAGGGGGTGTGGAAGCGGATCTCCCCGAGGTTGGCACCCTGGGCAGCAATCCATCTGGCAAAAAGCTCGGTGGCGGATTCGTCGGGATCCTGTTCGAACCGTTGCCGGGAAACCGTACCCAGTATCATTTGAGCGGCATCCAACTGGCTGGGAGTCACGACCGTTCCAGGACCGCCCTGGCGAATCAACCGGGTTGGCCAGCGATAAAATCGCAGCGGCTTTCCCCAGCCATCAACCAACTCGGGAAGTCCATCGTCGTCCTGGTCGGCGAGTTCGGACGTGCTGAAACGAATGTCGGATGCCGAGAACGCGCCAAGGTCGTTGCCGTTGGTCAGGACCCAGTAGAGGACCTCGGCACTGTCGGCTTCACTGACGACGTTGCCCGGAAGCGGTTTTTCGGTCTGGTTCTGTGGGAACGCCTGGCGGAAGATATTTTTCCTGGCCACGACCGGAGCGAGCCGGCGGATTTCCCGGGAGGTGAAAGCGCCCGGGGCTGCGACCTGGATCAACCGCATGGCCTGGCTGATTTCAGATCGCTTCAACTGGTAAGTCGCGAACGCGTCACGCCGTTGCTGGATCACGCGATGAATCTTGGTGATCGTGGCCTCGGTGGCCGTGTGCCGGGCACCANCGAGCATGTTGCCGACGACCGCCGTGAAAACCGCCATCATCAAGGCGATGATGGTGATCACGACCAGGAGTTCGACAAGCGTGAAGCCACCCGTTTGGGATCCAGCCNGGCGAGGTCGCCCAGGACGAAGATGTGTTGTCTGTGGCTGCATGGGAATTCGGATGACCTGGGCCCGCAGGTGACAGAAATGGTCGATGGTGAAGTTGCCCGGCCAGAGACACGACCGGTTCATCGGGATGTGACGTGCAAACTAGGGCCTCAGCCGACCTCCCGCCGAGAAGTTGGTGATGTTGTCAGCATCCTGCTCCGAAAGCGCGTTGGTGTCTTCCGGGTCGTAGACCTCGCTGGTTCCATAGGGGCAGAATTGCCCTTGCACGTTCTCGTGAGGGCCGGATCCGGGAGAGATGATCTGGAACGACTTGGGGTTCCACCTGGGTCCGCCGGGACTCTGGCGGTAGGGGAGATTGCGATTCCAGACCAACGGGTTGGCGGTGTTNCCNANTTGNTGGTTGAAGACGAATCCCCCCTCCGGGTCGTAGCCGCGGCCGTTGGCACTGCTGAGATACAGGTAGGGAGCGGTCTGGTTGTTCAGCGAGTCCCTGAAGTCGGGGTATCCGTCCGGAGCGTCGGGGGACCGTTCGTGTTCGTGCAGGCGGGCCGAGGGAAAGTCGAAGAACGGTCCGTCACGACTCTCATCGGTCCCCGGTGTGATGGGTGCAAAAGGATTGAGCGGATTCTTGGAGAAACCGGTCATGGAGAACCTGCCGTTGGCATCTTTTTTGGGCATACCGCCCAGGAAAAAGACCAGGCACTCCGCGCCAGACAGATGAACTTCTCCGGAGCTATTGTTGCTGACACCGTCCAGGTAATCCCTGGGCACGTCAAACCGGAACCGGGGCCAGATGGCGAGAACCTTGGAACGGCCCTCGGGGTCGCTGGCCCAGCCGGCGGCGGATTCGTGGAGGTGCAGGTGATCGGGCGGGTTGCAGCCGAACCTGGCTTTGAAATCGCCCAGGGCACTTTCCAGCGAACTGATCTCGACCTTGACGGCGGCCTCGTTGGTTCGCCGGAGAATTCCTCCCAGGACCGGGACCAGGATCGCGGCCAGGAGCCCGATGATGACCATGACGACCATGATCTCGACCAGGGTGAAACCGGCGCGACGGCCAACGGTGGGGGACGTGTGCGAAGTCATAGTGTGGTCTCTTGTGAATTGGCCCGGTGANGGGTGTCCGGTTGGGCCCGCGGAAATCGCGTGTTCAGGAGAGCTCGTTGAGCAGCTTGACCAGGGGCATGAAGAGCGCGATGACGATGAATCCGACGATCAGNCCCAGCACCACGACCATGATCGGTTCGAGCATGCTGATCAGGCCATCGACGGCGACGGCCACCTCCTCGTCGTACACCTCGGCCACCTTGTACATCATGTTGTCCAGGGCCCCGGTTTCCTCGCCGACGTCCACCATGTTGACCACGATGTCGTCGACAATCCGGGCCTCGCGCAACGGGACCGCAATCGCTTCACCCTCGCGGATCGACGCGTGGATGTTGTCGAACGCCCGCTTGAAGACCGTGTTGCCCGCGGTGTCCCGCGCAATGGTCAACGCCTCGAGTATCGGGACACCGGAGGCGATTAACGTTCCGAGTGTGCGCATTGTCCTCGCGACAGTCGATTTCTGGATGATCTTGCCCATTAACGGGATCTTCAGCGCAATCCAGTCGACGATAAANGCACCGGTCTTGTTCTTCTTGATCAACTTGATCGATAACACGAAGGCGATCGGCGTGACGATCAGGACCCACCAGTAGGTGGCGAACCAGTCGCTGGCGTTGAGCAGGACGATGGTGATGTCCGGCAGGTCGACATCGAAGCCCTCGAAGATCTTCTTGAACTTCGGAATGATGAAAATCATGATGCCCGAGACGATGATGATGGCGACTCCGATCACCGCGATCGGGTAGATCATCGCACCGATCACCTTCCGCTTCAGGCTCTGTGCCCGTTCCTTGAACTCGGCCAGCCGTTGCAGGATCACCTCCANCGCACCGCCGGCCTCACCCGCCTTGACCATGTTGACGTACAGATCGTCGAAGGCCTTGGGCTGCTTGGCCATGGCTTCCGAGAGCGTGCTGCCGCCCTCGATGTCCTCGATGACGCCGCTCAGTGAGTTTTTCAGTGGACCGGGTTTGGACTGTCCCTCGAGAATCATCAGGCTGCGGAGGATGGGCAGCCCGGCGTCCTGGAGAGTGGAGAGCTGACGGGTGAAGGTGCACAACTGCTTGGCCCCGACCCGGCCGATGGACANGCCACCGCCCTTGCGGCGCTTGGCAGGCTTCTTGTCGCCCTTCTCCTTCTTCTTTTTCTTCTTGCGCCCTTCCTCGGTGATCTTGGTCACGAACAGGTCCTGCTCGCGGATCAGCTGCTGGGCTTCGGCTTCGGACTCGGCGGTGATTGCCCCGGTGACTTCCGCACCGGCGTGGTCCATGGCCTCGTATTTGTAACTGGGCATCGTGGTCCTACTCCACATCCTCGAGCACGGTTTCGCGGACCACCTCGTCGATGGTCGTGACCCCGTCGAAGATCAGTTTCAGGCCGGCTTCCCGCAGGGNGGTCATTCCCTGGGTGCGGGCCAGGTTGCGGATNTCGTCGGTNGAGGCGTCGCNGGTGATCAGGTCNCGGATCTCGTCNGTCAGNTCNAGCAANTCGTAGATNCCNCAGCGNCCCTTGTAGCCGCCGTTGTTNCAGCGNNCNCANCCCTTGCCGTANTANAACTTGTANTGCCGNGCCTGTTCNATNGGCAGNTGCANTTCNANCAGCAGNTCGTCNGANGGCTCNAACTCNGTCCGGCANTCGGTGCAGATCCGNCNCACCAGCCGCTGGGCNAGGATNGCCTCGACCGTNGCNGTGATCAGGAANGGNGGCACNCCCATGTCNCGCAGNCGNGTGATGCTNGANGGNGCGTCGTTGGTGTGCANTGTGCTGAAGACGAGGTGGCCGGTCAGNGCNCTCTGCACNGCGATCTCGGCCGTNTCGTANTCCCGGATCTCGCCNANNAGGATCTGGTCNGGNTCGTGNCGNAGGATNGCCCGNAGCACGTTGGCGAANGTGACCTCGATNTCNGGNTTGACCGGCACCTGCACCAGNCCNTCGATNTCGTATTCGACCGGATCCTCGGTCGTGATGATCTTGGTNTCGATGTCGTTGAGNTCNGANAGCGCGCTGTANAGCGTNGTCGTCTTGCCGCTNCCGGTCGGNCCGGTGACCAGCACGATNCCGTTGGGNCGCNNGATCATCGNGCGGAANCGNNCGAGNNTCTGGGGNTCCATGCCGATCTTGNTGAGATCNAGCTGGACNACNGTNCGGTCNAGNACCCGGCAGACGATCGCNTCNCCNAACATCGTNGGCAGCACGCTGACNCGNANATCGACCGGGTTGCCACCNACGTTNAGNTCGATNCGNCCGTCNTGNGGCANCCGNCNCTCGGCGATNTCNAGNTCGGCCATCACCTTGATCCGCGTGGTGATCGCGTTGGCGAGGTGGCGAGGTGGCGGGACCATCTCGTACAGCACGCCGTCGGCCCGGACACGGATCTTGAACTCGTCCTCGAACGGCTCGAAGTGCACGTCGCTGGCCTGGTCCTTGATCGCCAGCAGCAACACCATGTTGACCAGCTTGCGGATGGGGCCGGAATTGACCAGCTCGTCCTCGCTGCCGATGTCGTGCTTGCCGGCGAGGATGTCGAATTCCTCGTCGTCCTCGGTCAATTCCCCGAGCACGTCCTCGATGGAATCTTCCTTGTCGGCGTAGTGCGTGGAAATGCTCTCCTCGACGTCCTGCATGTTCGACACCGCACCGCGGACGTCAAATCCCAGGAAGTTGCGGAGATCGTCCAGGGCGGCCACGTTGTGCGGGTCGCCCATGGCGACGGTCAGCAGGTCGTTCTTCAGCGAGATGGGCACGATCTTGTAGATCTCGGCCATCGTCTGGGGCACCAGTTCCAGCACCTTGGGCGGGATGGTGGTCTCGCGGAGATTCACCACCGGCATGCCCCACTGCTCGGCCAGTCCCTCGGTCACCTGCTCGTCGGTGACCAGCTCCAGCCGGACGGCGACCTGTCCGAGGACTTCGCCGGGAGACTGCTTCTGCTCCTCGAGCACGTCCCAGAGTTGATCCTCGGTGAGGTATCCGAGGTCGACCAGGATTTGTCCGATGCGTCTTGTGGCCATGGCTGATCAGGGCAAAAGGAATGTCTGGTGAGTGTTGAACAGGGGCAAACGGTGTCGGCCTAGAAGTCGTCGTCGTCCTCGTCGTCGAAGAAGTCGTCGTCGTCGGCCATCTGGCCTTTTTCGGCCAGGACAATGCGGTGCGTCAGGTCATCGGGCAGGTTCGACTTGGTGATGACCTCCTCTCTCTCACACAGCCCGTCTTTCCAGAGCTGGAAGAGGTGATCGTCCAGGAGCTGCATGCCGTACTTGCGGCCGGTCTGGATCGAGGAATTGATCCGGAACGTCTTGCCCTCGCGGATCAGGTTCGAGATCGCGGGAGTGACGACAAGCAGTTCGTAGGCGGCCACCCGACCCTTGGGGATCTTGTGCAGNAGCTGCTGGCTGAGGATCCCGATGATGGCCGTGGAGAGCTGGACTCGGATCTGTTCCTGCTGGTTGGTCGGGAAGGCGTCAACGATCCGGTTCACGGTGCCCTGGGCCCCGGTGGTGTGCAATGTGCCGAACACCACGTGGCCGGTCTCGGCCGCGGTGATCGCACTCTCGATCGTCTCCAGGTCGCGCATCTCCCCCACCAGGATCACGTCGGGATCCATCCGCAATGCCCGACGCAAGGCCTCGGCGAACGAGGGCACGTCGACCCCGATCTCGCGCTGGTTCACCGTGCAACGCTTGTGCTGGTGNTAGTACTCGATCGGATCCTCGAGCGTGATCACGTGGTGATCCATCGTGTCGTTCATGTGGTTGATCATGCTGGCCAGCGTCGTCGTCTTGCCGCTGCCGGTCGGGCCGGTGATCAGGAACAGGCCGCGAGGACGGGTGAGCAGTTTCTTGATCGGCTCGGCCGGCAAACCGAGTTGCTCGAAGGTCAGGAACAGGTTGGGGATCTGACGCAGTACCATCCCGATGTCGCCGCGCTGCTTGAAGACCGCGACGCGGAAACGGGCCTTGTCGCCAAAGGCGAACCCGAAGTCCGTCCCGCCGACCTCCTGCAGTTCCTGCTGGTTACGCTCCGGCGTGATGCTCTTCATCAGGCCGACCATGTCCTCGGCGTCCAGCGTCTTGGTTTCCAACTGAACCATGCGGCCATCCAGTCTCACGACCGGCGGCTGCATGGTCGTGAGGTGCAGGTCGCTGACCCCCTCGCGGACCACCGTTTCGAGCAATTTGTCGATCTGAAGTGTCGCCATCGACTTTCCTTTGACGCGCCTGTGGCCCTGCAGAGCGGCGGTGACCCATTGTTGGTCACGGCCCCGGAGGACTCAAGAAAGTGCATTTTCCTCTGACAATCCCATTCCAGGTGGAAACCACCCGGGTTGTTCACCTCGGTGTTCTGGTCGCCCGGCCTAATGGCCGCCTTTTTCGAGCCGATGAGCTTCCCCGAGCGTGGTGACACCCTCCAGCACCTTGTCGGCCGCGTCCTCCACCAGTGTCTTCATTCCCAGCAGGCGGGCCTGGCGACGGAGGTTCTGGGACGGTTCTCGACGGAAGGTCATTTCACGCAACGTCGAGTTCATCGTCATCATCTCAAAAACCGCTTTTCGGCCCCGGTAACCGGTGTGTTGACAATGCTTGCAGCCGGCGCCCCGCATGAAATTCCCTTCAGAAATCTGCTCCTCGGTGTAGGAGAAGTGTTCCAATTCTGTCGGATCCGGATCATACGGCTCGGCACACTTGGGACAGATCACGCGCACCAGACGCTGCGCCATCACCGCCATCAGGCTCGATGCCACCAAAAACGGTTGAACACCCATATCAACCAAACGTGTAATAGAACTGGGCGCATCGTTCGTATGTAGTGTACTGAAAACCAAGTGTCCGGTCAAAGACGCCTGAATTGCCATCTCAGCGGTCTCAACATCGCGGATTTCGCCGACAAGGATGACATTGGGTGCCTGTCGCAACATGGCGCGAATGATCGATGCAAACGTGAAGCCGATGCTGGAACGCACTTCGACCTGGTTGATTCCCGGCAGCATGTACTCGACGGGATCCTCGGCCGTGATGATCTTTCGATCGGGTCGGTTGAGTTCACCGAGTGCGGAATAGAGCGTGGTGGTTTTGCCACTTCCTGTTGGTCCGGTGACCAGGAAGATCCCGTTGGGACGGCGGATGATGTTCTGGAACCGACGGTAGTTGTCCTCGGAGAATCCGAGGTTGCGGATGCCGATCTTGATGCTGTCGCGATCGAGAATTCTCATCACGACCGCCTGGCCCCAGTTTGTTGGGAGGATGCTGACCCGGAGGTCAATTTCCTTCTTGTCGGCACGGGTCTTGATCCGCCCGTCCTGGGGCCGCCGTTTTTCGGCGATATCCATTTTGGCCATGATCTTGATACGGGAGACAACCGCACCCAGCAACCGTCGGGGGGGGCTGTCTCGTTCGACGAGCACGCCATCAATGCGGTAACGGACTCGCACCCGGTCTTCGAAGGGTTCGATATGGATATCGCTGGCCCGCATCGTGACCGCTTCGGAGATGACCAGGTCCACCAGCCGGATGATTGGCGCGCTGTCCTCGTCACCTTCGGCGGAGGTTTCCGCCTCGGTCACCTCCGTCTGGGTGAAATCGATCTGGGTCTCGGTGAATTCCTGCAACATCGAGTCGACCGACTCGGTTTCACTCTGTCCGTAGTGTCGGTTGATGGCCGTCTGGATGGCTTCTTCGGGTGAAACGGCGACATTGATTTCCCGGTTGAGAATAAACCGGAGCTTGTCGAGCACCTCGAAGTTCATGGGATCGCCGATGGCGACAACGAGGTTTTCCCCGTCCAGCGCGATCGGGATCACCAGGTGTTCCCGTGCCACGCTCTCGGGGACCAGCTCGATCACCCCCGGCTGAATCTCGGCTCCATCGAGGTTGATGAAGTCAAAACCGAATTCGGCCGCCTGCAGGGCGCCGAGTTCACTGCTGGACACATAGTCGAGCTTGACGAGGGCTTCCTCGGTCTTGATCCCCAACTCCGTGGCCATTTGCTCGGCATCGGCCAACTGGGATTCACTGATGGCCCCGTCGCTGACCAGTTTTTCGAGCCAATTGGCGGCCATCGTGGTCTCTTTGTGACTGGTATTCGGGTTGAAGAAGGGACCACGGTTGCACCCACCCGGCGCGCACATCATCCCCGTTGGAATCATGGGACGCTGTTGGGAGGGTGTCAAGTTCGCTCGAGCGTCCGTGCGACGGTCTAAGCGGTTCGCGGCACGTCATGGCCGGTGCAGTCGTACAGGTCGGTGGATGTTTCGCTGTGTTTCCAACGTGTCACAACCGTGACGATCCGCATACCCGGGCGCCCGATTGTGGAGGCATGGTGGGTGGTTCTGGTGTGGTCCCGTGCAGTCGTTGGTGTGTTGGGGTGCTTGCCGTTGGTCGTCTCGGTTCCCTAGAATGGGCCTCCTCACGTCCGCAAAGTCGGACAAACGGGGCGGTAGCTCAGCCGGGAGAGCGCTGCGTTCGCAACGCAGAGGTCGGGGGTTCGAGTCCCCTCCGCTCCACTTCTTCTTCGAATCCCCGACCAGGCACCTTTGTCGTGTGCCGTGGTTCGGGCGTCCTGCTCCTGGCCCATCAGGCTTTCCATGACCAAGATCACCGGTTTTTCGGTCCGCGACGTTCGTTTTCCCACTTCCGAGCACCTGGATGGCTCGGACGCGATGAACCCCGATCCGGATTACTCGGCGGCAGTCGTGATCCTGGAAACCGATCATCCCGACGGGCACTCCGGGCACGGCATGGCCTTCACCATTGGTCGCGGCAACCAGTTGTGTTGCCTGGCGATCGAGGCGGTGGCCGAAAAAGTGGTGGGGTTGACTCTCGAGGAGATCACCTCCGACATGGCCGGTTACTGGAGATTGCTGACCGGGGACAGCCAGCTTCGCTGGGTGGGTCCGGAAAAGGGCAGTGTCCACATGGCCACCGCCGCGGTGGTCAACGCGACATGGGACCTGTGGGGCAAGGTGCGGGGATTGCCGGTGTGGCGGTTGGTTTGCGAATTGACTCCCAGGGAACAGGTCGGGTTGATTGACTTCCGTTACATGACCGACGCGCTGACTCCCGACGAGGCACTGGAGATCCTCGAGCGGAACGAGCCGACACGGGAGCAACGCATCCAGCAGATGCTCAATGATGGTTTTCCCACCTACACCACCTCGGCCGGCTGGCTGGGCTATCCCGACGACAAGCTGCGGCGGCTCTGCCAGGAAATGACCTCTCGCGGCTGGTCACACTTCAAGATCAAGGTCGGTCGTTCGCTCGAGGACGACATCCGTCGTTGCCGTATCGTCCGGGAGGAGATCGGGCCGGACCGCAAGTTGATGCTCGATGCCAACCAGGTCTGGGACGTTCCTGATGCGATCGCATGGATGGAACCCCTGGCCGAGTTCGACCCCTGGTTCATCGAGGAACCGACCAGCCCCGATGACATCCTGGGCTACGCCGCGATTGCCCGCGCCGTCGACCCGATCAAGGTTGCTGGTGGTGAGGCGTGTCAGAACCGGGTCACTTTCAAGCAGTTGATGCAGTCGGGTGGCCTGGGCGTGTGCCAGATCGACAGTTGTCGGCTCGGTGGTGTCAACGAGGTGATGGCCGTGCAATTGCTGGCCGCGAAGTTCGGGATCCCGGTCTGTCCCCATGCCGGTGGTGTGGGGTTGTGCGAACACGTTCAGCACCTGGCGTTGATCGATTACATCTGCATCGGCGCGTCGTTGGAGAATCGTCTCGCCGAGTATTCCGATCATCTGCACGAACACTTCGTGTATCCGCTGGAAATGCGTGACGGCTGCTACGTGCCGCCGGAATCGCCCGGGTACAGTACCGAGATGAAACCTGAATCGTTGGACGAGTACGAATTCCCAAGTGGTTCGGCCTGGAATTGAGCCCGGAACCACGCCGTGCCGGATCGCGGCCAACAGAGGACACCCGCTCATGATGCGCCGCCTTGCACTGCCGATCCTGGTCTTTTTGGCCGCCCTGCCCCGTGCTGTTTTCGCCCAGGCGACGCCCGAACTGACACCGTTGCGGGCTGCCGAGGATCGTCCGGTCGATGTTCGTCATCTGAAGTTGGAACTGGATGTCGATCTGAAAGCCAAGCGCATCAGGGGAACCGCCACCCTCGACCTGGTGCTGCTGAGGCCGCTGACCACCGTCCGCCTGGATGCGGTCAACCACCAGGTCACCGCGGTCCGCGGTCGACACGGCGAGGCCAAGGCGGCGGGGTTGGAGTTCGAGAACACCGGTCGTGAAATCCTCGTGCACCTGCCGGCTCGATCGGCTGCCGGAACCGCCTGGCAACTGGCGATCGATTACACGGTGAGCAATCCGGAGACCGGGTTGCATTTCTTTGGACCGTCGGCCAAGACGCCCAATCAGCCGTTGATGGTCTGGAGCCATGGCGAGCCGACTTCCAACAGGTACTGGTTCCCGTCGCAGGATCACCCGGCCGAGCGTCAGTCCTCGGAGATCATCGCGACGGTTCCGGCCGAAATGGAATGCCTCTCCAACGGGAAACTCCTGTCCCGCGAGAAAATCGCCGGGGGCAAACCCGGGCAGCAGAAGGTGCGGTTTCACTGGAAGCAGGAGAAGTCGCACGTCAGTTACCTGACCACGCTGGTGGTGGGTCGTTTCGAGGTGGCTCGGGAGCAGTGGCGTGGCCGGCCGGTGCTGTACTACGTGACGCCCGACCAGGCCGCCGACACGGCCAGGACGTTCGGTCGCACCGTCGAGATGCTCGACTACTTCAGTGACACCTTCGGGATCGAGTACCCGTGGGAGAAGTACGCCCAGGTGGTGGTGGAACAGTTCACCGCCGGTGGGATGGAGAACACCAGCGCGACGACCTTGTACCGAGGGGTGATGCACGACGAGCGGGCGATGCTCGACAGCACGCCCGACCGCCTGATTGCTCACGAACTGGGGCACCAGTGGTGGGGTGACCTGGTGACGTGTCGCAACTGGAGTCACCTGTGGTTGAACGAGGGTTTTGCCACGTACAGCGAGGTGTTGTGGTACGAGCACAAGCTGGGGCGTGACGAGGCGGACTACCTGCTGTATTCCAAGAGTCGTTCGGGCCGGTCCGGTGGGGCGCTGACCCGGCCGATCGTCGACCGGCGTTACCCATCGCCGCGCAGCATGTTTGACTCCCGGGCCTATCCCAAGGCCGGTTGGGTGCTGCACATGCTCCGGCACCGGGTTGGCGACGATGCCTTCTTCCGGGCGCTGAAGCGGTACGGCACCGTTTATTCCTACCAGGTGGCCGAGACCGGTGACCTGAGGCGGACGTTCGAGCGATTGCTGGGCCATTCGCTGGAGCGGTTTTTCTTCGACTGGACCGAACGACCCGCCCATCCGGTGGTGACGGTCTCGAGTCGCTACGACGCCGACACGAAGCAGGTCCGTGTCGAGGTGACCCAGGACCAGGACGGCGAACCGTTTGCATTCCCACTGCGCGTCGCCTTCGTCGTTCCCGGGCTGTCCGAACCGGTCCAGTTGGACCTGGCGGTGACCGAGAAACGCCAGGTGGCCTTCGTGCCGGTTTCGTCACGTCCCAGCCTGGTGCGTGTTGATCCCGAGTACTCGTTGCTGGCCGAGGTGAAGGAGAAGAAGTCCCGGGGCTGGTGGGTGTCCCAGTTGAAACGGGCCCCCCGGGTACCCGAACGCCTGCGCGCGGTGGCTCACTTTGCTCCCAGTCGCAACGAGGCGGACCGGAAGTTGTTGATCGAGACCCTGGCCACCGACACGTTTTATGGTGTGCGGGCAGCGGCGGCCCAGGCGGTTGGTCGCGTGCCTGATGGCCTGTCGCGACCGGCACTTCTGGCGGCCCTCGAGCAGGATGACCCGCGGGTCCGGGCCGCCGCGGCCACGGCCCTGGGTTCCTCTGGCAAAAACACGGGTGTCGCCGACGTGCTTGCCACCGCCTGGAAAGAGGGGGATCCGAGTTACAAGGTGGAAGCGGCACTGCTGAAGTCGCTGGCTCGCCTGCGCCAGCTGCCACTGGAGACCCTGAAACAGGCCCTGGCCCGGGATTCTCACCGGGAAGTGATCCGCCAGGCTGCGCTGGGAGCGTTGTCCCGACACAAGGATCCCCGGGCGATCGAACTCCTGCTCGAATGGACCGCCCCGGATCGGCCGCGGCGATGCCGGATGGCGGCGATCCAGGGACTGGGTGAACGGGCCGCTGGTGGCCAGGCTGCCGATGAGGTCCTGGCCCGTGTCGTCAAGAGGCTGACCGAATTGCTGCAGGCACCCGGGCCCCGGATCCGGGCCTCGTCGCTGCAGGCGATGCGGCGGCTGGGCAGTTCGGCGAAGGCGGCCGAGTCGGTCGTGACCAGCCTGGCCGAACATGATCCCGAGGGCCGCGTGCGGGTTGCTGCCCAGGCGGCACTCAAGGCCCTGCAGACGGAAAAGACCGCCTCGGCGGAGCTGGATCGGCTGCGGGGTGAACTCGATTCGCTGAGAAAACGCAACCAGGACCTGGCCGACCGGTTGAAGAAGCTGGAAGCCAAGTAGTGCCCGCTAGGCCTTCTTGGTCATCCGGCTGATCCGGACCACGCCGTCGTAGTGAGCGGTGGCCAGGTGGAGCCGATCGGGCGAGAGGTGCAGGTCGCGTGCCGAGTCCTTCATCTTCATCTGATGGAACTCGTTGGCCTGCCCTTTTTTCCAGAAGTACAGGAATCCTCCACCGGGTCCGCCGGCCGCTCCGATCGTGATCCCTGTCGGATGCAGTGCCAGTCCCCAGGCCACCGCCCTGGGCTTGGCCTTGGCCAGGTGCTTGGTGGTTGCCTTGCCGGTCTTCCAGTCGAAAATGACCACCGACGGGTTGCCGACACAGGCGAAGGCATTGGTCACGTTGGTGATTCCGCTGACGGCCAGTTGCTTGCCGTCAGCGCTGAAGTCGATGGCCCGGATCCCGCCGATGTCGGCCTTGAACCCGGTGTCGTACTTGTAGAGCGACTTGGCCTGGAGCCGTCGTCCCACCTTGCCACTGGCCGTGTCCCATTCGAACAGGTGACACTTCAGGTCCCCGGTGACCAGGCGACTCCCGTCGGGGTGGAAGGCGACGTTGTACACGTGATGCTGGTGTCCGGACATGGTCCGGACCGGTGATCCGTCGGCCATCTTCCAGAGCTTGACCAGCCTGTCGTTGCCGACGCTGGCCAGCAGTGTGCCGTCGGGGCTGACAGCGATCGCCCGGACCCAGCCGTCGTGAGCGTCGACGATTCTCAACGGCTTGGGGGTCGTGGCGGCGGT
Source organism: Planctomycetaceae bacterium (assembly GCA_002724415.1). GTDB lineage: Bacteria > Planctomycetota > Planctomycetia > Planctomycetales > Planctomycetaceae > UBA8437. The sequence continues at coordinate 38,317 of PBOU01000007.1, forward strand.
GTCCCACCAGATCAGCCGGCCGTCGTAGCCCGCGGTGATCACCTGCGAACCGTCGCGAGAGAAGTCGATCCCACGAACCCACGAGTCGGTTCCCGCCAGGGCCACTTTCTTCTTTTGCTTCGGGTCCCATCGCCAGACCTGGTAGTCCTGGGCACCGTAGAAAATGTAACGGCCCGAGGGATCGTAACGACACGAGATCAGTGGATTGCCGTGCTTGAGTTCCTGCACGACGTGTGTTCCGGTGGCGTCGAGTGTTGTTGGAGCAGTCATCCCCTGATTCTCTCCATGTCGCGGCCCGGGATCAACGCGAGAATGGTGTTGCGGAGGTCGAAAGACGCGCAACCGGTGAGGCTGGACATGTCGCTGCCGTGGTGCCGTTCTATAATGCGTCGATGATGAAATGGAGCCTTTTGCCGCTTGTAGTCCTGGTGCTGGTGGTCTCGGATCGACTTCCGGCAGCCGATGACACGACCAAAAAGCCGACCGAGGCGCAACTGGAGCACTTCGAGAAGGTGATACGCCCGCTGCTGGCACGTCGCTGTTTTTCGTGCCACAGCAAGTCGGCCAAGAAACTGAAGGCGGGCCTGAGACTGGACACCCGCAAGCGGGCGCTGACCGGAGGCGACACGGGACCGGCCCTGGTGCCGGGGAACCCCGACAAGAGCTTGCTGGTCCAGGCGATCCGTTACCAGGGCGACTACAAGATGCCGCCCTCTGGCAAGCTGCCTCCGGAGGAGATCCGCACGTTGACCGAGTGGATCCGCGGGGGTGCGGCGTGGCCGGACGATGGTGAGGGCGGGGTCGATCCCGCGGCCCCGTTTGACCTGGCCGCCCGTCGCAAGGCGCACTGGGCCTGGCAGCCGATCCAGGTGGACAACACGGCCGGGGCGCGTGCTCTGCCCAAGGGGACGCCGGAGAAACTGGTGTCATGGGCCCGATCGCCGGTTGACGAGTACGTCTTGAAACAACTGGTGACCCGGAAGCTGGCACCGGTGGCCGATGCGGACCGGACGACCTGGCTGAGGCGGGTGACCTACGATCTCAGTGGCATGCCACCCACGGCGGCCGAGGTGGATGCCTTCCTCGGCGACCGGACCGACAAGGCGCACGAACGGGTCGTTGATCGGCTTCTCTCCAGCACGCGTTTTGGTGAACACTGGGCTCGCCACTGGTTGGACCTGGTGCGATTTGCCGAGTCGCGCGGTCACGAGTCCGATTACGTCGCACCCAACGCCTGGGAATACCGCGACTACGTGATCCGATCGCTCAATGACGATGTGGCCTACGACCTGTTCCTGGTCGAGCACGTCGCAGGGGATCTCCTGCCGCGTCCTAGACGTCACCCGGTGACGGGAGCCAACGAGTCGGTGCTGGGGACCGGGTTCTGGCACATGGGAGACTGGTGCCACTCGCCGGTCGACGTGAGACAGGATGAGGCCGATCGACACGACAACATGATCGACGTCTTCAGCAAGACCTTCCTCGCACTGACGGTTGGCTGTGCGCGGTGTCACGACCACAAGTTCGACGCGATTTCTCAAAAGGACTACTACGCGCTCTCGGGATTCCTCAAGAGCAGCGGGTTCCGGCTGGTTCGTTACGAGACGGTCGATCACAACCGCGACGTGGCCAAGCGACTGGCCGAGTCGAGGCAGGGCGCCCGTCGCACGCTGTACGCGGCCATTGCCGGGGAAGTTGGCCCGGGGCTGAAGGATCTGCCGGCCTATCTGTTGTCCGCACGCGACGCGATCGCCTCGGGCAAGCCCGACGACGGGGCCGTTCGAGTGGCCGCAGCCAACGCCCGCAAGCTTGGAGTGGAACGGCTCGGGCGGGTCATCTCTCACCTGCTGGCGGCCGAGAAGTCGCCCGATGATCCCCTGCACGCCTGGGCCCGGTTGTGTCGTTTGCCGGGCCAGCCGTCGGAAGACGATGTGTCGGCGGTGCTGGATCCCCTGCGAAAGAACTGGGCGAATCGGCAGGCCGCCGGTGCGCGGGCGCTGGCCGGTGCCCGGATGCTGGTCGATTTTTCTCGCCTCGAGGGGCGGCGGTGGCGGCAGGATGGTTCCTCGTTTCGCACCGGCCCGGTGGAACCGGGGGACCTGGTGACGACGGCGGATCCCGCTCGTCCCGTCGGGCAGGTGTTCACGCGGGGAGGTGCAGCCTGGGACCATGCCTTTTCCGGCCTGGCTGTTGCCAAAGGGAGCGAGAACGAGAATGGCAAGTTGTCGGCCTGGATGCGGGCCGGGCGGACGATACGCACACCGACGTTCGAACTGAAGACGGGTCGGTTGTGGTACCTGGTCTCCGGGCCCGGGCATGCCTTTGCCTCGGTCAATTCGCATCGCCTGCTGCACGGGCCGCTCCACGGCCAGACCGTTACGAACTGGGACGCCGGCAACAACCGTCCACGCTGGATCCGGCAAGACCTGTCACGATTTGCCGGCCACAGGGTCCATGTTGAGTTTTCCAGCCGGGGTGACAAGCTCCTGCAGTTGTTCCTGGTGGTGGAAAGTGACAAGGCCCCCGGGGACCCGTTTGCCGGCGATGCGGTCGCGGCCGTGGCCGCCCGGCTCGACGCCAAACAGGCCGGCACGCTGGAGACGGCCGCGAAGGCCACCGCCACGGTGTTGGAGACAGCATTGGCGTGGTCGAGAAAAACAACACCCAACGATGCCCCGGCCCAGGCCGCGGTGCTCGGGTGGCTCGTCGGCCACGTGCCGGTGCTGGTCGCTGATCCGCAAGCCAGTGCCGCGCGGGTGGCACGGGCAGCCGGTCCAATCCTGGCCCAGGAAAAACGGCTGGCCGGGACGGTGAAGAAAATGTCCCGTCTGGCGATGGCCATGTGGGATGGTTCGGCGGTCAACCAGAACCTGTTCGTGCGAGGCAACCCGCACCAGCGGGGCAAGGAAGTTCCCCGGCGGATGCTCGAGGCCCTGGGAGGTCAAACGGTCAAGGCGACCGATCCGGGCAGCGGCCGTTTGTCGCTGGCGGTGGAACTGGTTCGCGGTCGCAATCCCCTGGTGGCCCGCGTGATGGTCAACCGCATCTGGCACCACCTGTTCGGGCGTGGCCTGGTGCCGACGGTCGACAACTTCGGGATCCAGGGCCAACCGCCCTCTCACCCGGAATTGCTGGACTGGCTGGCCGATCGTTTCAGCCGCGACCGGTGGTCGATCAAGACGATGATCCGTCGGCTGGTGCTTTCCAGGACCTACCGCATGTCGAGTCGGCCGTCGCCCGAGGCGATTGCGGCCGATCCGACCAACATCTGGCTGCACAGCATGCGGGTCCGTCGGCTGCAGGGCGAAGCGATCCGGGACGCGATGCTGAGTGTTTCGGGGCGGCTCGATCGGACGTATCTCGGCAAGAGCGTGCCGGTTTACCTGTCGCCGCACATGATCGGCCGGGGTCGACCCAAGAGCGGCCCGATGGACGGAAACGGTCGGCGGACGATCTACATCGGTGTCCGTCGCAATTTTCTCTCGTCGATGATGCTGGCCTTCGACACCCCCCAGCCGTTCTCGACGGTCGGTCGCCGGACACGATCCAACGTGCCAGCCCAGGCCCTGATCCTGATGAACGATCCGTTCGTGGTGAACCAGGCCGGCCTCTGGGCCAAGCGACTGCTCGCCGAGAAGAAACTGGACACCGGGGGGCGGATCGAGTCGATGTACCGCCAGGCGTTTGGTCGCCGTCCGTCCGAGGAGGAGCGGGCGGCGGCGGGTGGGTTCCTGGTCGAGCAGGGTCGCCGGTATGGCTTGCCCGACCAGCAGGGTCCGACGGATGTCCGGCCGTGGAGCGACCTGTGTCACGTGATGTTCAATGCCAAGGAATTCATCTTTATCAACTGAAAGCAGTCGTCGGTCCCAACCCGATCGCGAGTGACATCGGAGATCCACAACGATGAAGCACTGCCACCATTACCTGCCTCGACCGACGACCCGTCGGGAAATGCTGTTGCAGGCGACTCACGGATTCGGCGGTGTGGCCCTGGCGACGATGCTCGCCGGTGACCTGTCCCCGGTGGCTTCGGCCGCGTCGACGGATTCCGGTGGCACCAGGTCCCTGCGGCCCAGGTCGACACACCACGCGGCGAAGGCCAAGCGGGTCATTTTTCTCTACATGGATGGCGGTCCCTCGCAGGTCGACACCTTTGATCCCAAGCCGGCGCTCTCCAAGTACAACGGCCAGGATCCACACCGGGTCTTCAAGGTCGAGCCCACACAGTTCAACAACATCGGCAAGGTCTTGAAGTCGCCGTGGGCCTTCAAGCGTTATGGCGAGTCGGGGCTGCCTGTCAGCGCGTTGTTCCCGACGATCGGTGAACACTGCGCCGATGACCTCTGCGTGGTGCGTTCGATGGTCGCCCCGTTCTCGGAGCACACCAACGCGAATTTTTTCCTGCACACCGGAACCGGGTTGCAGGGACGTCCGGCGCACGGTGCCTGGGTGGCGTACGGGCTGGGCAGCGAGTGCCAGGACCTGCCGGCCTATGTCGTGCTCAATGGCGGCCTGATTCCCTCGGGTGGCCTCGACTGCTTCGGGAGTGGTTTTTTGCCGGCGGCATTCCAGGGTTCGGTGTTTCAGCCGGGCAACAGCCCGGTGGCCAACATCACGCCCCGCGAGGCGAAGCCGGGGCTGCAGTCGGCCAAGCTGGCTCTGATGAAGCGATTGGACAAGAACCTGCTGGGGAGGCTTGGCCGGGAGGACCAGGTCGAGAGCGCGATAGCCAATTACGAACTGGCGGCGCGGATGCAGATGGCGGTGCCCGATTTGATGGACCTCTCCGACGAGTCCAAGGCCACGCAATCGCTTTATGGCCTGGACGATTCGTTTGCCAATACGCGCAAGTACGGGCAGTTGTGCCTGGTGGCGCGGCGAATGGTGGAACGGGGTGTGCGGTTCATCGAGTTGACCTGCACGGGTGGCAATGGTGATCGCTGGGATCAGCATGCTGGACTGGTTGACGGCCACACCAAGAACTCGCGAGCGATCGACCGTCCGGTGGCCGGGCTGATCCGGGACCTCAAGCAACGGGGCCTGCTCGAGGAGACGTTGATCGTGTGGTGTGGTGAGTTCGGGCGGACGCCCTTTGCCCAGGGCAACAACGGTCGCGATCACAACCCGTTTGGCTTCACGATCTGGATGGCCGGCGGTGGCTCACGGGCCGGCCACGTTCACGGGGCGACCGACGAGTTCGGATACCACGCGGTCCAGGACAAGGTCGAGGTTTACGACCTGCACGCGACGATGTTGCACCTGATGGGCATGGACCACGAGAAGCTGACCTATCGCTTCTCGAGCCGCGACATGCGGCTGACCGACGTTCACGGCCGGGTGGTTCCGGAACTGCTCGGCTAGGCCGCCGGCGTGATTGGCCGGGGTTGGTTTCGCTGCCGGCGAACGATCAGGCAATCAGGGCGTCGATGACATCGCCGGCCACGTCGGTCAGGCGGAAGTCGCGACCATTGAAGCGATAGGTCAGCTTCTTGTGGTCGAAGCCCATCAATTTCAGGATCGTTGCATGCAGGTCGTGCGCGCTGACACGATTCTCGACCGCCTTGTAACCGAACGTGTCGCTGGCACCGTACTGGGTGCCGCCTTTCACACCACCACCGGCCATCCACGTGGTGAACGCGTTCGGGTTGTGGTCACGGCCCTTGGCACCCTGGGAATCGGATGTCCGTCCGAACTCGCCGCCGTAGATGACCAGCGTGTCGTCGAGCAGGCCCCGCTGTTTCAGGTCGTCGAGCAGTGCCCCGGTCGGCTTGTCGACCGAGCGGCCACACATGCCGTGATTGACGCTGATGTCGCTGTGTGCGTCCCACGGGACGTCGTTGACTCCACCTCCGGGCGTCTTGGCCACGTCGGCAAACACCTGGACGAACCGCACGCCCCGTTCGATCAACCGCCTGGCGGTCAGGCACTGGCGGCCATAGTCCTTGGACTCGGGAGTGTTCAATCCGTACGCCTCCTGGGTCTGCTTGGTCTCTCGTCCGATGTCGAAGGCTTCCGGTGCCGCCACTTGCATCCGGTAAGCCAACTCGAATGATTCCAGTCGAGCGGCCAGGTCACGGTCGAAGGGTCGGGTCTTGGCGTGCCGGTTGTTGGCCGCCCGCAACGCATCCAGCAGCGAGCGTTGTTGCGGATCGGTCAATTCGCCGGATCGTTGCAGGTTGTCGATCGGCTTGGCCTGGCGGGGATCCAGGGCCGTGGCCTGGTAGACGCTGGGCAGGAATCCGGAACTCCAGACCGGGTCGCCGCCGCGGGGTTTCTTGCCGTGCATAACGACGTAGGCTGGCAGGTTGGTGTTTTCGCTGCCCAGCCCGTAGGTCAGCCAACTGCCCAGGCTGGGGAATCCCTGGCGGATGAAGCCCGAGTTGAGTTCGAGAATCGCGGGGGGGTGGTTGTTGGAGCGTGAGAAGCACGAGTAGATGAAGGCGATGTCGTCGGCGTGGCGGGAGATGTTGGGGAAGATCTCCGAGATCCAGGCACCGCTCTCCCCGTGCTGCTTGAACTTGAACGGGGATTTCAGGCACTTGCCGCTGGTGGTGAAGAAGCCGGTCTTGGGGTCGGCCCCGTCCAGCGATTGCCCGTTCCGTTTCTGCAACTCGGGCTTGTAGTCAAAGGTGTCCACCTGGGAGGGACTGCCCGTCTGGAACAGCCAGATGACCGCCTTGGCCCGGGGCTGGAAGTGCGAGTGGGTGGGGGCCAGGGGATTGGTCGCGTTGGACTCGTCGGCCAGCAGGCCCTCGGAATGCAGGAGGCTTGTGAGCGCGACGGAGCCGAAACCCAGGCCGGCCGACTCGAGAAAGTGGCGGCGGGAGGCGATGTTGAAACCGGGAACGTGTTGCATGATGAGAGTCCTTGTGCCCCGCGTGGGAGCAGGTCGTGGTTCAGTCGCGTTGGGTCACTCAGTCGACGTAGACGAATTCGTTGCTGCAGAAGAGCAGCTGGCAGAAATCACGGATGGCCAGTTCTTCGGCGTTCGCCTGTCCCTTGCGTGAGGCGGCTTGCGACTTGATGAAGGCAACCATGGATTCTTTTTCGTTCGAATTGGGTGTCCGGGCCAACGCCAACCGGTAGGCGGAGGTCACGGCCTGATCGATCGTTGTCTTGGCATCGGGTCGCACTCGCTTGGCGAAGTTGCTCGAGAGTTCCCGGATGAAGGGAGAATTGAGCATCGCCAGGGCCTGGGGAGCCACGGTGCTCTCGCTGCGTTTCCCCACTCCCTGCATCGCGTCGGGGGCGTCGAAGAGTTGCAGGATCGGGATCAACTGGCCCCGCTTGACGGTCAAATAGATGCTCCGTCGGTTGGACTTTTGGTCGAGCGATCCCTTGCCGTAGAAGTCGCGTTTCAGACGTCCACTGACTTCCAGCAGCGTGTCGCGGATCAGTTCGGCCTCGAGCCGTTTCGCTCCACGTCGCCACCACAGTCGGTTGTCGGGATCGATTTTCTCGGCATTCGCCGTACGACCGTTGGCCTGCATCCAGGTGTGGCTGGCCAGGATCAGCCGGTGAAGCGGCTTCAGTTTCCAGCCGCCGCGGATCAATTCTCCGGCGAGCCAATCGAGCAATCCGGGATGAGTCGGTCGTTCTCCCCGCGTGCCGAAGTCGCTGGGCGTGGTGACCAGCCCGCGACCGAAGTGGTACTGCCAGATGCGGTTGACGATCACCCGTGCCAGCAGGTGACCGGCCCCGTTGTCGGTGTCGGTCAACCAGTCCGCCGCAGCCACGCGCGACTTGACCGGCGACTTCTTGTCGGGGCCGTTGAGCCAGTGCTGGCCGTCGGCCTTGCCATTGATCAGGACCCGCAGGAATCCGGCGGGTGCCTCTCCCTGCTTGTTGTCGGCGTTGCCGCGGGCCAGGAAGTAGACCTTGAAGGTGTCACCGCCGAACTGGTAGCTGGTGCCCTTGACCCTGGCCGAGTAGACGGGCGTCATCTGCGGCTTGGGCTGGGTCTTCTGGTGTGCGACCACGGCGGCATTCAACGGGATCCACTCCTCGTCGGTCGTGCGGTACCAGTTGCGGATGGCTGTCTTTTGCTTGGCATTCCACTTGTTGGAGGGAATCGACCAGGCCGCGATGACATCCTTGGGCACCTGTCCTCCGATCATGCGGAAGAAGAATCCCGAGGGGCCACCGGCGTTGACGACCTTGATCAGCAGTTCATTGCGACCGGCGACCAGCGTGGCCTTGACCTTGTGCTGGTCGGCTTTGACACCACCCATGGTCTTTTTGTTGAGGATCAGTTTGCCATTGAGGAACGCCTTGATCGCGTCGTCGCCTCCGAAAGCGAGTTCCACGGGCAGGGCCGAGGGCGATTCGATGACTCGGACAAGGTAGTTGGCGGCGTTGTTGCCGGTGAGCGTGTTGTGGATCTTGCCATCAGTCCAGGTGGGCTGGACCTGCCAGGAGACGGTTCCCTTGAGGAAGGATGTGCCGAGATTGACTCCCGCCTTCAACTGGGTCTCGGGGCCGACAGCTGTGTCGTAGGCCTTGTTGAAATCGGCGGCCGGGAAGGGGCCGGCGTGGTGCCAGTGACCAAACGAGGGAGTTGGTGGTGTCGAGGGACGCCGGGACAGCCAGTCGGCAAACCGGCCTGGCAGGCGATCCTTGTCCCAGGCCGTCACGGCATCGGTCAATGGTTTCAGGCTGGCGTTGTACTTGGATGTGGCGGCCGCGAAGGTCTCGGGACTGAGGTTCAGGCTGGTGTCACCAAAGCCGACCTCCTTGAAACAACTCACGAAACGGTAGTAGTCGTTTTGTGGCAGCGGATCGTACTTGTGGCTGTGGCAGCGTGCACAACCGACAGTCAGGCCCAGCAGGCTGGTGCCGAGTGTCTGCACGATGTCGTCAAGTTGTTCATAGCGGCTGCGTTCGCGTTCCTTCTGGGTCTGCTGGGTGGTGAAGGGGCCCGCGACGAGGAACCCGGTGGCGGCGACAGAATTGAGCGCCGTGTGGGCTTCTGGGGTTGTCTTCGCATTGGTCTGTGCCAGCAGGTCTCCGGCGATCTGCAAGCGGACGAACTGGTCGTAGGGCATGTCCTGGTTGAGCGCGCGGATCACGAAGTCCCGGTACTGGAAGGCGTTGGCGCGGTCCTTGTCGAAGGCGTAGCCGTTGCTCTCGGCAAATCGGACCAGGTCCAGCCAGTGTCGTCCCCAGCGTTCGCCATAATGCTTGCTGGCCAATAGCCGGGTGATCTCGGCCGACCAGGCCGACTCGAAGTCCTTTTCAGCCTCGGCCAGAAACCGTGACTGGTCGTCTGACGTCGGCGGCAGACCAACCATGTCGAAATACAAACGACGCAACAAGATGGCCGGTGAGGCCTGGGGGTTGGAAGTGAGTCCCTTGGTCCGCTGCGCGGCACGGATGAACCGGTCGATGTCGTTCCGGACCGCTTTTCCATTGGCAATTGCGGGTGGTTTGACCTGCGCCAGCGGTTGGAACGACCAGTGTGTTTTGCCGGCCTCGACGTCGATGACCTGAGTGGCCACCGCTTTGCCATCTCGTGGGTCGGGTGCCCCCAGTTGAATCCATTTTTCGAAGTCCGCGACGATTGATGCTGGCAGTTTTGCCTTGGGGGGCATCTGGATCCCATCGTATTTCAGCGCGGCCACCAGAAGGCTCTTTTTTGGCTGGCCCGGCACCACGGCTGGTCCCGTCTCTCCCCCCTTGCGGACACCCGATCGCGTGTCGACCTGAAGTCCGCCCTTGAGCATCTTGTTCGCGGAGGCCTTGGCCGAATGGCACTGGTAGCAGTGGCGGACCAGTACCGGTCGGATCTTGGATTCAAAGAAATCCAGCCCACGCCGGTCGGCGGGTTTGTCGGCGGCGTGAGCGGTTGTGGCGATCAGCAGGCCAGCAAGAACGGTGAAGGCGTCGCGGATGGTGCTCATCCGGGGTGTCCCTGGTGATGATGTTGAGTGCTTGAAGGAGGCCGAAAACATCGGAAAACCTACATTGTAGCGAATTGGTGCGACGGAATCGCTGAGATTGAGGTCTCGGTCCCCTTTCCTCGTGTACGCCCATCCTCTATATAGGATTGCTTGCTTTTGAGTTCGGACGCCGTTTTTCGCTTTTTGCGGGGGCGTGTTCGGGCATCCCAGTTGCGGATTTCTCTCATCTCTGCCACGGCCAAACGCCGAGACAGACCGATGGTGATCCGAATAACTCCATCGGTTGACTCGCTATGATGACGCTTTTCCCGCTGAGGCCGCGACACGCAATTGCGTCCTGACCTCCACCGCTTCCCAAGAGGCATTGCCTCCTGCGGTGTTGAGGTCTTCTGAAGATACCCTGATGGGCATAGGTCAGGGTTCGTGGTGTTTCCCACGTGAATCACACCACTGTTCCCGACAGACGAAGTGACACTGTGTTGAGAGATTTTGAGAGTTGTAACGACACGACAGACGACCCATCCATCGATTCCCGCCAGCCCCGTGGCTGATCCAAGTAGAACCAGAGTGACCTGATGAGCATCGAAAATCTCCGCAACATTGGCATTTCGGCCCATATCGATTCGGGCAAGACCACGCTCAGCGAGCGGATCCTGTTTTATGCCGGGCGACTGCACCGGATGGAAGAGGTCCATGATGGTGGTGGCGCGACGATGGACCACATGGATCTCGAGCAGGAGCGTGGCATCACGATCACCAGTGCCGCAACGTGCGTCGACTGGGGGCAACACCAGATCAACCTGATCGACACTCCCGGCCACGTTGATTTCACCGTTGAGGTGGAACGCAGCCTGAGGGTGCTGGACGGGGCCGTGCTGGTGCTGTGTGGTGTCGGTGGTGTTCAGTCGCAGTCGCTGACCGTCGATCGACAGATCAAGCGGTACGGTGTGCCACGCGTGATTTTTATCAACAAGCTTGACCGAACCGGTGCAGATCCCATGCGGGTCTGCGAGGAAGTGCGGGCACGCCTGGGCGTGACGGCGGTGTTGATGCAGTTGCCGATCGGGCTGGGTGCTGACCTCCAGGGAGTGGTCGACCTGGTCACGATGCAGTCGGTGTACTTCGACGGCAACAACGGTGAGGATCTGCGACGCGAGGCGATCCCCGAGTCGATGCAGGATGAGGCCGCGGTGGCTCGAGAAGAGATGCTGGAACAACTCGCGATGTTTGATGACGAGTTGATGGAGTTGTGCCTGGAAGACCGGGAGATCAGCGAGGAGATGATTCACCGGATCGTCCGCCGGGCCACGATCGATCTGGCGATCGCGCCGGTCTTTCTCGGATCGGCCTACCGCAACAAGGGTGTCCAGCCCCTGCTGGATGCGGTCGTTGGTTACCTGCCCTCGCCCGGTGACTGCGAGACCACCGCCTACGCCTCGAGTCAATCCCCGGCAATCACCCAGGTCGACGAGGCCGACGAGACTGGGCAGCCGGAGGAAGAACTGGACTCGGATTCCGAAGAGATCGACCAGGCGGTCCAGGCACAAGAGGGGGACCAGAACGAGATCCAGTTGCAGCCGGATCCTTCGGCGACACTGGTGGCGATGACTTTCAAGATTGTTGATGACGCGTTTGGCCAACTGACCTTCACGCGGATTTACCAGGGGACGCTCGAGCGGGGTGGAACCTACTACAACCAGCGGACGCGGCGGAAGGAACGCTTCAGTCGAATCTACCGGATGCACGCCGAGAATCGTGAAGAGGTGGATCGTGCTGAGGCAGGTGACATTGTCGCGGTGATGGGAATCGAGGCGAACAGTGGAGACACCTACGCATCGATTCGCGATTTTTGCACGCTGGAGGGAATGTTCGTGCCCGAGCCGGTCATCGGTGTGGCCGTCCGGCCCCAGGATCGCCTCGACGAGGATCGCCTGACCCAGGCACTGCAGAGGTTCCGCCGCGAGGATCCCACGTTCCGCGTGGCGACCGATCCGGAGACCAACGAGGTCGTGATCAAGGGGATGGGAGAATTGCACCTGGAGGTGTACCTGGAGCGGATCCGCCGCGAGTACAAGGTCGTGGTCGAGTCGGGGGCGCCGCAGGTGGCTTACCGTGAAGCACCGACACGGGCTGCCGATTTCAACTATCGCCACAAGAAGCAGACTGGTGGTGCCGGTCAGTTTGCTCACATCGTTGGACGACTCGATGTCTTTGACGGCACGGATGATGAGCCGTTTGAATTCGAGGACAACATCGTCGGCGGGCGAATTCCTCGACAGTACATCCCGTCCATCGAAAAGGGTTTCCAGGGTTGCCTGGAGAAGGGACCGGTGGCGCGTTATCCGGTTATCGGTGTGCGTGTTGAACTCAACGACGGCTCGTATCACGAGGTCGACAGTAGCGACAAGGCGTTTCAGACGGCCGCCGCTGCTTGTTTCCGCGAGAATTTCCGGAAGATGAAGCCCGTGTTGCTCGAACCGATTATGAACATCGAGATCGAGTGTCCGCGGGATTTCCAGGGAGCGGTCACCGGTGATCTGAACAGCCGCCGCGGGATGGTGTTGTCCTCGGACATGGCGGGCGAGATCTGCACGATCTGTGCCCAGGTGCCTCTCTCGGAAACCTTCGGGTACGCCACGGACCTCCGCAGTCTCTCGCAGGGCCAGGCCACCTTCACGATGGAACTGGACTGCTACCGTCGGGTGCCGGCGAAACTGCAGGAGGAGATTGTTTCGGAACGTCGCGATCCGAAGAAGCCGGGAGGCGTTGGCACACAGTACAGCACGTCGGCCTAACCTGGTCCGTCTCACGCGGTGCTGATCAGTCGTCGAAGATCTCTCCGAGAGCCTTGGCGAGACCGGCCAGGGGTCTGGCAACGGTTTTCAGCACCCTGTTTTTCTTCTTCTCTGCTGCGGCTGCGGCTGCTGCCTCTTCAGCGGCAGCCTTTTCTGCAGCTGCTTTCTCCGCGGCTGCCTTCTCTGCCGCCGCTTTTTCCGCGGCCGCCTTTTCTGCAGCTGCTTTCTCCGCCGCCGCCCTCTCCGCCGCTGCTTTCTTCACGGCCGCCTNGATTGCCTCGACTCGTGCTGTGGCGTCCTTCACGGCCTTCTCGGCTGCTGCGGTGGCCTTGGCCCCTGCNGCCNTGGCTTGCGCTGCTGATGCCCTGGCTTTCTTTGCTGCTGCCTTGGCCTTGGCTGTCACTGCCCTGGCTGCTGCAATCTCCTTGGCAGCCGCTTTCTCTGCTGCTGCCAAGGCGGCGGCGGCCTTGGCTGTTCCTGAACCGGGCAACTCGCGGATTCGCAGGTTGCGGAATTCGACCGGTGATCCCTCGCTTTCGAGCGCCATGAATCCAGCGGCTGGCTGGCAGTTGGATCCGCCCGAGACCTCCTCACCGTTGACCCACAGTCGCACTTCGCCGTTGATGGCTCTGACGTAGTAGTGGTTCCATTTCTCGACGCCCAGCGTCAATCTCTTGCTGGGGAAACTGCGCCGACCATTCTTTGACACGGGTGCAAACGGTTTCATCTTGCTCGTACCGACCGGAAACACGTCGCCGTGGCTGGTGAACCAGTCGGATTTCTTGCCGTTCTTCTTCTCGTACCGGGTCTCGTATTCGAGATCCAGGATCTGGACCTCGATGCCACCCCTGGGCAACTGTCCTGGCTTGAGTCCGGTGANGGAGGCGNCGGGAGCCCAGAGAAAAATGCCCGAGTTTCCGGCCGGTTTCATGTGCCGCCATTCGGCGACCAGTTCAAAGTTCTCGTAGGTTGTCTTGGACCGAGTCACTCCGACCGGCTTTCCGGTGCAATAAATCGTGCCATCTTTTTCACTCCAGGTGTCCTTGTCGCAGTTGACGTTCTCAAAGTCGGCCAGGGACAGGGACTTCCACCCGGCACCCTCTCCGTTGACGAAAGCCTTCTTCGCCGCGGGTGTTGCCTTCTTGTCCTGCGCGGTCAGGAAACCTGATGCCAACAGCAGTGCAACGGTACAGAGGGTCAGGGTGGTTCTCATCGGGTGTGTCTCCTTGGAGATCTGGAGTTGTGCACCTGGTGTGCGAGACTTGAAATGATAGCCGAGCGGTGAGGGGAAATGTTGGATCAAAGACACAGGTGCCTGGTGCTCTTGAGCCACGCTTCGATGATCCGTGTCCCGGTGTGGTGGCCCGGCCAGTCGGGCTTGTTGAGAATCCGCCAGTTCACGTAGCCCCGGGCGGTGGTTGCGTCCTTGAGTTGCAACCTGACGTGAATCGGAAAGCTGATGCGAAACGGCTTGAGCCTGGTGGCCCGTTGGACCGCCTGGCGTGCTCCGGTGGTGATACGGGGAAGGGTCACGGCGGGTGGATCCAGGACGACTGATCCGTCCGATTGCACCCGCTTGACCGAGACGGTGACGACGTCGGCACCAAGCCAGTCGTGCGTCTCCTGGCACAAGCCGTCACACCCGGTGGCCATCACGATCGGGACACCGTGGTCGTGGCCGGCGACAATCGCGTAAGCCGCCAGTTCGCCCGCCTCGCGGCCGTTGAACACGTACCGTCGCCGTCGGCCGCTGGACCAGGTGTGGGGCAGTACAGATTGCCTGGCTCCTTCCCGGGCATGGAATCCCACCAGCAGGACTCCCGAAAAACTGGAGTCGAGTCCATGCAGCAGCGGACCTCCGGAGGGGATCAACCGGGCCCGGGAATCCAGTCGGTCGCGGAGGATGTTTCTGTCGCGAAAACCGTCGTCCTTGACGTGGACTTCTGTCGCTCCCGCGGCAAAGCAACCCGCGACCGCCGCATTGACGTCATCGGTCAGCAGTTTCCTGAACCGTGGCAATCGTGGACTGTCGGCTTTCAGATTGCGGGCCCAGTACTCGTTGACGCCGGTTGGGCCTTCACTGTCCACGGCGATGTAGAACTTGCGGGCCTCGGTGGCCTGTGATGTCCTCGCGCGGGGCTTGCTTCCGGTGACATGGATTTCCAGTTCCTCCATCAGCGGCACATGAGCTCGTTTCTCGCGNGTCGCCAGGACCAGGCCCAGCCGGTTGTCACCACGCAACGGAGGGCAATGCGACAGATCGATTTCGAACCGGGTTCCGGGCAGTTCGGCTCGCAGCGTGCCGGCCTTCAGNCNCCGGATGTGCTGCCTGGGCACGGTTGTTCCGTTCACGTCGACGAGCACCTTGTCGTTGTCGGTGACGTGGTAAATCCAGAAACGCAGACGCCCTTCGAGCAGTTCTCCCTTGCGGCCGTCGGCCACGCGGAACGGGTACACCAGTCGTTTCCCGATTCTCGCGTCGGTGAACAGCAGCGACGGGTTGTTCTTCTGGCCCAGCGGACTGGAGCCCTCGTCGTACCACGGGTAATTCCTCACCGGTGGCTTCCTGGCGGAGATCCCTTTCCCCATGGGGAGGAACCGGTAGGTGCGGGGTCCGGCCCAGACCTGCTTGCGGCTGCCGACGGCATGGGTCCAGGCTGCGATTCGTTTTCTCTGTTCTGGCGAGGCGGTCACCTCGCGACCGAAGTGAATTCCCACGTTCCAGAACGAGATGCTGTCGGCNCCGTAGGTGTAGAAGTTGGCGGCGGCCCCGCGGGCCTCGGCGGTGTTCAGCAGCATGCTGACATAACCGGCCGCGTGCTTNCTNGANTGGGCGGTGCCGCGGTCCCGGGGGATCGGGGGGCCGGCCGAGAGCGAGCCGATCATGTTGCCCATNGTGACGATCGTGTCGACACCGGCCGGGCGGGTGAATCTCGAAAACTCGTCGACGGGCAATTGCGGGTCGGTGTTGTTCCAGGTCGAGATGACCACGAAGTCGATCCAGCCCTTCTTGACCCAGGTCTCGATGTCGACCCCGGCCAGCCAGCAGGTGTGCAACGACTCGGGGACGCGGATGCCCAGGGTCAATCGCTTGCCGTTTTTTCGTTTGCGTCCGGAGTTGTCCATCATCCGGCGAATCCGCTCGACGTATCGGGTCATGATCGGGGCCTTCTCGCGGCCCTTGTCACGGGGGAAGTGCTTGGCCCAGCGGACGAAGTTCAGCTCCAGTCCATCGACCGGATAGTCGGTGACGATTTCTTTCATGATCTTGATCCGGTGATCCCGGACCGCCGCGATCGAGTAATCCAGCGCGGTTTCGTTGGTGCGACCATCGGGTTGCTTGATGACGTACTCNGGATGATCGATAGCGAACTGTGAACAGAGGTCATCAAACTTGTTGAGCCTGGTGTGGTGCGTGTCGCTCATGCGGATCGCCGCCAGGACCTCCTTGCCCTTGGCCTGCATGTGGTCTGTGACCAGCCGCAGGGCGTCGGTGTTCTCTTT
The DNA here is from genome assembly GCA_002724415.1 of Planctomycetaceae bacterium. GTDB lineage: Bacteria > Planctomycetota > Planctomycetia > Planctomycetales > Planctomycetaceae > UBA8437. The sequence continues at coordinate 54,515 of PBOU01000007.1, forward strand.
TTTGAGTGCCCGCATGGCGCGGATGTAGAGGTGGTCGGATGTCTTTCNCCTGGCCCCGTATTCCTCGCCCNCCTTCGTATCGAAAAAGCAGATGTCNGGAGTCGAGGCGAGGAAGACGAACGTGGAAAACGGAACGGCGGCCGTTTCCCGGTCCAGCCAGGCCTTGATGTAGGGTGCCGGGTCCTTGGCCGGAGCTTCGCGGAGCACCTGGGCGTCGTCGTTGAAGACCGTTCGCGGTGTTCGTTTTGGCGGATCAGCTGCCCCGGACTGTTGGACCAGCGTCCCGAAGGCCAGGAAAACGATCGGTGCCAGTCGATTCACGTGGCGACGTTGTCCAACTGCAGTCATGGAGAAGTTCCTGGTTGGGAGGATTGTTTGATGGACGAGGCCGGGGCGACAAACTGGTCGCTGGCGACCACCAGGCGAACCAGGTCGGCGAGCCGGGTTCCCTGTTGCCGGGAGTGATCGACGATGGCCCGGGCTTGATTGGAATCGATGGATCCGGACCGATTTCCGGTAGCGTAGACCAGCAGTTTTTCGACCAGGCAGTCCAGGAACCGGTTCTTGTCTTCCAGCAGAAGCTGTTTCAACTCGGCAAATCCCTGGAGCTTGCGACCGTCGTGGAGAACACCGGAGGTGTCTACGGGTTGCCGCTTGTCGTAGCGGGTTCGCCACTGGCCGGTTGGATCGAAGTGCTCGAGAGCGAATCCCAGTGGATCGATATGACGATGGCACACCGCACACCGCTTGTTGGATCGATGCCGTTCGAGTTGTTCACGGATTGTCGTGGCACCTCGTGTGTCGGGTTCGAGTTCGGCGACGCCGGCCGGGGGCGGGTTGGGGGTGTCGCCCAACAGGTTGCTCAGCACCCAGACACCACGAACCACCGGCGAGGTGACCGTGCCGTTTGAGGTGAGCGTCAGGATGCTGGCCTGGCCAAGCAGCCCACCTCGAGGAATGTCCGGGTCCAGTCGAACACGGCGAAACGTGGAACCCTCGATCCCCGTGATGCCGTAGTGTTCGGCCAGTCGCTGGTTCAGGAAGGTGAAATCCGCATCGAGGAACCGGGCGACATCGAGGTTGTTGTCGAGCAGGTGAGCGAAGAAACGGCGCGACTCCTCGCGCATCGCCGATTCCAGGTCACCCTGGTAGTAGTGCCGGAACCGCTTGGGGTCGGGTGGCATTTCACCCAACTGGTCCAATTCCAGCCACTGGCCGGTGAAGCCATCCACGAACGCGCGGCTGCGCGGGTCGGCGAGCATGCGGGTCGTCTCTGCCGTGCGGACTTCACGGCGGCGAAGCAGTCCTCGCTTGGCCAGATCGATCAGCCGATCGTCGGGCATGCTGCTCCAGAGGAAATACGAGAGCCGATTGGCGATGCCGAAATCGTCCAGCGGAGCCTGGCTGGTACGGACATAGAGGAAACCCGGTGAGCAGAGAACGGCCTGCAGGGTGGAACGAATGGCCGGTTGGAACGAGTCGCCGCGTGTCCGCAGTTTGTCGTAAAGCGCCAGGAACGGTTCGATGTCCTCGCCGGTGACCGGACGGCGGAACGCGCGGGCCGTGAATTTCATCAGGATGCCACGGATGTAGCCGGGGTCCTCGGGGCGGATCTCGCTGCCAAAGATCCGCTCGTGTCCGGCCAGTGGCCAGCTGTCGTACAGCGGACCCTCGACTTCCATCCAGAAAACGCGGAGTTGGGGGCCGTCGTAGGATTTCATGATCGGTGCCCGGTTCTGACGGGCTTCCGGGCCATAGCGTTTCCTGACCAGGTTCTTGAACGAACCGGAGTGACCGTTTTCGAAGGACACGATCGGTACCTGGCCGGACTCGAACCGGGCTCGCACGGTGAATGTCCGGGGTTGGTTGTCGGGGACGTCGACGATCCGGATGGTGCGTCGCGAACCGGCCTCGGCTGTTTTGCCCGGTGGGCCGACACGGATCTTCATCCTCACGGGGCCGTCGATCTGGCCGACTCCCTGGAATGACGTGTTCAGCGCGGTGGCGTGGACACGGATGATGTACTCGCCCTGTTGCAGGCTCGGGGCATTCTTTCCGTCGGGACGGAATTGCTGGAACCCGTCGCCGGTGCCGGTCACGATCTTGACGTACTCATCGGTTCGAAAGACCGGCCGGGTGGCCGTGCGGGGCAGGATCCGGTGCACCCGGACCTCGGGACGGGCACCGAACTTGACGCCACGGTTGATGGCGTCGGCGGCCGCCAGCATGGATTCGCGCATCAGTGCGGGAGAAAACACCAGCGATCCGCCAACCGTGTCAAACCCGTCGGTCCGGTCGTCGTCCGGGAAGGCGTTGGCCGGGTTGTAACTGGTGTCGATCAGCAGCAGGTCACGGAGCGTGTTGTTGTATTCGCGGCGGTTGAGTCGTCGTACAGCATCGTTGGGCCGTGTCCTGAGCCGCCCGTGTTTTTTGAGCTGGCCGGTGATCCAGTTGATCGTGGTGCGGGTTGCCGCCGTGTCGGGGCGCGGTCGATCGCGGGGCGGCATGCGTCCGGATCGGAGTTGGTCCAGGATCTCATGCCAGGTTCCCGCCGTGGCCGGTGACGAAAAATCGGGCCGCAGCGTGTCAAAGCGTCGCTTGTCTTCCTGCTTGTTTTTGCCGTGGCACGTGAGGCAGTTTTTCGAAAGGAACTGCCGGACAGTTGCCAGGTCCTGTTTGTCGGCGGCAGACACGGCCGGCGTGAGCAGGAGCGTCGTGGCCACGACCAGTTGCTGGATGATTCGTGATGACGTCATCGAGGATTCTCAGGCAAAGTCGTTCAGAGTCCCTGTGGCGTTGCCGAAGGAATCGGTTTCGATTCCCAGCTTCTGGAGCATTGTCACGTACAGGTTGCACAGCGGTGTTTTGCCCGGCTCGAACTTCAGTGAGCGACCGTGCTGGAATCCACCACCGGCCACCAGCACCGGGAGATTGCGGTTGGAGTGGCTGCTGGCATTTCCCATGCCACTGCCAAAGAACACCGTCGTGTTGTCCAGTAGCGTGGCCTGGCCGTCGTTGGTTGCAGCCAGTCGATCCAGGAACCGGGCCAGGGCTCGCGAATACTCGATCTCGATCAGTTTCAACTGCGAGATCTTCTCGGGGTCCTGGCCGTGATGGCTCAGCGAATGGTACCCGTCGTTGACACCATCGATCTGGAACCGGCCGTTGCCACCGGGAATGTGCACCGTGGCGATGCGTGTCGAATCGGTCTGCAGCGCCAGGGCCAACAGGTCAAACGTGATCCGCATGCCGTCCAGCCGCTTGTCGCCGCCCCCGCCGTTGTCGTTGCCCTTCTTCTTCTTCCCCTTGCGGGTTCCGGCTCCGACGTCCTTGCTGGGCGATGGCTTGGGCTGGGTCAACCAGTGGCCGGCCCGTTTCAGACGTTGCTCGGTTTCGTCGATTGCATTGAGGTACTCGCGGAAACGGTGACGATCGGCCGAACCCAGCTCGCGGTCGATGCGACGGGCACTCGCCAGGACGGCGTCGAGAATGCTGTTGCGGGTGTCCAGTTCGCGCCGGCGCTGTTTTTGCTCGGCCGCCGATGTCTGGCGAAAGAGACGGTCGAACAGCAACTGGGGATTGCCGATCCCCTGGAGTTTCACGCCGTACCGGTTCCAGGACCAGCTGTTTCCGCCACCGATATCCAGCGGCAGTGAGGCGAAGCGGGTTTCCGAGCCGATCCGGTCCGCGGCGTACTGGTCCAGGGAGTACATGCCACCGCGGTTGAAGCTGAATCGCACGCCGGTCAGGAATGCCTGGACGCCCTTGTGGCCGCCACCGACCCGGTGGTCCAGGCCCTCGATGATCGTCCACCGTTGCCGGTGCTTCTCCAGGGGGCCCAGCAATTCGGGCATCTCGAAATCGCGTCCTGCCGATTGTGGGAAGAATGCCGGCGCGTGCATCCCGTACTCGGTTCCCACACAGACCAGCCGTTTCGGGTCCGACGTCCTGTTGCGTTGTGAAGCCGGTGCGGCAAAGGACATTGCCTCGAGAAGCGGCAGACCGATCGTGACACCGGTGCCACGCAAAAAGGTGCGGCGGTTGAGCCGGAGAGAACGAAGTGACACGTGAAGCTCCGCGTGGGCCTGGTTCGGTGACGATCGTTCAGTTCTTGAACACAACAGCGGTCCCTGATTGTAACTTCTGTGGCGACCCATGGGGAATGAGCTGGTCGCAGACGGTTGACACGCATCGGGCCAGAGGGTGCGATGAGTGGTACCCGGACGAGGACGAACCGCGAATAAGGATGCCCGAGATGTTGATTGGTTTTGTCAGTGATGAACGCTTCATTGCGTTGCACGATGTCGCGGTCCTGTTCGAAACGGCCGATGCAGATCCCGTGCAGGTTCGGTCGTTGGCCGACGGTTCAGTGCGAGCGGATCTGCCTGCCGGGGACTATCGCGTGACGTTTCGTCGTGATGGGTTCTCGGCCAAGCGGACCTCGGTCACCCTGCCGGTTGACGACCCGGTCCAGTTCCGGCTGCTGAGCAACTCGCTGGTGGGTTACATGTGGCCCAAGTGCGTCCGCTCGGGAGAAAAATCTGAGTACCGCGTTCACGCGTCCGAAGCGTATCGGCTCGATTTGTTCCGTTATGGCTGGGAGAAGGAGCCGGTCGGCACGGTGGGGTGGTACGACGAACACGGCCCGTTGGCCACCACCCAGGTCACTCCCGACGGGGATTACACCCGGACAGGCATTCGGTTCAACGACCAGGGGTACAGCAACAACCCGCACCACAGGCAGTACCTGGTCGGTCCGGAGCGTTCGGGTTTGTATTACCTTCACGCGCGGACGGTTTCCGGCGAGTTCTTCACGTTTCCGTGGATCGTGGCTCCCGCGGAACCCGAGAACGACATTGCGGTGCTGGCGGCCAACATCAACTGGAACTGTTACAACAATTTCGGCGGTCGCAGCAATTACATCCATCCGCAGGCGCTTCCTTCCGAGCCGACCGTCAACGCGCGGCAGGATCTGCATCGTTACACCAGCGACCTGCACATGCATTTCTCGGTCGAGGACTACGCCCCGTTGTCTTTTGATCGGCCCGAGTTGTTCAATCACGTTCCCGAGCAGACCCGGATTGACGACCCACTGGAGGGCCGTTCGGAGTGTCACACGCTGCCGGCCGAGTGGCGTTTGTTTGGGTGGTTGGAACGCGAGGGGTTCGGGTACGACCTGTATGCCGAAACCCAGTTTCATTTTGAGCAACTCGACCTGGACGCCTACAAGGTTCTCGTCATCAGCGCGCATCCGGAGTACTGGTCCCAGGAGATGTACTACCGCTTGAAGGAATGGGTTTTTGAGCGGGGGGGCAAGTTGATGTACCTGGGCGGCAACGGNCTGAACTGCGCGGTCGAATTCCTGGACGATTCGACGATCACGGTCCGCAACAGTTCCCAGGGTGGCAGTTCCAGTGACATGGCCAAGATCGACAAGGAAAGCCGGCTGGACGTGTACTACGAATCGGAGGCCAACCTGCTGGGGGTGCGATGCACCGAGGAGGGNATCATGACCGGTGCACCCTACCGGGCCATCGACACCTCGCATTGGATTTTCGAAGGCACCGGTCTCTCCGACGGAGACATCTTCGGCGAGCGCTGCCTGCACATGCGTTGTCCCGGCGGGGCCTCCGGCCACGAGACCGACAAGATGTCGCCGAGTTCTCCGGCCGGGACGCGGTTGCTGGCCAAGGGGCTCAATCCCGACGAGGGGGGAGCCGACATGATTCACCACGAGACCGCAAGTGGGGGCGCGGTGTTCAGTGTCGGGTCGATCAGCTATCCCTGTGCCCTGCCGGTCGACGAGAACATCTCGAAGATCACCCGCAACGTCCTCGAGCGATTCTGCGGTTGATCACCGAATCGGCGATCGTCCGTTTCCGGGTGTGCGGCTCGAGCGTGGTCCGGGCAATGTGTCCACCGGTCTGTTGGCTCAACACGGCGCGGGTGGATACGATGCGGGCTTCATACGTGACGTGCCTTGCTGGAGAGAGTCATGCGTCGTCGGACGTTTTCGGAAGCGGATTTCCATCGTCGTGAGTTCTTGAAGGCCGCTGCGTCGATCACGGCCTTGCCGGTACTGGGTAGCCAGGTCCATGGCGTGGTCCGGCGGCGGCTGGCGTTTGCCGATGATCCGTTTTCGCTGGGCGTCACCAGTGGGGACCCGACACCCGACGGTTTCGTGATCCAGACCCGATTGGCGCCCCGTCCCACGGAGGGAGGTGGAATGCCGGCCGCCAATGTCGAGGTCAACTACGAGATCGCCACTGACGAGACGATGAAGACCGTGGTGAAGCGGGGACGGACCGTGGCCACCCCACAACTGGGGCACAGTGTTCACGTCGAGTTGCGGGGCCTGAAACCCAACCGCTGGTACTGGTACCGGTTCACGGCTGGCGACGCACAGAGTCGAATCGGCCGGGCCCGCACGACGCCGTGGAACCTGGTTTTGCCCAGGGAGTTGAATTTCGCCTTTGTCTCTTGCCAGCATTACGAGTACGGGTTGTTTACCGGCTTCGAACACATGGCCAAGGAGAAGCTCGACCTGGTCGTGCACCTGGGGGATTACATCTACGAGTATGCCGGCGCTGACGGGAGAATCCGGAAGCACACCGGCCCCGAGATCACCACGCTGGACCATTACCGGAATCGCTACGGCCAGTACCAGGCCGATCCCCAACTCCAGGCCGCGCACGCTCACTGCCCCTGGCTGGTCACCTGGGATGACCACGAGTTCGACAACGATTACGCGACGTTTCACTCCGAGGAACCCGGGGTGAAGGCGGTGGAGTTCATGAAGCGGCGGGCCAATGCCTACCAGGCGTACTACGAGCACATGCCATTGAGACGATCGTCGTTTCCCTCCGGCCCGTTCATGCAACTCTACCGACGGGTGCGTTTCGGCCGGTTGGCCGACTTTGCCATTCTCGACACCCGGCAGCACCGCACGCCCCAGGCCAACGGCAACGGCTTGAAGCCCCTGGCCGGGGAAGCGCTGTCTCCCAAGGCCACCATCCTCGGCGGGAAGCAGGAGGCGTGGTTGAGGCGCAAGTGGCTGGAGTCCAAGGCCGAATGGAACGTGATGGCACAGCAGGTGTTGATGGCGCGGGTTGATCGCTTGCCAGGGCCACCCGAGGGTTTCCCGATGGACAAGTGGGCCGGGTACGAGGTGTGTCGGCAACGCGTGATGCAGTCGCTGGCTGACCTCAAGGTGCCCAACCCCGTCGTGCTCACCGGCGACATTCACTCCAACTGGGTCTGTGACCTTCCGCTGGACTACGAGAAACCCGACAAGACGGTGATTGGCACCGAGTTCGTCTGCACGTCGATCAGTTCCGGAGGCAATGGCTCTGAGAAACTCGAGTACACCGACGGAATGATCGCGGAGAATCCCTGGGTCAAGTTGCACAACGCCGAACGTGGTTACGTGCGGTGCCGGGTGACGCCCAAGCAGTGGACAACCGATTTCCAGGTTGTCGAGGATGTGACCAAGCCCGGTGGCAAGCTGGTGACACGACACACCTACGTCGTCGAATCGGGTCAACCGGGAGCCCAGAAGGCGTAGTGGCGCCGGAACAACCTGGTGTGATGGGTGCGGGAGCACGGAACGGAAATCGAACACGGACAAGTTTTTTCGAGGAATGATCATGAGTGAACTGGCGATCCAATCGGCAGAGGCCATCACCGGCGACCTGCCGGACATGCCAATCGAACCCTCCTGGATCCAGGAAGGGACGCCCGTGGCCCGGGGAACCGTCCTGGTCCAATCGGCCGACAAGATGCTCTCCAGTGGCCTGTGGAGTTGCACGGCTGGAAAATTCCGTTGGGAATTTGGCTGGGATGAATTCGTACACGTGCTAGAGGGTGGGGCGACGATCACCGAGGAAGGTGGAGCCGTCCACACCCTCGGCCCTGGAGACACGGCTCACTTTCCCAGGGGACTCGTGGCTCACTGGCACGTGCAGGATCACATTCGCAAGGCCTTCACGATCCGGACTCCCGAACCGTTTGTGCTCTGAGACGAGGACCGGTTTTCGCTCGGAACCATTGTCGGTTTGTGGGGTTGTTGCCTGGTGCGTTTCATGACATCAAGACCTGGAGTGTTTTCATGCCCCGTTTGGTCCCCTGTCTGCTGTTGCTCCTGCTGACTGTCCAGTCGCCGGCTGCCGATTGGGCACAATTCCGGGGGGCCGGAGCGGTGGGCGTGTCCACCGAAACGGCGGTGCCGCTTCAATGGAGTGACACGAAGAACCTGGCGTGGAAACTGGCTTTGCCCGGCAAGGGTTTCTCCAGTCCGATCGTGGTCGGTGACAAGGTGTTGGTCACCTGCTATTCGGGTGCCTCTGGCGATCTTAGCGGTCTGAAACGGCACCTGGTCTGTGCCGACCGCAACACCGGCAAGTTGCTCTGGAAGAAGGACGTTCCCTCGCAGGCCACCGAGCGACCGATCCCCTCGTTCGGCGGTGCTCACGGTTTTGCGTCGCACACGCCGACCAGTGACGGCGAGCGTGTTTATGTTTTGTTGGGCAACACCGGCGTGTTGGCCTTTGACTTGGCCGGCAAGCAACTGTGGCGCCAGGATGTGGGTTCCGAGAGCGCGTCGCGGTTTGGTTCGGCTTCCAGCCCGATCCTGTACAAGAATCTCCTGATCGTGACGGCCGGTGCCGAGAGCGAGTCGATCCGTGCATTTGACGCCAAGACCGGCAAGCCGGCCTGGAAGACCGAAGCCCGCAGCCTCAATCGGACCTACTCGACGCCCGTGATTGCCAAGAACGCCAAGGGTGTCGACGAGATGGTGCTGTCGGTCACTTTCGAGACGTGGGGACTGGACCCGATGACCGGTGAATTGAACTGGTTCGCCGGGACCGAGGTGGACACCAATGCTGTTCCGACTGTCGTGGTCAACGAGGGCATCGCGTACGTGATCGGTGGTCGATCACCTGGCGGGCGAGCCGCCATCCGGCTGGGTGGCACCGACGATGTCAGCAAGACGCACGTGTTGTGGTCCAAGACCGGGGGGTCGTACGTCTCGTCCCCGGTTTTCCACAAGGGACACCTGTACTGGGTCAACGACCGTGGCGTGGGGTTCTGTGTCGATGCCAAGACCGGCGAGGAGGTGACTCGCAAGCGGATCGGCGGGCAGTTCTACGCCTCGATGCTTTTGCTGGGCAACCGGATGGTTGCCGTGAGCCGTTTTGGTGGGGCCCATGTTTTTGAGGCCGGGACATCATTTACCGAGGTCGGACGCAACCGGCTGACTGATGCCAGCGATTTCAGTGGCAGTCCGGCGATCGCCGGAAACAGGATGTACCTGAGGTCGGATCGGTTCCTGTACTGTGTCGGGGCCAAGTAGGTCGGTCCAATCCGATGAGGGGACAACGATGAACGTTGAGGAGCGGCCGGTTGTTGACCGTCGCGAGTTCCTGTTGGCCACAGCGGCGAGCGCGGTGGTCGGTTCCATTTCCCAGTCCGCACAGTCCCGGAAGATCCGCGTGACGACTCACACCTACAAGACAGCCAAGCGGTTGCCGATCAAGCTGGACCTGCATCGTCCCGATACCGACGGCCGTCCCCGGTTGGCAGTCTGGATACATGGTGGCGCCCTGATCAACGGGCACCGGGCCGGCATCAGCGGTCGCGTCAAGACTGACCTGCTGGGGGCCGGTTACGCCCTGGCATCCATCGATTACCGGTTGGCTCCCGAGACATCCATGCCCAAGATTCTCTCGGACGTCGAAGACGCCTTCGAATGGTTGAGGGACCGGGAGAATCGATTGAAGATCGATGCGTCGAGGATTGCCGTACTGGGGGGCTCTGCGGGAGGTTACCTGACGCTGGCGACCGGGTACCGGGTGAAACCGAGGCCGACCTGCCTGGTCCCATTCTGGGGCTACGGCGATCTGGTCGGCGACTGGTACAGCAAGCCGAGTCCTCACAAGAGGCACAACCAGGTGAAGTTCACCGAGGCCCATGCCCGCAAACAGGTCTCCGGTCCGGCGGTCTCCGATTCGCGACTCCGCAAGGGAAATGGGGGTGACTTCTACAACTGGTGCCGCCAGACAGGACGCTGGCCGCTGGAAGTCTCCGGCTGGGACCCTCATTCGCAGCCCGAGAAGTTCCACCCGTTCATGCCGGTCAAGAACGTCACGAAAAAATTTCCTCCGACTTTGCTGATCCACGGAACCGCTGATACGGACGTGCCGTACGAGCAGTCGGTCATGATGCAGCGGGAATTCAAGAAGCACGGGGTCGAGCACCAACTGGTGTCCATCGAGGGCGGTGAGCACGGCCTGGGTGGCGGTGATCCACGGGCGATCGATGATGCCTACAAGACGGCCCTGGCCTTCGTCTCCAGCCACCTCGGCTAGTTCGCCGCGGCCTTGTTCTTGTTCTTATTTTGCCGTCGGGCCTGGTGCTTGAACGCCTCGAGTTCGGTTTGCTGTCCCAGGTCACCCTGGTCTTTCATCCAGCGGCCCAGCCGGGCCTTCAACTGTGACTTGATCTCGGCCAGTTTCGGATTGCCGGCCAGGTTGTGCCATTCGTGGGGATCGGCCGTGATGTCATAGAGTTCTTCGGCCGGTCGGTGTCGGTACCGCCTGACTTTGTCGCGAGCATCCTCGTCGCCGCCGCGGGCCCTGGCTTCCCATGACTGGAAGACCCGTGTTTTCATGCAGATGTTTCGAAACGGAACGTCGGGAGTCAGGTTGAGAATGTACTTGTAGCGTTTCGAGCGGACGCTGCGGATCCCGAAGTGATCCGACCCGTTGAGAATGCCGCGGGTGGTCATCAATCCGAAGACATGTGTCTTGTGGGTCGTGCGTTGTCCTCGCAGAACCGGCAAGAAACTCCGACCGTCGAGCGCCGCCGGCGGGGTGACCCCGGCGGCATCCAAAAACGTTGGCAGGACATCGACGTACTCGACCATCGCGTCACTGGTTGTCCCGGGCTCGATCTGGCCGGGCCAACGTGCGAGGCACGCGCTTTGAAGGCCCGTGTCGTAACAGGTCCATTTCCCAAAGGGAAAACCGGACCCCTGTTCGCTGACAACCATGACGAGGGTGTTGTTTGCCAGTCCGTGTTTTTCCAGGAGTTCCAGGCACCGGCCGACCTGTCCGTCGAAATAGGTGATCTCGGCGAGGTAGGCCACCATCTGCTTTCGAGTCTGGGGCGTGTCGACGAAATAGGATGGCAGTTTCACGTTGTCCGGGTCGTACCGCGAACGATCACCTTTGTCCCATGGTGAGTGTGGTTCGTTGGAACAGGCGAACAGGCAGAAGGGTTTGCCCTGGGCCTTGCTCTGGGCCATCAACGCATCGATGGCCTGGAAGTCCGGGTTCTTCTTGCCCGAGTATTCAAAGGGAAAGATCTTTCGCGGGGCGATGTGAGTTTTTCCCGATAGCGCGATCCGGTAACCGTGCGGTTTCAGGTAGTGCACAACGCTCCTGGTTCCCGGCTTGGCGAAGGCGTGATTGGGGTAGGCGCCGCTTTTGACCGGATAGAGGCCCGTGTAGATGTTGTGTCGCGTGGGCGAGCACATCGGGGCGGCCTGGAAGCACCGGGTCAGCCGCATTCCCTGGGTGGCCAGCCGATCGATATTGGGTGTGTGAGCCTGTCCGCCATAGCAGCCGATGTCACGAAACGTGCAGTCGTCAGCCATGATGAACAGCAGGTTGGGACTCGCTGCCCCTGCGGTGATCGGAGCCAGTGTGGAAATCAGCACCAGGAGCGGAAGTGAGAATTGTCGGAGCATGACGCCGGGTTTTCCTGGTGGTCGAGAGTTGGTGGAGATGATGTGTGGTTGGACGTGTTTGTCGCCCTGGGGCTCACAGCCCCAGGGGAGCAAGATCCCAGAGTGTCACTTTCGAAAAGCCTCCGGCTGCCAGTTGGTGACCGTCGGGTGAGAAGCGGACACAAAAGGAACCATTCTGATGGGCATTGATGGTCAGTAGCTCGGTGGCTGTTTCGGTGTCCCACAGTCTCACGGTGCCGTCGTCGCTGGCGGTGGCCAGTTGCCGACCGTTGGGGCTGAAGGCGACATCCACCACGAAGTCCTCGTGACCGGTGAATTCCCGAACCTGTTCGCCGGTGTCGATGTTCCACAACTTGGCTGTCTTGTCGCGACTGGCCGAGACCAGTTGCCGTCCCCCGGGACCGAAGTTCACCCCGGTGATAGCCGAATCGTGTCCCTTGAGTGACCGGAGGGATTTGCCACTTCGAACGTCCCAGAGATTGATCTCGCCGGGTTCGCGCAATGTCACCGTCTTGTCACCCATTTGGAATGGCCGGAAGGATGCGGCCGTGGCAACCTGTTCTCCGTTGGGGCTGAATACGACATCGACAACGAACCCGCTGCTGGATTCGAGCGAGTGCAGAACCCGGCCGGTGGCCAGATCCCAGAGCTTGGCGGAATGGTCACGGCTGGCCGATGCGAGCAGTGTTCCATCGGGGCTGAAATCCACGGCCAGGACCCAATCGGTGTGGTCCGAGAGTGTTTGCAGTGTCTCTCCCGTTTCGATGTCCCACAGTCGGACCGTCTTGTCCATGCTGGTTGAGGCCAGTTGCCGGCCATCGGGGCTGATGGCGAGTCGCATCACCGGATCGGTGTGCCCATCAAACGACTGGACCAGCCGTCCGGTTTGTACGTTTCGCAATTCCACGGAGTTGCCACTGGGCGAGGCAATGAATCGGCCATCGGGAGTGAATGCCAGGCTCCATGCATCTCCCTTGAGACCGTGGAAAATCCTGGCGGTCTTGTCGATCCGCCGCGAGGTCTCCTGCCGAACCAGGCCGGGGCGGACGAAGACCAGAAACAACGGCAGGCTCGTCACCAGGAAAGCGGCCACCAGGATCGTCAACCGGCGTCGCCTGGCACGTGGAACGGCCTGGACCGGGTTGTCCGAGTTGGCGGTTTCCGATCTGGGTGGTGACACACCGGGCGACGGTTCCGATTGGTTCTCCGCCAGATCTGGCATCAAGAAGTGACTCCCTGTGACGATTCAACCCACGCCTTGATCGATTGTCTGGATGCCGGGGGGCGTTTACAAGCACGCTTTTTGGTGTCATTCACCGGGACGCGTTGGGCAGAAAAGGGGTCGATCGTTGGTGGATCGACTACAATTCTCCGGATCGTGGATCACAACGACCGGTCGAAAATGGACCTCGTGGCCTCCGTTTTTCTGCCGGGGACCCACAACAGGAAGACATGCCCGATCATGACGGATTCCGGCAGCCGAAAGCGAAGTGTCGTCGCCTGTGCCGTGCTGGTCGTGGTTGTCTCCGGGCTCGCACTGTGGCGCGCGTCTTCCGTGTCACCGGTTTTCCGAGACCAGGCGACCAGGCTGGCTGGCCGCGTTTACCTGCTCGGCCGCCTGAATCCCTCGGTGGCCTACGTGGTCGACACTTCCGATGGCCTGGTGTTGGTCGATTCGGGAATCGAACCGGATTGCCGGTTGCTCCTGTCGCAAATGGACGAACTGGGGCTGGATGTTCGCAGGCTGAAGAAGATCCTGCTGACTCACGCCCATGTCGATCACGTCCAGGGGGCCATGTACCTCCGCCGGTTGACCGGAGCCAGTGTGTTCGCCGGTCGAGCCGACTGTGACATTCTGCGAGCCGGCGGTCCGGCCTCGGCGCTGTTTTCGACCTTTGAGATGCCGGGGGTGGAACTGCATGCCACCGAGATCGACGTCGAACTTGATGGCGGCGAGATCATCACCAGTGGAGATTGTCGTTTTGAGGTGATCGCCACTCCGGGGCACACCCCGGGGAGTCTCTGTTTCGTCTTGCAGTCCAACGGACAACGCGTGCTGTTCAGTGGCGACACGGTTTCGAGCATCACGGGAGACCTGGGCACTTACGCCACGCGTGTCGCGCCGCGATACCGTGCCGACGCTGGTGACTACCTGGAGACATTGAACACTCTGAAGGCGTTGCCACCGCCGGACCTGTTGTTGCCAGGTCATCCACGGACGGTTGGAGAAGGTGAACCCGGGGGGGTCAACGCTTCGATCACGCCGATGGCCTGGCGAGACATCCTCGAGGCCGGGATCGACGAGATGCAGGAACTGGTCGAGCGGCACCGGGCCGACGGAGCGGATTTTCTGGATGCCACGCCTCGTGAGTTGATGCGTGGTCTGTTCTACCTGGGAGACTACGACGACAAGGCGTGTTATGTGCTTGATGCACAGGGCCGGCTGTTCCTGTTTGGTGCGCACGGAGGTCCAGGCCTGGTGGAATTCGTGGAGATGAGGCTGGCACAATTCGATCGGCGATTGGCGGATGTCGTGGCCATCCTGCCGGCCAGTTGTTCGGTGGAAGCCACCTCCGGATTGTCGTCGCTGTTGAGACGGCTGGAGTGTCCAATTGTGGTCTCTCGAGCGGGCCGCACTGAACTGAAGACCAGGCTGCCAGAGGACACGCGGTTTGTTGTCTTGGAGGACATGAACGTACCGGAGTTGGGACCCATCGAGGGGATCCCGTTGGGAGGATATGGCGTGGCACCGGTGGCGTTTCGGTTTGAACGCGACGGGAAACGGGTGCTGGTGTCCGGTGCGATTCCGGTCAATCCGGACAGCCATCCGGAGATGGAGAGATTGATCGTTTTTCTCGGCAGCGGCCAGGGTGACGTGACACGATATGGTCAGTCGCTGTCCCGGCTACTCAGGGACAATCCGGACCTGTGGTTGCCCACCCGCCCGGTGCATGGACAGAACGCCAATCTCTACGACTTGCGTTGGCCGCTGGTGATTCGAGAGAACCGGAACGCGATCAGCCGTTCACTGGAACGGTGATCTTGCGGCACTTGTCGACACGTCATTTCTTCTTCTTGGTCTTCTTGCGCTTGCGACGTTTGCGCTCGAAGCGGACCTTGCAGCCAAAGGCGATTGTCTCGTCGGTCGTGACTTTTTTTCCGGCGAGTGTCGCTTCGACGGCGTCGTTGAGGTAGAGCTTGGAGACCTTCTTCACATCGGGATTGTTGTCCATCGATCCCATGTAGACGATCTTGCGTTGCTTGTTCAGAACGAAGAACTCCGGAGTGAACAGCGCGCCGTAGTCCTTGGCAATCTTCTGGGATTCGTCGAAGAGGTACGCGAAGGGAAAGGCCTTCTCCTTGGCCCTCTTCTTCATGGCCGGCAAGGCATCCTCGGGAACCTTGTTGACGTTGATGGCGATGACGGCAACGTTCCTCGAAGCGTACTTCTTGTGGAAGGCAACCAGCCGGTCCTCGTAGTCAACCGCGTACGGACAACTGTTGCAGGTGAAGACGACGACGACGACGTCCTTGTCCTTGAGATCGGACAGTGAATGGGTTTTGCCATCCGTGCCGGGAAGCTTGGTCCAGGCCGGGGCAGCGTCACCGATTTCTCGGATCGGGTTGTATTCGCCGGCGATGCCCGGGGCGGCGAGAACCAGCAGTGTCGCGGTGGCCTTGAGGAGGAGTTGCATGGAGTGTGTGTCCCGGTTGACCTGGTGGGAGGTGAGGGTGGGCTGCAACTGGTCGGACAACCAGTCTCTAGCCCTTCCAGACTAGGCAACGCGTTGTGAGGTTGCCACCTGTCCCCGTGGATCCAGGAAGCACCAGCAGAGTGCCCCGGTGGCGTAGATGCCGACAAAGACCAGCAGCACAAGGTTCCAGTTTCCGGTCGATTCGACCAGGAAGCCGATCGCCAGTGGGCAGGCGGCGGCACCCAGGTTGCCCATCATGTTCATCATGCCGTAGATCTGTTCGGGATGGTCACCGGCCTTGTCAATCGTCGTGGCACTTGCGGGGGGGCCGGCCAGCGTGCCGCAGAAGGTGCCCAATGAGATCAGGAAGACGGCTCCGTAGACGTTGGCCACGAAATACGCAGCCCCGATGCACGCGGCACAGCTTGCCATGGCAGCGGTCGCTGTCCACTGTCGGCTGATCCGCAGGCTGCCGGTTCGACGCAACAGCCAGTCCACCATCGCCCCACCGACCAGGCCACCCAACACCACCGCCAGCAGCGGCAACGCTGTCAACAGGCCACTTTCACCGGGCGACACGCCTCGTGTCTCTCGGAGGTATTCGGGAAACCAGGTGGGGAAGAAAATGTAACCAGCGGCCCGGCAGAACTGTTGGCCATACAGCAGGAACATCGCTGGCTGAACGGCGACCAGCAGCCAGCCAGTTTCTGAGGGTGTCCGGGACGTCTCGGGACTCGCTTTGCGGATCAATTTTCTCTCGGCCTCGTTCACCCGGCTGTGCAGTTCGGGCCGATCCCGGTACCAGTGGAAGAACCACGCGGCAAACGCGAANCCGGGGACAGAAAACCCGACAAAGACCCATCGCCANGGGATGGGTGGGGTGGTCAGCCAGGAGGTGGAGATGCCCTCGATCGCGTAGCCGGTGATCGCCGATCCGATCGCTCCACCCACCGACATGAAACTCCCCATCAACCCGACCGACAGNGCCCANTGCGTCGAGGGCATCCAGTGACGGATCATTCCCGCCGAACAGGGGAAAATTCCGGCCTGCGCCACACCAAAACCGATCTGGATCGCCAGCAGGGCCCCGAGTCCTCCAACCAGGTAGAAGCCTGCACACAGGGCGGACCACACCGCGGCGTACATCGCCAGGGCCACCCGGGTTCCGACGTGATGNGCTAGCCATCCGGCGGGAACCTGGGCCAGGGCGTACGACCAGAAGAATGCGCTCATGACCCCGCCCCACTGGGCCAGGCTGATTCCCAGGTCGGCCCGGACTTCCTTGGACGCCACGCCCAGGCAGTTNCGTCCCATGTAGGCGACAACGGCCGCCAGGCAAATCGCGAAAATGACAACGTACCGCGCGCGGGTTGGACGAGAGTTTGCGTCAACCTGGTCAAGAAATCCGTTCATTGGCTGGATCCTGTGACGCGGTACTTGCCGTCGGGCAGTCTCTTGGGGAAACGGTAACGGGATTCGGTCAGCAATCGAAACAACAGCGGGTCGCCGGCCGGCAAGTGAGGGTTCGAGTGCGTATCAGGCTACTAGAGATCCATGGCCGTTTCGATGTCGGGGGGGATCCTGGGCGGGGACGAGACGATCGAGACAACGTAGAAGACGGTCAGGGAGGCCAGCAGTGACAGGGCCCCGTTGTAGAAGAGGTGCGGCAGGGTCACCGAGAAGACCTGCAGGCCGACATTGAGTGCCAGGCTGGTCAGGATGGCCAGGTTGCAGGCCAGCGGAGTGGCCCGTTTCCAGTTGAAGCCGATGGCCACCGTGGGCACGATGGCTCCGGAGAAGACCGACCAGCCGACGGCCCCCAGCAACGCCACCATTTTCCCACTGGCCAGTGCCACCCCGGAGGCGATGGCCGCGATGATGACGGTGGCGACACGTGCCCAGAGCAGTTCGTTGTCGAGGGACCGTCCCCGCAACGCGCGGGGGATGTCGTGGACGACGGCGGCGGCGCCGATGTTCAGGAAACTGTCTGCTGTCGACATGATCGCGGCCATCAGGCCCGCGAAGACGACTCCGGCCAGGACCGGGTGCGCGTAGGTCTTGAGGAATTCGGGAGAGGCCTGGTCGGGTTCGCCCAGGGGGGGATGTGCCCCCTGCAGGACCAGTGTCCGCATGCACAGCCCGATGCTGATCCACAGCAACGCNGTCAGCAGGAATCCCCCGACGCTCATTGGCAGCATCACTCGGGCGTCGTCGAGTTTTTTTGTCATCATCAACTTGGTGATCAGGTGAGGTTGGCCGGCGACACCGAACACGAAGACGAAATACCAGGACAGACAGCCGACGATCCCGCGGGTGCCCCACGGGTTCATCGATTCGGCGTCATCGGCCAGAATCGTTCGCGTCATTCCCTCCAGTCCGCCGTCGACGCTGGCGACCGTCGCGGACACCACCAGNAAGGCCGCCACGACCATGATGATGCCCTGGACCAGGTCGGTATAAACCGAGGCGATAATGCCGCCGGTGACACAGTAAAACACCAGCACCGCACAACTGATCGCCATGCACGCGCCCAGCGGCAGCAGGCCGATCGAGGCGACGTCGGCCAGGATGCTTTGTAGCACCATCGCCATCGCCAGGATCTGCGTGCCCAGGTAACCCAGCACACCCAGCAGGATTGCGATTGCGGTCAGGAAGCCGGTTGAACGGCTGTCGTAACGTGCGGTGACGACGTCGGGCAGCGAGATCGGGTTGGTCACCTCGGCCACCAGTCTCAGACGCTTGCCCAGCAGGTAGAACATGCCACAGAAGCCGAGCCCGGTCGAGACGATCATCCAGAAGGTCCCGGCACCGATCGTGTAGACCAGTCCCGGGCCGCCCACGAATCCCCAGCCGCTCATCGTGCTCGAGAAGATTGCCACGCTGGTGACCAGGAAGCCCAGCCGGCTGCCGGCCATGAAGAAATCGTGTGTCGAACGGGTCCGCCTCATGGCCCACAGACCGACCACGATGCACAACAGCATGTAGCCGAGGATGAAGGCCAGGACGATGTGTGGGCGGTCCATGGTCGAGCCGGAAAAGCCGGGATCGGGAAGTCAGCCAGAGGACTTGCTGAGGTGCTGGAATTCTGCGGATGTCCTGTCGGTTACGATCTGCCGCCTGAAGAAGCCGACGTAGATGCCGACGAACAGGAAAGGAATGGATCCCATNCCATACAACTGCCAGGCGGTGCTGGCCGGGAACGAGCCGAGGAATGGCGTGGCGACCGGGTCAGCCAGTTGCCGGTGGTAACTCCAGCACATCGCCGAAAAGACGCCCTCGACGATCAGGATGGTCGTGATCAGCAGNCCCCCCATCAGGNTGCNCCAGCGGGTGCCACTGCCCCAGCCGATCAGCCCTCCGAATGTGGCGATCAACAGGACGCCGAACATCCAGCCCAGCAACAGCGTGTGCTCGTGACGAAGTGCCCCGTCGTTGCCCTGTTCCATCTTCGGAACCACGTCATGGGGGATGCCGAATCCGGAGACGGGTTCCGGGGAGAGGAGAATTGACAGGGTGACCGTCCACGAGGCGACCAGCAGCAAAGGGATCAGGCAACGCGTCATCGGGATTCAGCTCCCTCCGACCGCCGCAGTTTCCTGGTGGGAAGGCTCCCGTTGACCGCGATGGTGATGACCAGCATGTCCATCGGTGTTTCAATGACGTGAAAGAAATCCGGGATCATGCCCGGGAACCGNGGGCCTCATGATATCACTCNCGGGGCGTGCGGGTCACACGTGCGGATCGGCTGNTGCACCGGACCGGCATCGCGGGTTGTGTCGGTCAGCCCACTCGCTCGACCCGGGAAGTGACATCGGCCATGATAGAGACGTCACGGGCCACGATCTGTCCCGTGGAGTTATCGAACCCACCTGGATTCTCTCACCAACGGCAGGAACTCATGGTCGACCCGCAAGTCCTGGAAGAACTCAAGAAGTACGACACGCCCTCGATCACCAACGTGGTGGCGACCTATCCCGAGCACCCACTGTGCCTGGGTCTCTACAACCCGTGGAGCGAGAACTGGTACACCGACCAGACGATCCACTGCATGTACCCGGAACTGGGTGCCCTGTGTGGCTACGCGGTCACCTGCGTGTTTGGCCTGCCCGACCCCACGTTCAAGCGACTGACCTTCATGGAGATCGTCGACGCGTTGGATGCATCACCCAAGCCGACCATCCTGGCGCTGGAGCAGAAGTTCCCACCGGAAATTGCTGGAAAGGTGGGCCTGGCCGGTGGCAACATGACCGCCGCGATGCAGGCCCTGGACTGCGTCGGGTGCATCTCCAACGGACCCTCGAGGGATATCGACGAGATTCGCCCCATGGGGTTCCAGTACCACATCAGTGGCATCACCCCGGGCCACGGGGCCCAGGCGGTGCACTCGGTCAACGCGCCGGTTCACATTGCCGGAATGGACGTGGCGCCTGGTGAGATCATCCACATGGATGAGAACGGGGCCTGCAAGTTCCCGGCCGATTGTGCCGAGAAGGTGCTGGAGAACGTGATCAAGCTGCTCGAGGAAGAGGGCGACCGGATCGGCCAGCTGCAGAATGCGAGTTCGGCGGCCGAGATTCGAGCGATCTTCGGCGGCGAGGGGTATGCTGCCGGTGCGGAGGATCCCGAAGACGAGTCGTCCTGAAACGGGTTGGATACGGGTGGTTTGGGGACTTCCGGTATTGCGGTTGCTGAATTCCGGGGGAACTTGCAACATGTCGCCCGAGAGTTGACGATAAGATCTATGGGGCGGTCCAGGAGATTGCAGGACCGAATCGAATGGAAGTGGACAGCCAATACCGTCGGGAATCAGCGGTGAGACATTTGCAGCCCACGCGTCGTGAACTTCTCCAGGTCGGTTATTCGGGCCTGTTGGGCCTGGGGATGTCGCAGGCCGTTTCTGGTCGAAACCAGTTGGCCAGTGCTGCCAAGGTGGACGCCACCAGTTCCGGGAATCGGCCCAAGCAGGTTGTGATCGTGTTCCTGACTGGCGCTGCCAGCCATCACGAAACGTTCGACATGAAGCCGGATGCGACGGCGAAGATTCGCGGCGATTTCAACCCGATCGCCACGAAGATCCCCGGCTACGGCATCTGCGAGCACCTGCCGCACCTGGCCGCGCGGGCTGACAGGTACTCGGTCATTCGCACGTTGTCCCACAAGGACAACAACCACCTGATGTCGACGCACCACGTGCTGACTGGCGAGAAGCAGCCGGGTGGATTTTTCGACAAGGTGGCGTCACGAGATGACTGGCCCGATTACGCCGCGGGTTGTGCGTTCCTGCGGCCCCGCGCCGACGGGATCCCCACCGGGGTCAACTTGCCCACGTTCTTGCAGCAGGGGCCGTTGACCTGGCCCGGCCAGCACGCCGGGTTCCTGGGACCGAAATACGACCCCTGGCAGATCACTGGTGATCCGAACAAGAAGTCGTTCAAGGTCGACGCACTGACACTTCGCGACGGGCTGAATATCTCGAGGCTCAAGGACCGGCAGTCATTGCTGGGTGAACTCAACCGGGAACAGCGACGGCTGGAAGCCAACGTCCAGGCACGGCGGATGAGTGACGACCAGGAACTGGCCTTCTCGATTCTCACCTCCAGTGCCCTGTCCCGTGCATTCGAATTGCACCGCGAGGACGACAAGACGCGGGACCGGTACGGTCGCAACACCACCGGCCAGTCGCTGCTGCTGGGACGACGTTTGCTCGAGGTCGGGGTGCCGGTCGTTCAGTGCAATATCGGTCGAGTGCAGAACTGGGACACCCACAACAACATCTTTCCCTCGCTGAAGGATCGCCTGCTGCCGCCGCTGGACAAGGGCGTGGCAGCACTGATGGACGACCTGCACGAATCGGGACGGCTGGACGACACCCTGGTGATGATGCTGGGCGAGTTCGGCCGCACGCCGAAGATCAACGACAAGAAAGGCCGCGACCACTGGGGCCCGTGCTTCTTTGGCGTTTTTGCCGGAGCCGGCGTGCTGCCGGGACAGGTGATTGGAAAGTCGGACGAGACCGGGGCGTATCCGGTCACCCGAGCTTTCTCGCCAAACGATGTCGGTGCCACCGTCTACAGCGTGCTGGGTATCGACCCGCACTCGGTTGTCCGTGACCGGCTCAATCGCCCGGTGCATCTGAACCGTGGCGAGGTGATCGAATCGTTGTTCACCGGGGCGGTTGTCTGAGACACGCTCGGATTCCCAGGCGCCCGGAATCCCTCGAGGC
The DNA here is from genome assembly GCA_002724415.1 of Planctomycetaceae bacterium. GTDB lineage: Bacteria > Planctomycetota > Planctomycetia > Planctomycetales > Planctomycetaceae > UBA8437. The sequence continues at coordinate 76,182 of PBOU01000007.1, forward strand.
TACTGCTGTTGCTGGCTGGTGACCATTTGGAAGATGGTCGAAACCGGATTTGAAACAAGGAGGTTTGAGATGCTACCTGGACGGATCAGTTTGCTGGCGCAGCACATCAGCACCGATGAAGCCATGATGGTGATCGTGCCGATCTACGGTGTGATTCTCATTGTCTTGATCGTCGCCAGCTGGAAGCTCTTCGCCAAGGCGGGACAGCCTGGCTGGGCGTCGATCATCCCGATCTACAACCTGGTGATCTTGTTGCAGATTGTTGGACGCCCGACCTGGTGGATCGCTGCCATACTATTTTGTCCACCGGTGGGCCTCGTGTTTTCCGTCATCATGATGGTCGACCTGGCGAAGTCATTTGGCAAGGGCGGTGGATTTGCCGCCGGATTGATCCTGCTGGGCTTCATCTTCTTTCCGATACTCGCTTTCGGGTCATCCCAGTACCAGGGGCCGGCGGGTGCATCGACCGAGTGACTTCTGTTGGCATTCGGAGATGGTTCATGGTCGGCCGGTTGCGGTGCGTTTGCTCGTCTGGAAACGCGTCGATCTTCGTGGCAACGGGGTTGAGAACTGGGAAGGTGGTCTTGGACATATGGTTTGTTCTTTATGTATCTGTGATTTTGTCGTAAGTTCTTTCCGTTCTTAGCGAATACAAGGTCGTGTGACTTTTTCTAGAGTCAGTTGATCTTAATACTCAATAATTGAAATGGGGTTTTGATATGACGTTCGAGNCGTTGANTTTGCTGGCACAAATGGANGGTGGTGATCAGGCCGCTGCTGCCGCTGCTGGTGCGGCTGNTGCTGCCGCTGCTGGNGNTTTTACGTTGATTCAATTGGCAATTGGTCTCGCGGTGGTCGCTGCCAACTGGAAGATCTTTTCGAAGGCGGGCAAGCCTGGCTGGGCCGCTATCATCCCAATCTACAACCTGGTGGTGTTGTTGGAGATTGTCGGACGTCCGACCTGGTGGATCGCCGCCATCATCCTCTGTCCGCCGGTGGCTCTCGTCATGCTGATTATCTTGCTTGTTGATCTGGGGAAATCCTTTGGCAAGGACGGCGCCTTTGCTGCTGGGTTGGTCCTCTTGAGTCCCATCTTCTTGTTGATCCTTGGTTTTGGTTCGGCNGAGTACCAAGGACCGGCAGCCCTGGCCGGCGGCGGTGCCGCACCGAGCGAAGGTTAGCCAATTTTTGTTTTCGTGAGGCTCCGGGTTGGACAAACCCGGAGCCCCTTTTTTTGCGCCGGTAAGATTCAGGAAGACGCCTGCCGTCGCTCCCGCCAAACGGGAACACTCGAGACCGCATAGATCGAAGCCGCGACCAACGCGACCCCGGCAACAATNACAAACAANAGGTCGTAGCCAAACCGNTGAGCNACCTCGCCGAGCAACTGNGCACCGCCNACGGAACCGATGTCCAGGGCGACCATGGACAGTCCCGATCCGGCCCCACGGACGTCGGTGGGGAACGAGTCCAAAAACAGTGATGTGCAGGTGTGGTACATCAACGAGTGTCCCGTGCCACACAGCAGTGCCGGCACGACGATCAGCATGGANTGGTCGGGGTCGACCACCAGGAAGCTGAGCATCCCCAGCGACATGGCGACTGCCCCGACCANCAGCACCTTCCGCCGGCCGAGCCGATCGGGAGTTCGNCGGAACACGATCCGCAGGGTCAGTCCCCAGCCGGCGTAGCACATGAAGAACAGGCTGACCTTCGAGAAGCCCGTGTCGACGAGTCCCGTGTCGTCGACGAACTTGGTGAGGAACACGAATGGNACGGTCACGCACAGGCCGAACGTGATCTGCATCATCACGATCATGCCGGGCCAGTGACGACGTGACGTCTTGAGAAATTCCGTGAGCCGGATCGAGCCGTGTCCGGGCTCGGTCTCGGCCGGGCGGATCAGCATCACCAGTGACACGGGCAACAGCAACAACACGGCACCACCAACGAACAGCGTTTCAAACTCATCCCGCGTTCGTGATGTGCTCAGGACCAATTCGCCCAGCCAGGGGCCAATAACGATTCCCATGAATGCTGCGGCCCCCAGTGTTCCGATCGCCTCGGCCCGGCGACCAGCCGGAGCCAGGTGGGTGACGTAGGTCAGGCTGCTCGAGAAGATCACCGCGGATCCGACGACCAGCAGGGCGCGGCAAATGTAGATGGCTGGTCCGAGGTCGTGGATCCAGAGGTTCGAGAGTGAACCGATCGCGAAAATGGCGTAACCAGACAGCCAGATGGTGCGGGCCCCGAACCGGTCGACCCACTGGCCGATCCATGGCCGCAGCAACAATCCGGCGATCGAGGCGGTTCCGGTGATCCAGCCCGCCGCGTCGACCTCGCCACCGTGATGGGCGATCCACCGCGGGTAGTGTGCCAACAGGGCCATGTTGACCAGCGAGAACCCGATCTGGCTCAGGAACGCGCAGTTGAAATTCCGGTCGTAGAGTCGTTCGGAGGACACGGGATGACCATTGACAGTTGGCAAACCGCAGATTGTTACAACCGCACCACATGGTTGGCGAGCCAACAGCCAATTATCATGAGTTCACGTGTCACGGGTTCGATTCACCAANTCGATCGGGGTCATTCATGCGGATCATCGATTGCCACGCGCACATCTACTCGCCCGATGAAAAGAAGTACCCNCCGGTGGCCAAGCCGTTGCGGGTCCCCGGCGGCAAGGGGTCGATCAACGATCTCCGCCAGATCAGTCTTGCCCGGGGTGTCTCGGCCGTTCGGGCTGTCCAGACGGTGTCATTTTATGGGTACGACAACCGGTATCTCTGTGACGCCACCAGGGCCCATCCCGATTGGGTCTCGGGTGTCTGCACACTCGATCCCGACGATCCTCACAGTCCGGGGTTGCTGGAGCAGCACGTCAAAGAATTTGGTGTGAAGACGCTGCGGAGCACCGCGGGGAATCAGCGGCGGACGTTTGATCACGATGGGGTTCGGCAGTTGTGGAAGACGTGCGAGAGGTTGGGAGCGACGGTCGACATTTTCCTGATGCATCCGGACCTGGTGCCGAGTGCCGAGAAGCTGTTGCGTGAATTCCCGAAACTGACGGTCGCCTTCTGCCACTGCATGGACATCAAGCCGGGGCCGCTTTACGAGCGGTCGCTTGCGGAGGTGCTGCGACTCTCGAAGTACAAGAACCTCTACGCCAAGGTCGATTTCATCAGCACCGGAACGGAGATGGGTTTTCCCGGTGACGATCTGCATGACGCGGCCCTGAAGATCATCGACACCTACGGGTCGGAGCGTTGCGTTTGGGGCAGCAATTTTCCCAACGTGTTGTGGACCCCGAAATTGACCTACGGACAACACCTGAAAATTTTCACCGAGGTGTTGCCGCTCTCGAAAAAGGATCGTCGCAACGTGTTGGGTGAGACGGCCAGGCGGTTGTGGTTCCCAAAACTGAAAAAGAAGAAGTGACAACCACGTTGGAGTTGGAAGCAACCAGGAAGGAAGGTCGGGGATGAGTGAATCACTGGTTCGAATTGGCGTGACCGGTTCGGGGTTCATGGGACGGACACATGTCGAGGCGGCCCGGCGGGCACCGGGTGCCGAGATCGTGGCGGTGGCCGGTGGTCGTCGTGCACCGGGACTGGCCGACGACTACGGGATCGATTGTGTCGAGACGGTCGAGGACCTGATCCGTCGCGATGATATCGACGCGATCATCAGCAGTACGCCTCACCACTGCCACATCGACGAGACACTGTTGGCGGCCGAATGTGGCACGCACGTGCTGGTCGAGAAACCGATGGCCACGTCGGTGGAGGACTGCGACCGGATGATCGCTGCCACCGCNGAGAAGGGGTTGGTTCTGGCCGTGGGGTATCACCAGCGTTTTCGTGAGTCAAACCGCACGGTTCGTGACCTGGTCGCCTCGGGAGCCATCGGCACGGTGCGTTGTATCCAGATGTCCGCGTTATTTGACATCGAGGCCTTGCGGTCGGACGAGGGTTTCGGGGGGGACTGGGGCTGGTGGAAGGATCCTCGTAGCCGCGCGCACATTCTCAACAGCGGACCTCACAACATCGATCTGTGTCGCTGGTGGATCGGTGACGACATTGTGTCGGTCGTGGCGCACTGCGGGACCTTTCGCGAGGAGAACCCGAACGAGAACACGACCATGGCGATGTGGGGGTTTGCCGGAGGCGCCATGGCCAGCTTCTGGTCCTCGAGCGTCTGTCCGTCGCCGGGTTTCGATGGCGAGGACTTCCGTTTCCGGTTGATGGGTGACGAGGGGATCATCGACGCGCAGCCGTTCGGGAAAATCCGTGTCGCACGCGGTGGTGAGTGGGAGCTGGCCTACGAGCAGCCTCACGTGCCGCTGGACGACGCCGACGCCGCGTTCGTATCCGACGGTCGCATGCAGGCCTACACCGACCAGGTGCAGGCGTTCGTCGACCGGATCAATGGACTGGAAGCCGGTTGCGGTACCGAGGCCGACGGACGAGCCGCCGTGGAGGCCATCGTCGGGATGCTCGATTCGTCCGAGACGGGCACGGTGGTGAGGATGGCGTAGCCCCCCGGTTCACTTGGCCAGCAGCTCGACCGTGTCGGCGACCAGGTGCCAGTACACCACGTCCTCGGCAAAGGACGATGTTTCCAACGCCGGCACCGGGAACCCGGGGATCTTCAGCACGGCGTTGTACTGGGCGAACCTCAGGTCGATGTAGATCCGGTTCTCGCCCTGGGGCAACTGGTCGAAGGANGTTGGGTGGTACAACTCGCCCACCTCGCCGTAGATCGCCGGCTTGGGTGGTGCCTGGTCGACGAGTGTGAAGCAGAGAATCTGGCGAGCCTTGGACTTGTCGACCGTCTGGGCCAACCGCCGTGGGTACCAGTTGTAGCCAACAAACAACGCGACATCGTCCGGCTTGACCAGGCCATCCAACTGCGGGTAATAGGCGTTGCCCTCGCTGAAGACCTTGAACAGCCCCGGATCGCCCGGCAGGTTCTCGGGGTTGAGCCCGTGGATCAACAGCGCGTAGCTGGTCTTCTTTTTGCGAGCCGCTTCGGCCAGCCAGCCGGCGGCCTTGCGGAACTTGTGGCGTTGTCCGTCGAGGATGCGACCAACGATCCGGTCGATGTGGGCGAGGTAGGTCCGGCCCAGTTGGCCCTCGTCAACCGGGCTGACATTGAAGGCTGGGACGAACTTGTACTTGTTCAGCAGCGGCTGGTTGAAGACCTGGGGACTTTCGTAGGTCACCGAGAGCAGGATGCCCGGCATCTTTCCGCGACGCAGGAAGGCCCCGATCAATTCGGCTTCGAATGCCCACAGGTACAGCCGGTTGGCGATGCTGCGGCCCGAGCAGATTTTCTTGGGCCAACCGTCGACCGACAGGACTCCCCCATCGGGGACGGTGTGGGTGATCGTCAGCAAGTTCTCACTGGGCCCCACGGCCTTTGTCAGCCGGGCAGCTCCCTCGGCCGATCCGAAAAAGATGACCAGGGACTTCTCGGCCAGCAACTGGCGGGCCAGTGGCACGGCGTGCTTTTGTTCCTCGGTTTCGTTCTCGAATCCCAGCAGGACGACATCCTTGGCGGCGGCTTTCTTGACGGTGAAGTGATCGACGAATCCCTTGGTGCGGTAATAGGGCACCTTGTCCTCGGGCGAGTCGAGTTTCTTGAATCCCGCCGAGGAGCCCTCGGGAGTGTACTGCCTGGAGAAGGCAATTCCTCCGGCCCGCCAGACCGGTTCCAGTGAGAAGCTCTGGTCGCCGGCCGACAACAGTTCGCCGTTGCGGTGGACGATGCGGTCGGCNGCCAGGTTGGCCGCGTGCGTGATGGTCTTCATCCGCGTTTGGGCTGTCTTGATCTCTTCCAGGACGAAGTTGACGAACCGGTCCCCGGCCTGTTCCACCTTGACAGGTCCCTTGGTCCGCGGCTTGGCTGCGGGCATCACGCAGCGAAANCCCGTGTAGAGGTTCAGGTTGTCGGCCGCGGCACCTTGCCGATCGGCACTCCGCAGGTGCAGGGCCACGTTCGCCCACGATCCACCCCGGCGGGACCGCAGCGTGGACTTCGTCGGGAGCGTGTCGGTCTGGTAGGGCAACTGGTAGTCCAGGCACCATTCCCACGCGTTGCCGGCCATGTCGTCGATCCCGAACGGACTCCGNGACTTGCGGAATGAACCGACCTTGCTGGTCAAAGGGTGGTTGGCCGCCTGGTCACTCTCGTACCACTCGGTCCACTTCTTGGCACTGAGCAGATCCACTCCGGCGTGGAATGACGAGTTGTTGCACAGTTTGCGATCCCAGTTGTTGCCCCACGGAAAGGCTGGGCCGGGCTTCAACGTGCCGTCGTCGTTCTTGGCTCCTGCACCCCGCGCGGCGTATTCCCATTGTGCTTCACTGGGAAGGCTGGTTCCGGCCCAACGGCAGTACGCCATGGCATCGTGCCAGTTGACCTCGACGACCGGATGATCGCCCTTGCCCTTGGGGATGTCACGACCCTTCCAGTGAGGTGGTGTTCGATGGCCGGTCGCGGTGGTGAACTTGTGGTACTGCGCGTTGGTGACCTCGTAGCGGTACATGTAGAAGGCGTCGACGGATCTCGCGTGACGCGGTGCCTCGTCCTCGGTGTATTTTTTCCAATCGATTGGCAAACCCGTTTCCTGGAACTGCGGGTCGACGTCCTTGGAGGTTGATCCCATCAGGAACCGTCCGGCGGGCACCAGCACCATCTTGGCTCCGTCACGTCGATTCGTTTTCGTGTCGGCGGCGATGGCCTGGGACCACGATGCGAAGATCAGCAGCATGGCGAACACGGTGTGGGTGTGGGCAAAATGTGCCATCGGGGGCCTCGACGGTNGAGAGAGTGAGTTGAGAGTTGAGTACAGCGATGAGATCGTATCACGCTGTTTCCCGATCAAACAACTAACCAGCCATGTGGCCGGATGCCTGGAGTGGTGACCGGCCTGGAAAACAGGGACTCGAGTGCACGGTTGCTTACAAATTGCCGGTTGGGATCGATCGCTGTTGCCCGAGGCCGATGCCGAATTTGTCGTCCTGGCCGACACGCACTACATGATCGATCCGGGTGAGGATTCGGTCGAGTTCGCATCGCGACGGTTCCAGGCCGATCGTGCCGACCGGGCCTGGCAATTGGCCTCGTCACTGGGATGTCCGAACGTCTTTCACATGGGCGACCTGGTGCAGGAGTTTCCCGGGACCGAGGGGTTTGNCGACGCGATGAGTGGCGCGATCGAACAATTCTCAAAACACGACCTGGTCCCGCGGTTTGTGGCGGGAAACCACGATGTCGGTGACAAGCCCGATCCGACGATGCCGACCCGTCCGGTGACAACCGAATCGCTGGCCGAATTNCACGATCTCCTGGGCCCGTCGTGGTACGCCGTGGATGTGGGNCCTCTTCGGGTGGTCGTGCTCAACTCGCAGATCATGAACACCACGCTGACGGAAGCCGGCCTGCAGCGGGACTGGGTCGAGCGGGAACTGGCCACTCACTCGGGCCGCCGGCAGGTCGTGATGTTGCACCTGCCGCCCTATCTCGATGAACCTGCCGAACCCGGGCTGGGGCATTACGACAATATCGCCGAACCAGATCGTGGCTGGTTGATCGAATTGCTGGAACGGCACGAAGTGGAGTTGTTGTTGGCCGCCCACGTGCACTGCAGTTTCTTCGACCGGATTGGCTCCACCCGCTTTCGAATCCTCAACTCGACCTCGTTCACCCGACCGGGTTTCTGCCACATGTTCACCTCGGCCCCACCACCCGACCAGGGGCGAGACGATGCGGCGAAGCTGGGATTTCTGCTGGCACGGGTTCGCGAGGAACAGGTGGACCTGCACTGGTTGCGATCGGAGGGCTTCACGGTCGCGGAGTCACCGGGAGGACCGGGCTGGCAAACCCTGGTGACAGGATTGTCGTCCACGATGCCCGGTTCAGCGCTTGGGCTGTCGTTGGCCCATCCCGTGTCAACGCGGACCGAGATCCCCCGCGCGTGGCCCTCGGCACTCAGGCAACGTGTTCGGAACGACTATCCACTGCTGGCGTCCCTGGAACTTGGGACACGTGCCGTGCGGTTGCCCGCGTGCGACCTGGACGATCCGTTCTTGTCCAGCCGGATCGGCATGCTGCGGGAGGAAGGAGTCGACGTGGTGGCCACGATGCTATGGGACCAATCCGACCACCAGGCCGAGTGGATCGACCGGCACGGGGACNAGGTGGACACCTGGGAGTGGCAACTGGCCGGGACTGATCACCCGACCGCACACCAGNTCGAANTGCTCCAACGTTTCCAGGCCGCCGGAGTCTCGCAGTCNCTCTCGGCGGTTGTTCCTGGCGAGACGATCGNGGGCAAGCAGCATCCCAGGACCAGGACCGGATTCCGTTTCGACGGGCTCATGGAACTCGACTCCCAACTGTCTGGGGCCGGCGTGACCCTGGACCGGGTCGCGTGTCGATTCGACTGGGGTTCCATCGACATTCCTCCAAACCCGGGACCATTGGCTGGTCTTGAAGCCATCCGTCACGTCGACTGGCAACTGGAACTGGGTGAAGGCAGCGATGTCCACCAGGCGGCCCGGGCCGTGATGTCATTGCTGGCGGTGGCCGGCATGACCGGGGCAANTTTGTTNATTGGTCCATTGGTCGGTATGGATCGCACCATGGACCTCTGTCCTGGTCTGCTCGATCCCCTGTGCAACCCACGACCGGTTTTCGATGCGCTGTGCTGCCTGAACACGGTGTTGTCTGCCGCGGGGCAAACGGCCAGGGAGGCCACGTCGGAACTGGAGTGGTTGGTGTCCGATCGGGCGACGGTGGGTGAAATGGCAATGATGGCGGTCGTCATTCCACGTGAGCCGCTGGATGGTGGAACGATATTGGACCTGGTGTCTTCTTGGACATCGCGGTTCGAGAGTTTTCGGGTGTATGACCTGTGCGAGCGGATGGTGGTCTCCAGCAACCGGGGCGATTTGTCCGGTTGCCTGGGACGTGGCTGGTCTCGACCGGTGCTTCTGGTGGGCTGACCAGCTTGTCAGGCCGCCTCGGATCGAGTCGCCAGCAATTCGAGAAACCGGAGATTGGCCTGCTCGAGAGAGTCGCCGTGGATTGCCTGNAGCATGTGCTGTGACTCGTGNGCGTTGTCACTGCCATGCACCGCGTGCAGCGTGGGCTTCCGCCGGCGACCGAGGTTGAGTTGTTCGCGAATGGCGTGTTTCTGGAACACGTTGAGATTGGTGACCTGGGGGTGCTTTGCCAGGAGCCGGGTTGTGGTGTTGTCTGTCGCCGTGGTGATCGGGTTGTGGTCGTAGCAGGTGACGGCGATACGTGGTGCGACCAGCGTGGTCTTGCGGTGTTCGATCCAGTTTCCGCCGCGGACCCGTCGCGTGACCGATTCGACCTGTGTGGTATCCAATGGCGTGACGTCCAGGACCTGGAATGTCTCGGCCAGCATGTTGCAGATGCGGTCCTGGAGTCCGGCGGCAACCGCGTCGTCCCGGATCAGGAACACCAGCAGGCCGGGCAACTGACGCGCCCACGGGTCCAGCGCCTTGATCTCTCGGTCGTGCAACCAGCGGTGCCAGTCTGTGAGGATGGGCCACCGGGCCATCAGGTCCGATGGCATATCCCAGCCGCGTGACTTGAGTTCCTCGTGCAGTTGGATGAGCGACAGGCCACGGTCCCAACTCACACCGCACCGCTCGGCGAGTTCGATGAGTCGACCCTGGTAATCGCGTTTCGGATGGGGATTGGTCTCGAGGTGACATCCGGTGGGCAGCCCGGACTCGGTGCCCTTGTGGTAGGCCACGTGATAGGCCATCGACCACAGTCTCGTGTCGGGACCGGGTACGTAGAAGGCGTTGTCGTAAAGTTCCCGGTCGGCCAGGATCTGGTCGGCCAGGGCGGGTGGGTAGTAGGGCAGCTTGCGGTATGTCGTNCCGCGATGGCCGGTGTTGGTGTACGGGTCGCACTTGATGGGTCCGGGGAATGCCGCGGCGATCTCCACTGCACGGTTCAACTGCTGGCCGTCGATCAACAGGTCGACGTCCTCGCCAAAAGCCGCCTCGGCCACCGCGTCTCGTGGCACGGATTCGGGTTGTCGCAGGACGACCGCTGGGATTTGTTCGTCCTCGAGAGTTCGCAGGAACTTGCACACACCACCAATTCGGAATCGGACGGTGTGTTTCTTCCGGGCGCGTCGGTACCAGGCCAGGACCCTGAGCCGTTGTCGTATTCGCTTGACCAGGTTCGAGACCATCAGGCGGCTCTCCTGGTTGGCAGGCGGGTTTCCGGGCGTGTTGGATTTTCGGGATTGATCAGCGTGGTGTAGGGAGCACGGCCGTGGATTTTCCGGTAGAGCCGGTGAGCGCGTTGACGGACGTCTCGCCAGAATCCGTCCTCGTCGGCCAGGATCTCGCGCAATGGCCTTCCGCTGTAGCAACTCAGGAACAGCAACAGGTCCCGGTTGGAGAGTCCCGTGTCCATGGCCGAGAAGTACAAGCCGGCGATGTCCTTGAGTTGCCAGCGGCGTGGAACGGTGGGACGGACCTGCGCTCGATGCAAATCGATCAGTGTCAGGTGGGGGAGTGTCGTTTCGTTGTCGGGAGGGTCCAGCAGCAGGAAGTGGCAGAGATAGAAGTCGCGATGGTTCAGGCCCGATTCGTGAAGTCGTTTTGCGAGTTGAGCGACGGCACGGATCAACCGGCGTTTGAAGGACGGGCTGACCGACGAGGTTTCGAAGAGTTCTTCGAGGCTGATGGCGGGAGCCACCTCCTCGGTGACCAGGAAGGACGACCGGGATGACCACAGTCCACCGGTTTCACCAAAGGCGGCGATCCGTGGAACCGGGACACCGTGTGAGTCGGCGGCCCGAATGGCTTCCCATTCGGGTCTCGCTCCGACCTGGGGGCGTCTCAGTTTCAGCAAATCCTCGATGATCGGCCACCAGCCGACCGGTCCGTGGGTCTTGATGTAAAAACCCTGGCCGTCCCGTTCGAAACGACGTGTGCTGCGGTTGCCAAACCGCCGGGCCTCGACCCCATCGATGGCCAGGAAGGCGTTGATCGTTTGTTCGCCGTCGAACAATTCGGCGATGTCGTCACGGACATCGATCACGATGCCCTCCGTTGTTGCCCGGGCAACGCGGCCTGGCGATTGCTGGTGGCCCGGTCGACGATCACATCGGTGGCCCGTTCGACCATGGAATAGAGATCAGCCGTGTCACGGTACTTCCGGGCCTGGCCCCGCCAGGACTCAAGACGGTCCGCGTCGAGGGCCTCGGCCAGTTGTTTGTCGAGAATGTCCTGGACGAACGGGTAGGGACAGACCCGGCCGGCTCCGGCCCGCTCGACATGGAACGCGTAACCGCAGTTGGCCGTGACAACCACAGGAAGGCCACACACCAGTGACTCGACAATGATGTGACCGGCCGTCTCGGTCCGGGCCGGGTGCAACAGCAGGTCGGCGGCGTGATAGAACAACGCCACGTCGTCGCGACCACCGGTGAAGTGGACCTGTCGCTCGATGCCGAGCTTGCGAGCCAGTTTTCGATAGGAGTCCGGTTTGCCGTTGCCGACGATGATCAATTCCGTGCCGCGTCTCAGTTCCCCGGGAAGATGAGCCACCGCGGTGATCGATCGATCCACTCCCTTGGTCGAGAAACTGGACCCGACGCCCAGGATGATTCTCGCTTCAGGGTCGAGTCTCAATTCGGTGGTGATGGCCTGGCGGGCGTTGTCGGTGTGAGGGCCGGGCAGGAAGCGGGTGCGATCGATGCCCGCCGGCAGCAGGTGCATTCGCGATGGCGACGGTGCGTAGTGTTGGGTGACACGTTGTTTTTCGCCCTCGGTCAACAACAGCAACTCGGCATCGCTGGTGGGACCGAAGACCGAATCCTCGACGGCCAGGTACGTGCGGTACCTGGGAAAACAGCGGAGCCAGGAAGGCTTGTCGTCTCCGAACCGGGCGGCCAGGCAGGGGTCGCCGCACCAGCAAACGTCCAGGTTGGCCATTCGGGTGAAGCCGACGACGCAGTCGAATTTCTGCCGTGTCACGAAGTGGCCAACCGCCTGGCCAAATCCGGCACAGCGGGCGTGGTTGGTGCGTCCGCCAAAGCCAATCGTGTGGACGGTGACCGAGTCAGGCGGAGGTGCGTCCCAGTCGCCGGTCACCACGTGCACGTCGTGTCCACGGCTGGCACAGGCGTTGGCAATCCGCAGCATGTCCCGCTGCAGTCCACCGAACTCGAAGTACCGCTGTATGGCGAACAGCAGCTGGTACGAGTCCGATTCCGCACGCGGGGCACCCGGTTCGGGGTGATGCGACATCGGTAGCACAGTCTTCTGGTGTGGGACCTCGTGTCCTGCGACGTTGACGCAACGGTCGACTTGATCGCGTCAGCGCGGAGTGTCCCACAGCCGGTCGGAACTGGCAACACCAGACACGCGGGTTACGCGTCGGGGTCGGGTCCCAGTAACGGTGGCAGGGGTTCGCCCTCGGCGACAAACCGCATTGAGAGCGAGTTGACACAGTGACGCGTGTCCTTCTCCGTGTGCTTCTCACCCAGGAACACGTGGCCCAGGTGGCCGCCACAACGCTGGCAAAGAATCTCGGTGCGACGACCGTCTGCATCGGGTTCCCGACGCACCGCATTGGGAATCTCGTCGTCAAAGCTGGGCCATCCGCACCGGCTGTCGAATTTGTCCTCGGAACGGTACAGCGGGGCCTGGCACCGGCGGCACAGGAATGTGCCGGGGTCTTTCAGGTTGTCGTACTCACCGGTGAACGGCCGTTCGGTGCCCTTGCGGAGGATGATGAATTCTTCATCCGGGGTCAGTTCGTTCAGAGGTGATGGTGTCGGAGTGGAATCCATGGTTGTGGTCTTGAGGTGTTGGGGACGTGTCAGGGCCGAGGCCAATCGAGATGGCGGTGGAGGAACCGGAAGGTTCCCTGTGCATTGATCGTGTGTGGTCCGTCAAAAAATTCGATCTCGGTGTTTTCACCGATTCCCAGTTTATCGTAATGGCGACGAAACCTCGCGTATTCACTCGCGACCCACTCGGGCGGAGCCCCTCCATCGAGGCGGCCCTGCTCGACCATGAATGGCCGTGGGGTCATCAACATCGCCAGTTCGGCGTAGCCGGCGACATGCCCCATGTTCCACTCGGGGATCTCGTATTCGGTGGTGAAGATGTAGTTGTAACGGGTGCTGTTGCCCGCGATGGTCCGGATCCAGTCGGTGAAGTCGCCCGAGCAGATCGCCAACGAGTAGCGGGTGACAAATGGAGGAACCCGCATTGCCGTCTTGCCGCCGTAGGACAGCCCGTAAAAGGCGATCCGGTTGGGGTCGACCTGTGGCAGGCTCGCCAGCCAATCGAGCGTCTGTTCGTGTTGTGGGATGATGTAGCTGTAGAGGGTACGCCCCAGTGGATTGGACATCCGCTGGAGGACTCGAAACTTGTCACGGCCGTAATAGGGGTTCTGCGGAGAGTAAACGACGAATCCTCGCAGGCAGAGTTCTTCGGCGAAGGCCTTGTAGTACCTGAAGGCCCGCGGTTCTCGTGATACGGTGTCCATCGCGGTTCCCTCGAGACCGTGTTGACAGACCACCACCGGGCGACGTTCACCGGGTTTCTGGTCGCGAGGCAACAGCAAAATTCCCGAGGCGATCACGTCGGGGAAGACGTCCAGGACCACCTCGTAGCCACGGTATCGGGGGTGATCCAGTACCTGGCGTGATCTGGGATTGGCTGGCAACCGTTGACCGGGCAATCTCCCGATCAACTCGTCGTAGACCTGGTCGCGTTGACGCCGGCCGGTTGCTTGCCAGTCCCTTGCGGTCGTTGCCTGGCTGGCCCATCGACTGTCTCGGACCGTGGGACTGCTGCGCATCAGCCCCTGGACATGATTCTGCAACTGGTCGAACTGTCGCTTTTGGCGAGTCCGTTGTTGTTCAGCGGTCATTTGTCGGGATGGCGAGCCGATTGTCCAATCGGGTGGCGGCCTGTCGAGTGCGGACGATATTCCCAACCCGTCGACGAACGACTTGATCGCTGCTGTCGAGCCGGCGGTTTCACCGGCAAACGGTTTTCCCGCTACGAGGTGAAGCTGTTTTTCGGCTGCCTGGGCCGTGAACAGTTCCCGGGCCCGCTGGAATTCCACTCGAACCGATTCGCTTTTCTGGTGCTCGATTCGTCCCGGGGCGGCCGACTTTCGACGACCGGAGCGGACCGGGGGTGGGCCGTCGACAAGTGGGACCTGACACGGTTGGATCACCAGACGTCGTGGAGCGATAAGTCCGGCCAGTTCGGCGTCTCCGAGTGAGTTGAGGATGCCAAACACGTTGCGATAGATCGGTTCCCGCCACAGTTGCTCGCGCTGGTCGAAGTATCCACACACCAGCGTCGACTTGATCCGAGGGTCCAGTGCGGCGGTGTGCATCGCCAGCAGTCCGCCCTCACCGACTCCCACGAGTCCGACGGGTAGTGTCCGGAGTTGGCCCTTGTCGAATCGGTCCAGCAGGTCGATTGCAGCCAGCACCTTTTGCACCTCGTACCCGATCACGTGGCGGCCCATCTCGAATGCCTGCCGGTAAATGAATTCGCGGTGTGGCAGGTTCGTGTAGGACACGGCGGGGTGACCGGAGAATTCGGCGTCGCGGTTGATCAGCAGCGGGACAATCACCAGGCAACCCTGGGCTGCCAGTTGCCGTGGCAATTGTGCCGTGACCGGGACTCCCGGTTCGATGCCGCAAAACTGCTCGGGTGTCCAAGCGGCATCGGGGATCGCCACGACACAGGCCCGAGGGTGTCGGGGGATGAGCAGCAAGCCCTCCGCGGTCACTCCAGTGATGACCTTCCAACGAACATCAACAACCGAACAGCTGGCGGTGTGAGCTCGAGGGCGTTGACGGTCGGACAATTCGAAACTGTGACGGTGATTCGGCGCGGCAGTCAGCCGTGGATCCACCACGCCGATGGCTTGGCCCAGGCGTCGTCGGATGGTCCGCCATTTTTTTTGAGCTGACTCGGGCGATTCGTCACCGGACGGGAAGTTGCGGTTCCAGTCATTGCGTCGTCGCTTGGGTGCGGATGACAATTCTCGCAAGCAGAACCGTCGAATGCCCTCGACCATCATCTCGACCAGTGGTCGCCGCGTGGACAGCGGCCTGGTGTTCGGCAAGCTGTCGGGTTGGTTGGCCAGTGCCGGACGGGCCAATGTAAGGACCACCACAAGCCACAAGCCACAAAGGGCCATGATGTTGTGTCGCACGATGGGACTCACTGGATTGTCGCCGGCTTGCACTCCCCAGGCTCCTCGTCGGCCAGGTGATCAGTTGGCGAGTTGGGCGATGATCGCAAAGACCAACACCCCTCCCCAGATCAGCGTGAACAGCCCCCCCATGATGATTCCAATCCACGCGTGACACGTTCCCTTCACGGCGGGGTTCTGGTTCCGCTTCTTCAGTCCCATGATGCCCAGTACGAACGCGGGAATAGCCAGGACCAGTCCCAAGCAGGGGATGAGCGAGAAGATGCCCAGGTAGTAGGCCATCAGCGCGGGGCCGTTCTTGTACGGGATGATTCCGCCTGTCGCATCTCCCTGTTCGACCGGGTGTCCAGCCGGTGCCTGGACCAGTGGATCCTGGTGCTCGTTCGGCTCTTGAAAGTCCTGTGACATGTTTGAAGATCCTGTAGTCGAGGCTATGGATGTTCTTGATCACGCGATGATGTCGTGAATTGGTTTCCCGTAGTCGATCTCCAGTCGCTTGCGACCGGGGATCTCGAGGCGACGGGCGTCGATTCCCAGCAATTTGAACAGCGTGGCATGGATGTCGGTGACGTAGTGCCGGTTCTCGACCGCATGGAATCCCAGTTCGTCGGTGGCCCCGTGCACGACTCCACCCTTGATGCCACCACCGGCCATCCAGACCGAGAAACCGTAGTTGTGGTGATCGCGGCCGTTTTTGCCCTGGACTCCCGGTGTGCGTCCGAATTCGCTGGTCCAGACGACAACGGTTTCCTCGAGCAGTCCACGTTGCTTGAGGTCTCGTAGCAATCCGGCAATGGGCTTGTCGGCCTGTCCGCACATGTTGGTGTGATTGCTGATGAGATTGGAGTGTGCGTCCCATGCTCCAGCGGCGCCACCGCCGTGGAAGACCTGGACAAATCTCACGCCCTCTTCGACCAGCCTCCGGGTTGTCAGCAGTTTTTGGCCGAAGCTCCGGGTGGTGGGATTGTCGAGTCCGTACAGGGAGTGTGTTTGGCGAGTTTCGTCGTCGAGTTTCATCACCTCGGGGATGGCCGTCTGCATGCGGAAGGCCAGGTCGTAGGACTTGATCCTGGCCCGCAGCTTGTCGTCAGCCGCATACTCGCGAGCCGCCTGGGCCTGCAGGCGGCTCAGCAGGTCTCGCTTGATCCCCTGCACCGGTCGGCTGATCGTTTCCGCGCTGTTGGCGTACGGAAGGGGGTTCTTGGGGTCGACGGTCAACCAGATCCCCTCGTGCTCGGGACCGAGGTACTGGGCATCGGTCCCTCCTGCACATTGCGACTCCATCCCGCGGTCGCCGATCGAAAGGAACTGGGGGAGATTGTCGCTGAGTGAGCCGAGTCCGTAGTGGATCCATGCTCCGACGGTTGGAAAGCAACCGTCGAGCAGGTGGCGACCCGAGAGGAATTCCAACTGGGCGCCGTGATTGTTGTCGGTTGTCCACATCGAGCGGATGACGGCCATTTCGTCGACCAGTTCACGAGTGTGAGGCCACCAGTCACTGACCTCGGTCCCGCTCTCGCCGGATGCCCGAAATCCCTTCTGCAATGGAAGCACCCGCGCCTGGTCGGTCTTGATGACGTTGTTGAGCACCTGCTCACGGACATTGCGGTAATAGGGCGACTTGACCACGTCGTCGTGGAATGGTGTTTCAGCGAGCGTTTTGCCGGCGTAGCGGTCCAGTGCCGGCTTGGGATCGAATCCCTCGTGGTGACTGGCCCCGCCCCGCATCATCAGCCAGATCACCGACTTGGCACGAGGTGGGAAGTGAGGCCGACCGGCTGGATCGGGACCATGTCGGTCCGTGGGAGTTTCGGCCTTGAGGTCCTGGCTGATCATGGCATCGAGTGCCACGCCGGCCAGGCTCATGCCGCTCCAGCCCAGCAGTTCTCGTCGGGTTGATTGGTTCGGGAAGGCTGACATCGGTGAAAGTACTCTCAACGGATAATCAGGAAGTCGTTGTGCATGACCAGCACGTGTGCCACATGCCGATGGACCCTGGTCCGCACCTCGACGGGGCCGAGTCCCTGGCTGGCCAGTTGACCGGCCAACTTGTCACAGGCCTCGATGGTGATCGAACGTTCGGTCGACGAGGGACCACGGCCAAGAATCGTCTCGAAAGCCGCGGTGACGAATGCGGAGTGTGATGGAACGGAGAGCCGTTGGCCTATGGCCCCGGACAGGCTCTGCACCATCCGGCTGTTGGCCAGTGCCAGGGATTGTTGTGGAACCACCGTTTCATGACGGCGGTAGCACTCCTCGACACCCGCCGCGTCGAAGGTCTGGAGCATCTTGAACTTGTCGTCACGGGCGTAGCGGTAGTAGATCGTTCGCCGGAGTCCATTCTCGGCCTCGGCACTGGGCAGGACCATTCCGCCGATGGTTGCGTCGAGTTGACCCGAGAGCGACAGCAGGCTGTCCCGCAATATCTCGCCCTCCATTTGTCGGACCTGCACCCGGCGAAAGAGCCGGTTGTCGGGGTCGGTGGTTTCGGCAGGGTCGGTGACATCGATTTTCGATTCGCGTTGATAAGCCCGCGACAACACGATCATCCGATGCAGTTTCTTCATGCTCCAACCACTGGCGATGAACTCGGTCGCCAGGTGGTCGAGCAGTTCCAGGTGGTCCGGTTGCTGGGTCCTGGTGCCAAAGTCGAACATCGAATCGACAAGAGGTTGACCAAAGTGACGGGTCCAGATGTGGTTGACCGCGACCCGGGCAGTCAATGGGTTTGCCGGGCTGGTGATCCACCGGGCCAATGCCGTCCGACGGCCCGTCGATTGCCTGGGGAACTGTTTTCCCAGCGGCTTGTATTTTGTGCCGGGCTTGGTGGCACGTTTTTGGTCGAGTGTCTTGCGGGCCTGGTCGGCGGTCGTCTTGAGTGCCTGTGTTGTCTTTGAATTGTTGTTGCCGGTGGCGGCAGCGAGTTTTCTTTCGGCGCGTTTCACGGCCAACTCGGCTGCTGCGATCTCGTGTCGCAGTTGGTCTGCGGCGGCCGTTTTCCTCAGCGGTGCCACGTCGACCTTGTCGAGCCCGTACCGCGCCCGTTCGGCGGCCACCCGGGAGGCCAGCGACCGGGATTCCAGTGCCAGGACTCCCAGGTCCTGTTCGGTGAGTGCCAGTTCGTCTTTCAGCCCGGCGATTGTGCTCAACAGCGATTCTCGCGTGATCACCGCCTGTGGTGGCGTGGAGTTCTTGCCCGATTCCAGGTTCGTGAACAGGGACGCCGCGGGGTCGAGAGCGGAAAAAGAGAATCTGAGGAACTCGGCCGTCGCCTGGTAGGTTGAAATGCCCAGGCGGCCGTCACGCCGTGGGATCGGCAGCTTCACGACCAGGCGAAACTGGCCGTTGACCCAGGCGTTGACCAGCCGGTCGCGGACGGCAATGGTCACCTCGTAGATTTCCCCGTTCTTGACCGCCTGCTTGCCGCGCCCGGGGTAGGTGTTCTTGCCGTTGAAGGTCTGTGCCAACGAAACCTGCTGGCCACTGGGACTGATGTAGACGTTGAATTGGCCCGGCTTGGAGATGTCGAAACAAAGACCAATGGACCGGGTATTTCCACCGGTGATCCGGAACTTCGAGGTGGCCACGAAATCCCGCGGTGGCAGTTGCGTGCACTCGTAACGGGATTGCTTGCCGTTTTGACTCTGGTTCTGATTGTGGAGATGGCCGTCGACGATGGTCCAGGGGCTACCGATCTCCTGCCAGTCCTTGGGACGGGCCATCTTGAAATCATCGGAGAACAGGGCCTGGGGCGTTTTCTTCGTGCCGATCTTGTCGAGACGCGCCTGCTGGGCTTCCAGTCTTTTGCCCGTGTCGGCGATGCGTTTCTTGTTGGCCGCAACCCGCCTGGTGATGTCCTCGCGTTGTGATTTCACGGCGAGTGTGTTCAGTCCGGGATACCAGGCCTGGGGCGGCAAGTTGATCGGTTTTGCCGACTGGAAAAAAGATCCAAACAACGAGGGGATCACGGGTGAAATCACCTTGTTCTTGTCGACGTTTTTTTCGTCACCACGGATGTAGAACAGGGTCTTGGCGTCCAGGTCGGCGTCATAGACACGGCTGATGGCCGGTGCGTCGGGCGAGGTGTTGGCGGTGAGCGAATCGAGACGAACCCGGTAGGGTTCGAAGAAGGCCCGCCACGAGTAGTACTCGTCCTGGCTCAATGGGTCGTACTTGTGGTCGTGGCAACGGCAACAGTTCAGCGTCAGGCCCATGAACGCCTTGGCGGTGTGTTCGACGACATCATCGAGCCAGTAGTTCCTGTTGAAGAGATTGAAACCACGGGTGAGGAATCCGGTGGCACGCAGCCGGTCCAGGTCGGTGGGGGCGATCTCATCGGCGGCGAGCATGTCGACGACCATGCGGTCGTAACCGAGGTCGGAATTGAGCGATTCCACGATCCAGTCCCGCCAACGCCATATGCTTTTCTGGCTGTACCGGACTTCCTTGCCGAGACCAAACCAGTCGGTGTAACGCCAGATATCCATCCAGTGACGTCCCCATCGTTCGCCATGGTGGGGACTCTCCAGCAATCGATCGACGTTTTTTGCGTAGGTGGGATCTGCCGGGTTGGTCAGAAAATCGTGCAATTGCTTACGAGTTGGTGGCAGGCCGACAAGGTCGAGCGAGACACGACGCAAAAGGTGTTCGGGCCGGGCGGCCGGACGTGGTGTGATGGATTGTTTTCGGTGTACCGCATCAAAGTACACGTCGATCGGATTGTCGCCGTTTGTCAGTCGTTGGGAACGACCAGGAGTCTTCCACGCCCAGTGATCCTCGGGACTCGCCGGGATCGTTTCGTTGGTAGGAATCACCGCCCCACCGACAATCCAGTTCCGGATGACAGAGATGTCGTTCTTGGAGAGCGGTTTGGCCTCGGCCGGCATGCGCAATGCGGGGTCGTTGGTCGTGAGTCTCGTCAGCAGCAGGCTCTGGGCCGGTTGCTTTGCGACCACCGCCCGTCCCGACTCGCCTCCCTTGTGAATCAGTGTGGCCGCGTCGAGCCTCAGCCCCGCCTTGTGGCTCCGGGGGCCGTGACAGGCGACGCAGTGCTTGACCAGGATGGGTCTCACGTCGCGGTGGAAGTCGACATCGGCCGCGGGGCTCGGGGAACTGGTCGAGAGAGCCAGCGCGACGGTGATCGTGATTGTTGCGTGGAAGTGTGACATGTTGCTTGTGGAGAGATTCGTGAGGTCAACTGAGAATTCTAACACAACCGGTCGGTGAAGAATGGTTGAATGGTTCAGCGATTGCTCTTGGAGGCGGGTAGTGGATACGATCGCGCAATGGTCCCGGACGTGTGATTTGATACCGGGCAAAGGAGAAATAGAACGTGGACGTGTTCTTCGCCGAGATGATTGGGACGGCGGTGTTGATCCTGCTGGGCAATGGCGTGGTCGCCAATGTCGTGCTCAGGGAGACCAAGGGGCATGATTCCGGGTGGATCGTGATCTGCGCCGGGTGGGGCTTTGCAGTGTTTGTCGCAGTCGCCTGCGTCGCCGACATCAGTGGTGCTCATCTCAATCCAGCCGTGACCATCGGGCTGGCTGTCGCGAGCAAGATGGCTTGGTCGGCGGTACCCGGCTACATCATGGCCCAGATGACCGGTGCCTTGGTGGGAGCCTCGCTGGTGTACCTGTTTTATCGCCCGCACTACAGCGTCACCGATGATCCCGATGGCAAGCTGGCCACCTTCTGTACGACTCCGGCGATCAGAAACCTGCCAGCGAGTTTCCTGTGCGAAGTTCTCGCGACGGCGGTGCTGGTGCTGGCCGTGTTGATGCACGTCGGACCCGAACTCCGGGCGATTGACGGACTCCTGGTGACTGACCGGATCGGCCTGGGTTCGATCGGCGCACTGGAGGTGGGACTGGTGGTCTTTGCCATCGGGCTCTCGCTGGGAGGCACGACCGGTTACGCGATCAACCCCGCGAGAGATCTCGGTCCGAGAGTTGCTCACGCACTGCTGCCGATCCCCGGCAAACGCGATAGTGACTGGAGCTACGCTGCCATCCCCGTGGTCGGGCCGATTCTCGGAGCACTGGTCGCCGTGGGCGTTGCCAGGCTGCTTGGACTTGGTGCGGTGGCAGCCGATGTTGTCAGTCTGGGGTGATCTCGGTGAGCCTCGAGTCGGCTCGAACCTGGAATTCCCGTGACCGTTGGTTGCCAGTTTTGATGGACACGGTGGCCACATAGCCGGTGTCGGTCGGCGTGATTTTTGGGGCTGCGATCACGCCGGGCCACTTCTTGTCGGCCAGGCCGAGTTCTCCGAGCGACCCGGCCCACTTCTTGTGCTTTCGGACAAATGACTTCTGGTGGTGGTAAACAGTCATCAACGCCACTCGTGCCGGCCACGAGGGATCGGGTTGGAACCTGGTGCCGGTTGTTCCATCCGAGAATTGAACGTAGCCCCACATCTCGGGGCGGTGCATGTCGATGATCCCCTGTGGCGACCAGACCCAGTTGTCCTCTCGCAACTTCGGCACCTTCCGGTACTCGCCATCCTCGACCCGGTGCTGCCATTCGACTCGCGAGAAATTCACTCGCCACTGGTCACCCGGGCGAGGCGGCGACGGACGATTGGCTGACTTGGCGAGCACGGCCCAGGGAATCGCGATCTCGACCGACCACCCCGAGTCGGTGTTGGACGGGTCACCGAGCGTGCCGCGGACGGAGACGGCGGTTTTCAGTCCGGGGATCTCCCAACTGTTGTCGGCTCGACCGCCGTCCTTGTACGGCTTGGGCAGGAACAGGTCCCAGCCGGTGTTCAGGGCATTCATCTCGAACTCGTAGTACTGGTGGGTGTCGCCGTCGGGATCGATGAACACCTCGAAGTCGTTGTCACGAAAAATGACCGAGTCGTGCTTGGTCAGGGTGCCCCAGACGTGCGGTTCGATCATGTCGGCAGCGATGTAGAAGTAGTGCTTGTCCCAGAGCATCTTGGCGCGGGTGGTGAACCGGGGCCTGGGCTTGCGGGTTCCCTCGATGTCGATGAACTTCCCGGTCCACGCGGCCGATTCCCAGGCCGGGTCATCCAGGCGTCCGTCAATCCGCAGCGGCTTGTCGGTGGCCTGGCAGACATAGCCCTGGGGAACAATGGATCGCATTTTCGCCCAGTCCTCGGCCGACCCGGCCTGGACTGTCGAGTAGGGGATCACAAGACCGCTGAGCAAAAACCAGCAGGCCAGTCGACGGTGTGCATTCATGGTGTGTGTTCTTTTGGAGGCGACGCGATCGGTCCGGCGTTTTTGGGATTGGCATTGGAGAGTCGAGGAAAACGTGTCGCTTGTCAAACACACGGGTTCCACAAGAGCCACA
>PBOU01000063.1 GCA_002724415.1 Planctomycetaceae bacterium
CTTGGGAGCATCACGATCAGAGGGAGTGCCAGTGCGGCCAGGCACCACAGGCCTGCCAACGCGGGGGAGGGCGGCTGATGGGGACGCGTGTCAGTCCCGGTTTTGCGTGTGCCGCGATTGGCCAGACGGTTGGCCAGCAGTGGCAGCGAGAGACTCAATGTCTCAACCAGGATCAGGGCAATAATCCATGGGGGCGTGGTGACAGTGCTCAGCAAGGGCACGCTGTGCCAGGGGACCGGGGTGGGGGCTTCATCGGCAATCAATTCTGCCTGAAAAATGTCACCCAGGTAGTAGACGTCGATCTTCCAGCCGACCGGGTCGTTGAGTAGGAGGTCGATATAACCGAGAAAACCTCCAACCGGGTTGCTCCACCACGGTGGCATCAGTGCCAGAGCCACAAGCGGTGCGACGGTGACCAGGCAGGCCCCCGCTTTCCAGTTGCGTCTCGGACCGGTCAATACGCCCCAGAGGATCCAGACAGGGACAATGAACCAGAAGGTGGGCTTGGCCATCGCTCCGATTCCGGCCAGCAGGCCAAACGTGACCGGCCATCGCCACGACTTCTGCCCGCGACCGTTCCATAATGCCCAGCAGCCCATCACCTGGAATGACGCCACGAGTGGGTCGATGCTCATCAACTGGGCGTGAGTCCAGACTCGCGGCATGCCAACCAGGGCGAGTACGGCGACGGTCGCAGCCTGGGTTGAGAGTTCCTCGCGAATCCAGGTGAAAATGACACCGCTGGTTGCCGCCAGCACGAGCAGGTTTCCCCAGCGATGGCTGTGCGGTGGCGAGTCGAAAACTCCCAGCGTGAACTGGCCAATTGTCCCGACAAGGCTCACCAGCGGCAGATTCTTGCTTTCGGTTCGAGCCCAGTACCAGCCCTCGGCTAGCCGAGCGTCCTCGAACGCCATGGCCGGTCCACTGGTGAACAGATCCCCAAACCAGGCCTGGAGTCTCTGGCTGTTTTCGATGTAGCGGGGTTCATCGGTGGTGAGTCCCAGGTCGCGTGACGCCCATGCTGAACCGACCAAGCACAACAGGCCGACGGCCAAAGGAGCGAACCGGCGGAGCCGCGATGGCGTTTCTGGAGACGCGTCTGAGAGCCCCATGGGGGGGGTGGCGTCAACAGGCGCGGTCACGACGTGGGCTCCGGGTCGTCCCGGTGAACCAACGCGTTGTCGAAATAGTTGACGGCCATTCCCGCGTCGACAACCACGCCCTGGGCGTTGATTCCCGAAGCGCGGGGGGACAAAAGAAACGCAACGGTCGAGGCAACCTCTTCGGTCTGTAGGGCCTGCTTTCTCAGCGTGGCTTGTTCGGCATAAAGGTAGCTGTCGACATAGCCGGGGATCCCGGCCGAGGCGGACGTCTTGAGCAGGCCGGGGCAGACGGCGTTGAACCGGACTCGGCTGAATGTTGAAAAGCTCTTGGCGAGGAAGCAGATCGACGAATCCAGGGCCGCCTTGACCGGAGCCATGAATCCGTAGTTTTCGGCTGCCATGCGGGTTGTGGAGATCGAGATGGAAACGACACTCCCGTGATCGGGGTCGATCAGTTCCCGGAGGGCGTTTGATACTGCCACCAGGGAAAAACAACTGACGTCGATGGCCTGCAGGAATGCCGGGCGAGGTGTCTCGTGAAACGGAAGCCATCCGGCCGAGTAGTCGGCGAATGCGATCGAGTGCACGATGCCGTGAAGTTGGCTGGTGACGCGTGAAACCTCCTCGGCCAAACGCTCGATTTCCTCGGGGCGTTCGACATCGCAACAAATCACCGCGGCGTCACTGCCAGCGAGGGTGCGAACCGTTTCAGCCCGTTCGTCACTGCGAACCGCGTAAATCACGCGAGCCCCGGCACTGGTCAGCACTTGAGCAACGTGCCACGCGACGCTCTTGCGATTGGCCACTCCCATCACCAGAACGTCGCGGCCGGTGAGGTCGAGAAAATCCGCGGGCATGATGGGGTCACTGTGACAAAATCCGTTGGGGAACGCAACGGGCGCCACGGGCTGGCGTTGACGTACTCGGGGTGCGGAACTGAAGATTGACCGGAGGCGGACCGTGCTTCCGGGNTGTGAGGTGGACCGGGCGTGGTCCGTGGAATCGAAACGGTGTCACCGGAGTGGTATTCGTGTTTGGCAGCCAGATCCGCAAGTCGACCCTGGCGGTGGTGTGTCGCAACCTGGCCACGATGTTGTATTCAGGTGTTCCGGTGGTGCGGGCGCTGGAGGTGGCTGGACGCAAAGGAAGAGACACGCGGTGCCAACACGTGTTTATTGGCCTGGCCCAACAGGTGAGGGAAGGCAAGGAACTCTCCGAGGCCATGGCTTTGCAGCGGGAGCGGTTTCCACAATTGATGGTCAACATGGTGCGGTTGTCTGAACACAGTGGAGCCCTCCCGGANGTCCTNGAACANCTGGCNGAACACTTTGACAAGGCCGTGGCGCTTCGGCGGCGTTTCTTGTCNCAGATCACGTGGCCAGTGCTTCAGTTCGTCGCCGCCACCGGGGTTGTGGCCCTGGTGATTTTTGTGTTGGGCATGCTGCCNGGNGGNGAGTTGGTTTCAGAGATCACTTTTGGGCTTCGGGGGCCAACCGGCGCTGTGATGTTCCTGGTGGGCGTGTACGGGGTTCTTGGGCTGCTGGCCGGCGGCTACTTGTTTGCTTCCTCGGTGATGTCAGCCCGGCAGATTGTCGATCGTTTCACATTGGCATTGCCAGTTGTTGGTCGCTGTCAGCGGGCGTTCGCGATCGCACATTTTTCATGGGCGTTTTACCTGACTCAACAGACNGGNATGCCGATCCGNCAGAGTTTGCAGGCGACNTTCCAGGCAACCGGGAACGGTGCATTTCAGGCAAAGTGCGAGTCGGTCTGTGTGTCGATCGAGTCGGGTGAGTCCCTGGCGGAAGCATTGGCTGACACCGGGTTGTTTCCGGAGGATTTCATTGAAATGGTCCACGTGGGCGAAACCTCCGGCACCGTGCCGGAAGAATTGCACCGGTTGAGTCCGCAATTTCGCGAGCAGGCCGAACGGGCGTTGTCTCTATTGTGTGGTGCTCTTGCCCTGGCCGTCTGGGGTGTTGTTGCCTTGTTCATCTTGTTCTTCGTGTTTCGGTTTTTCATGTGGTACGTGGGGCAGATCAACCAGGCACTGGAAGGAATTCAGTGATGGTCCAGTCGTCCGAATTTGGTTTTGAGGTCACCNCGACGAGTTCCGGAACTTCGGCTCGTTGTGGGGCGTGGCGGACACCACACGGAACAGTGCAAACCCCCGCTTTCATGCCGGTGGGAACACGAGGGACGGTGAAGGGNCTGTGGCCGGAGCAACTGGCAGAGACCGGGGCCGAAATGGTCCTGGCCAACACCTACCACCTGGCACTTCGTCCCGGTGCGGAGGTGGTGGAAGNACTTGGTGGNCTGCACCGGTTCATGCAATGGGATGGTCCNATNNTGACTGACAGTGGAGGCTTTCAGGTGTTCAGCCTGGCCGACATGGCCCGGTTGACTGACGAGGGCGTGTCGTTCAAGTCACACATCGACGGCAGTTGGTTCGAATTGACACCCGAACGGGCCGTGGCGCTCCAGGAACAACTCGGTGCAGACTGCATCATGTGCCTNGATGAATGTCCGCCTCATGATGTTCCN
Source organism: Planctomycetaceae bacterium (assembly GCA_002724415.1). GTDB lineage: Bacteria > Planctomycetota > Planctomycetia > Planctomycetales > Planctomycetaceae > UBA8437. The sequence continues at coordinate 3,648 of PBOU01000063.1, forward strand.
CNGGAGAGACTCTTGCGGGCGGTTGACCGTACCACCGACTGGGCNCGCCGATGTCGAGATGCCCAGAAACGGTCCGACCAGGCGCTGTTTGGCATCGTCCAGGGCGGTGTGGATCCGGCCCTGCGTGAACGGTCGGCCGAAGGATTGTTGGGGCTCGAATTTCCCGGATACGCCATCGGTGGGCTCAGTGTCGGAGAATCTCCCGAGTCCATGTATGCGACACTCGATGTGACCACTCCGATGCTTCCGGTTGATCGACCNCGNTATCTGATGGGGGTCGGAACTCCGAGAGACCTTTTCGAGGCGGTNGTGAGGGGAGTCGACCTGTTTGATTGTGTGATGCCAACGCGAAATGGNCGAAGTGCCTCGGCGTTCACCACAAAAGGTGAAATTCGATTGAAAAACCGCCAGTACCGTACCGACGAGGGGCCACTGGATCCTGGCTGTGATTGTGCCGTCTGCAGCAGGTTCAGCCGCGGCTATCTCAGGCACTTGATCCTGTCGCGAGAGATGCTCGGTCCGATCATGGTCTCGTATCATAACCTCGTGTACTACCAGAACTTCCTGCGATCGCTTCGTGAGGCNATCCGTGCCGACCGGGTGGATCAGTTTCGTTCGGTTCACCTTGCTGACGTTCCGGCATCTCTCTAGGATACGGGTTTGACCGACTCCGAGTGCCGGACGGGCGAAGCCTGTCGTGGCAGGTGCGGTCACCAAAACGGGGTGCGCGGGATGTTTCCATCGCTTGGACGGCTGTTTCCGACCGGAATCGCAGTTGCGGTTCTCGGTGNGTTTGCGTGTGTTGGTTCAGTGATGGNCCAGGACANNAGTGAATCACAGCCGGCCACCGNGGCGGAAAAACCGGCGGCAAAGAGCACCGAAACAGCGGCAGGCGATGAAAAAGCAGCGGATGCTGCCGANCCACCGTCCCTCTCGGGCATGTTGGTTCCCATCATTGGAATGGGCCTGATTTTTTACTTCATCGTGCTGGCTCCGCAGAAGAAAGCCCGGAAGAAACAGGATGCCCTGGTCGAGTCTTTTAAGAAACATGACCGCGTGGTGACCATTGGTGGCATCATCGGGACGATCGTGTCGATCGACGCGACCAACCAGGAAGTTGTATTGGAAGTGGGCCCGGACACGCAGGTGCGGATGCTTCGTCGCAGTCTCCAAGGGCCCAAGCCATTTGGTAGCGATGATGACACCGGGTCGACCGACAAGTAGGGCTTTTCAGGCACAGTCAAGGACACAACAAGACGATGGACCAACTCGGACTGGCAGGGATTTTGGCCGAGGTTCCGGCATCGGTGACGGGCCTTGGGTTTGTTGCCGCGATCGTCGGTGGCGTGTTTGTCGCGCGATGGTGTGCCGGGCGTGAAGCGTTCGCCGAGAGCCATGTGACGATGGGCGTGCTGGGGTTTGCNGCCCTGATCGCGGTGGGTTCGTTGGTGCCGGGCTTGTTCTTCGATCTGTCCGACGCGGGGCGAATGTTGCTCGGGGTCGGGCTGGCCCTGTTTGCTCTCGGCATCTGGATGGCATCTCGGGAAACACTCAAGGGCCGGTTGGTGGCAACCCTGTGTCTGTTGTACGTGGCCGTTGTGGGGGTGGTTTTCTGGCAGATGCCCCAANTGTACTTCGACAGTGGAANCGGAATNCGGGTTCTGCTGTTGATCGCATCGACTTTCGCCGTTCCATTGAGTCTCGGGCGACTGGTGGCAATGGGTTTGAAGATGGAGGACCTGTCGTTCCGGCTGGGAGTCGTGTTGACCGCAATCACGCTGGCCGCTTGGCCGATGGCCAAGGAGGTGGTGGTTCGAGCGGCGGAGAACTGGTCGCACGAGGAGGCGGTGAAAAAATGGAGCGAGGGTAGCGAGAGTTATCCGGTCACAGCCAATGTGAAAAAGACGCTTGAGGAGCGTCGCCCCGGGTTGACAGTTCACTACCTGTCCGACGGGAAGAGTTCGGCCGAGTCAAAATCACCTGGGCAAATTGGGGCCGGCAATGATGGCAAGGCCGAGAAACCGGATGCCCCGGGCAAAGATAAGTGATCGGGATTGATCAGTGAGCGGAAAAACGATGAGAAGGTTGACCGGGAGCGATCAGATGACACGTTGGTGGGGACTGGCCTGTGTGCCGGCACTGTTGATGGTGTTGACCGTCGCCGGATGCAGCGACACCAATCCGATGATCAAGCTGCGTCGTGCGGGAGCCGTGATTCAACAGGACGATGAACGGGAAAAGATCGAGCGAGTTGTGTTGTCCAAGTCGGCGAGTGCTGCCCAGTTGGAACAGCAATTGAATGATCTCGCCGAGGTTCCTCGCGTTCTTGAACTGGATCTCTCGGGGACGCAAGTCACCGACGCACACCTCAAGTTGCTTGGCAATCACGACGAACTCGAAACGCTGGACCTGTCCGGCACCGCGGTGACCAGTGACGGACTGCCGGATTTGGCCAAGTTGACCAGCCTTCGGAAGTTGACGCTGTCCAATACTCGCGTCACCGATGACGGGCTGGCCAAGCATATTCCCGGGTTTCCGGCCCTGAAGACCCTGGAACTGTCGAGATCNCGTAAGCCGACACGGGATGTTGTCGTCGACAAAGAAGAAGGGGTTCTGGAAACGATTTTCTCGGGCATCAAGCTCGGTATCGACCTCGCTGGCGGGGCGAATCTGATCCTCGAGGTCGACGAAAAACTCCGAAAACAACAAGGNAAGGAGTTGACTCCCGATGTCATGTCGCAAATGGCCACGGCGATCAACAAGCGAGCCAACCCCGGTGGGAACAAGGAACTGACGGTTCGGCCGCTGGGCACCAACCGGATCGAGGTGATTATTCCCAAGGCTGATCCACAGGTGGTGGAACAGACCAAGCGCATGATGACACGGTTGGGCAGCCTGGAGTTGGCGATCCTGGCGAATTCGCGAGATGCGAAGTTCGAGTCGCTGGTCCGGAAGGCNCAGGAGTTGCCGGACGACCAGTCCCAGGTCATTACCCTGGTTGGTGAGGCGGGTGAACAGANGTCGCAACTGGAGGGTGAGTGGTTGCCGATCGATCCCAATGGGGAGGTGGATGGCAGCTACAACGTGTTGATTGAGTCGCGTCCGAATTTGCAGGGCGTGGAGGTCGACCACGTNTTGGTGGCCTATGGATCTGACACTCAGCGAGTCAAGGGGGAGCACCTTTACCGCGTTTACCAGACCAATGACGACAATGGTCGCCTGGCCGTCGGGTTCACCCTGAATATCGGCGGTGGCAATCGGTTTGCGGACTTGACCGGCAGCAATGAGCCAGACAAGTCCGAGNNGTTTTACCGCCGCTTGGCGATCATTCTTGACGGCAAAGTGTTTTCGGCCCCGACACTGGAAAGTCGGATCAGCAACAGCGGGATCATTCGAGGCGATTTCACGCGACAGGAGATCAACGAGTTGATTGGCGTGCTGGAGGCGGGGGCGCTGGAGGTGCCGCTGAATCCTGAACCTATCAGCGAGTTGACGATTTCCCCGACGCTGGGAGGGGATGTCCAGAAGAAGGGGATCATGGCGATCTCGATCGCTTCCATCGCCGTTGTCGTGTTCATGATCGGTTACTACCGGTTTTCGGGAATCGTGGCAGTCGTCTGCCTGGTGCTGAACCTGTTGCTGGTGATGGGGACAATGATCTTCATCGAGGCGACCTTCACGCTGCCTGGGTTGGCGGGCCTGGTATTGACCATCGGTATGGCCGTCGATGCCAACGTGCTGATATTTGAGCGTATTCGCGAGGAGCAACGTCGGGGCGGGGTGGTGAGAATGGCGATCCAGAACGGGTTCAGCCGTGCGTTTACCACCATTGTCGATGCCAACGTCACCACGCTGCTTGTGGCTGTCGTCCTGTACATGATCGGGACCGACCAGGTCCGCGGGTTTGCCGTTACGTTGTTCATCGGAATTGTCATGAGCATGTTCACGGCATTGTTCGTGGGACGATTGCTCTTCGATATCTGGGAACGCAGAAAGAGTCGGCAGCAGTTGAAGATGAACAGTTTGCCGGGAATCGCCGGCAGGGAGTTCAACTTCATCGGTTGGCGGAGGGTCGCGTCGGTTGTGTCACTGGTGGTGATCATTGGCGGCATGGTGTCGCTGTGGTCTCGCGGTGAAAACAATTTCGACATCGACTTCCGTGGTGGTCGCGCTGTGAGTTTCGAGCTGTTGAAAACACCGCAGGGAACCACCACTGAGCAGGTCCGTCAAAAGTTGCTTGCCGTGCCGGACGCCAAGCAACTCAGTGACTCCCTGTCGCTGGAAGAATTGACAGCGATCGAGGAAGAAGAAGTTTCCTCGTCTGTCCCTGGGGGCCGACGTTTCAGGCTCCGGACGACGACCACCAACGATGTTGAAAGCGGGGCACAGCAAGACGACGTCAACAAGGCAATTCAGAAGTGGATTGCGGATGCGTTTTCTGGCAACGAATTCGAATTGGCCACCATGACGGTCGAGCCTGGCCAGGTGGCCCAGATCGNCGATCCGGTGGAAGCGGATTACGCCGAGGGCCACGAGGTTGTCGTGTCGTTCGCGGGTGCCAACCAGACTGAGGTGCGGCGAGAGAATGTCCAGGCGTACGTCGCAGAAGCGTTGGCCGGACCGGGAGGCGATCCGAACCAGGCCGAGCTGGAATTCAAGATTTCGGCCGACGGTGTTGATCCAGCGGCGGCGACATCGATGAAATGGATGGTCCGATTCAAGAAGTCGGTGGCCAAATCCAAGGTTGACGGGGCCCTGGCTGGGATGGTCACGACACTCGACGGGCAGCCGCGTTTCGACGAGATGACATCATTCGACAGCGCGGTTGCCAATGAAATGCAACAGTCNGCAGTCCTNGCCATGATCTTCAGCCTGGTGGCGATTGTCGCCTACATCTGGTTCCGTTTTCAGCGGATCGACTTTGGCCTGGCTGCCGTGGTGGCACTGGTTCACGACGTGCTGGTGGTGCTCGGTGGTGTGGCGTTGGCCGGTCATGCGGCGTCCACGATGGGGATGGATGGAGGAATGCTCCAGTTGCAAGACTTCAAGATCAACCTGCCGATGGTCGCTGCNTTTCTCACGATCGTTGGTTATTCGCTCAACGATACGATTGTCGTGTTCGATCGGATTCGCGAGGTGCGTGGAAAAAATCCATCGTTGACTCCCGAGATGGTCAACCTGAGTTTGAACCAGACTCTGTCGCGTACGTTGTTGACGTCAATCACGACCCTGATCGTTGTNGTGATCCTGTANTTTGGAGGTGGTGACGGGATTCACGGTTTCGCNTATTGNCTGGTGCTGGGTGTTGTTGTCGGTACCTACAGTTCGATTTTCGTNGCCAGTCCNGCTCTGCTGTGGATGATGGATCCCAACAGTGGCTTCAACCGACTGGCAGGCAGTCTCTCTGGGGCACCCAAGTCTTCGGCGAGTCAACGGACAGCACCGCAGGCGTAACGTCAGCAACGCCTGCGGCCCCAGCATTGGCGGGGCCCGGCGGCGGTCCGGTCTAGGCNGACCAGGCCTGGTGGCCTCCATCGACCCGGATCACCTGGCCGGTGACGAATTCACCCAGGGGGCCGGCGAAGAATTCGACCACCCTGGCGACCTCGTCCACGGTGGCGATGCGTTCAAGAGTGCCCTCNGTGACCATCCGGTCCTGATCCACGTCCCGTGTGTTCATGAACCGGCCGGTACGGGTGTCGCCTGGAGCCAGGCTGTTGACGGTCACATTGTGGGGNCGCAGTTGCTGGGCCAGGCTGCGGGTGTAAGCCACCTGTCCGGCCTTGGCCGTGGCGTAGATAGCTCCCTGGGCGTTGCCCTTGAAGGCGGCAATCGAACTGATGGTGATGATCCGTCCGTGGTTGCGTTCGATCATTCCACGGGCCACCTCGCGGCAGACCAGGATCGTGGTGAGCAGGTTTCTGTCGAGAACCGCCTCGACATCCTCCTGCTTGATCATCACCGCGTCGTTCGGGTCAGGTTTTCCCCCGGCGGCGGCAATGTCACCCCCGGCGTTGTGGACCAGTATGTCGATTGGGCCGAGTTGTTCGGTCACCTCGGCCACGATCCGTTCGACTTGTTCGGCATCGGTCAGGTCGGCTAGAACGCGCAACGCATCCACGCCACCGGATTCACCGATTTCTCGGGCGGTTTCGGTCAGGGTCGTGCCTTCCCCGTACTCGCTGGGGCCATGTTCACGCATCCCGTGCACTCCNACGCTGGCTCCGGCAGCGGCCAGATGCTCTGCAAAAGCGCGGCCCAATCCGCGTCCGGCTCCGGTAACCAGGGCGACCTGTCCTTCAAGAAATCGCGTCATTGTTGATCTGGTCCTGTTGAGGGCACATGAAAAAGTCCGGGAAGTGATTTACTTGCCGGCCGAGGGGTCGGCGAGTGTGCGAAGTGTCTTGGATTTCACTCCATCAAGCAGCAGGTTGGCCAGCACTGGACCTTTCTCCGTCATGGTCACCCACACGAAGTGGTCAAAGCGTCCTTCGGGCACTCCACTCAACGTGGAGCTACCTCCGGTCGTGGCCAGCATGTAATACTCCTGTCCTCGCCGGATGAAACGAGCGTAAGCGTGTTTGTGACCGGTGAAGACGGTGTATTTCCGGCCGGCCAATGCATTTTCAATTTGTGCCCAGCCTTGCTTGGCGAGGTCGGCGTTCGGGTAGGTCCAGGTGGGCTTGTGTGTCACAACAAATGTCCAACGGACGTCCCGGTTTTTCTTGAGGACCTCTGTGGCCCAGTCTCTTTGTGCCTGGCTGAAATGAAAATCCCCCTGCTTGGGAGGGTCTTCTGAGTTGAGAACCAGGAACAGGCAGTCGTGATAGACGAAATGGTAATAACTGCGGCGAAAACGTCGGGTCCAGTCGCGACTCATCGGCAAATTGCTGATGTCGTGGTTGCCGGCACAGAAGAAGAACGGCATCTCGAGCCGGTCGACCGTTGTCTCGAATTCGGACCACTCGAGGGCCCATTGTCCCGGGTCCTCGGTGTAGCCTTCGATCAGATCACCGACGGAGACGACGAACTCGGGTTGGAGGAGATTGATCTGGTCGACTGCGTTTCGGAAGACACCGGGACGACGTCCGCCGGTTCGGTCGGTGACAATCACGAACTGAAAATTTTCCCGGCGATCGTTGAATTGCAGGTTGGTCCAAGGATTGCGCGGGCCGGAGTCGATGCTGACGTGCCGGGGTGTTTTGTTTGCGGGAGGCGCCGTGCTCGAGACGGTCGCGGCTGCGACAAGGATCAGTCCCACGCTCACGGCCAAGCAAAAACGTTTCATGTCGTCTCCTGAAATGGAATGCGCTGCGGCCAGACAGATTAGGCTTCCGGCCGCAGTGCCGCAATTGAAGGCAGGTTAACGGACTCGTTGACCGTCGATGACGACAGCCTCGACGGATCCGGGAAAGGTGATTCCCTCGAACGGAGACCACCCACACTTGGTGGCCAGTTGGTCGTTGCGAATGGTCACTGGGCGTGTGAGGTTGAGCACGGTCAGCGAAGCGGAGTACCCTGGAGCAATCCACCCGAACTGTCGTGGGCCGGTGTACGGATTGACAAATGTGCCCGGGTTTTCACAACAGACCGCGGCGAT
>PBOU01000064.1 GCA_002724415.1 Planctomycetaceae bacterium
CCAGTTCGTACACGCCGCCGTGCTCGGACTCGGGGAACCAGTCGGTCTGGATCACCACCGTGGCCGGACACACAGCCGCCAGATCGGTCGATGCTGCGGCCGGTTCTTCGGTCGGTGCTGCAGCAGTGGTCGTCGGTGCCGCGGTGGTCGCCGGCGCAGCCGTCGTTGCCACGGTTGCTGCTGGCTCAGCGCCTTGGTCATCCTCGGCGTCAGAGCCACAGGCTCCGGCGATGAGCGCTATGCCGAGAAAGGCACAGAGAACAACGTTTCGCGATCGGTACATACTCGCCCCCACTGGTGTATTTGATCGAAGCAGTCACGAAATCCTGCATCCAGCGGGAGAAATCCTGCTTTGAGCGGGAAATACTGCGTTCAGCTGGCGAACCGCGGTTGGACTGCGAATCGGGACATTACACAGGAATGGGTAGATCGGTCCAATAGGCAGAGCGAGTCGTCGCGGCCACATGCAAAGCGATGCGGAAAACGCTTCTCTCGGGTGGAGGACTGGTTCAACTGGGAGGTGGGTTCCCTCTGGGGCCTTCCCAGCGCCCCAGCTCCGGTACGGCTACCCCCAGTTGCGCCAGTGCCCGCGCCGTGGTGCCGGTAACCATCTGCTGAAGATCTGTCGGGTGCTCGTAGAAGGCAGGTACTGGAGGAAAGATGATGCCACCCATCTCGCTGACGTTGGCCATGAGGCGGAGGTGGCCTAGATGCAGGGGTGTTTCCCGCACCATGAGCACCAGTGGCCTGCGTTCCTTGAGGGTCACGTCGGCTGCCCGAGTGAGCAGATCGGCGCTGTGAGAATGGGCAATGGCCGAAAGGGCGCGAATCGAGCAGGGAGCAACGAGCATCCCGTCGGCCGGGAACGAACCGCTGGCTGGTCCAGCCGAGATGTCGCGAATGGGGTGGACGACGTCGGCCAGGGCCTCGACTTCGTCGGTTGACATACTGGTCTCAAGTCCGACGGTGACGCGTGCTGCGGCAGTGATCACGAGATGCGTTTCGATATTGGGATCGGCGGCGAGCAACTGGAGTGCGCGGATCCCGTAACCCACGCCGCTCGCTCCGGTGATTCCTATGATCAAGCGACGCGGGTCGGACATGGCCGATTTCCTATCAGGCTCTGGCGTCACGGCACCCGTCGGCCGGGTATTGGAATAACGCGCTGCACTAGCCTCACGACGTGTCCAGCCCGCCCTCAGATTTGGCACCCGATCGGGTGCTGGCTGGGGGTCATCTCGGCGACGGGCACTTGGTCGACGTCCACGTTGTCGAAGGTTCGGTGTCGGCTGTCGTCGACGCTGGGACACCGGTGGCCGCGGGGACCCCCCGGGAAGAGCTCAACGGTTGGCTGTTGTTCGGAGCCATGGCCGAGCCGCACGCCCATCTGGACAAGGCCCTCACCGCTGAACGGGTGCCGAACCCGCGAGGGGATCTGATGGGGGCCATCGAAGCCTGGACGAAGGCAGCATCGGATGGACTCTTCACGCCGGATGAGATTGCCGACCGGGCCACCGATGCCCTCGGGTTGCTTCTGGCGAACGGTGCCACGGCGGTACGCACGCACGTCAACGTCGGTACTGGCGAAGACGCCCTTCAGGCGGTCCGCGAGGCGCGCCACCGGATGGCCGACTTGATGGATGTCCAGATCGTGGCGCTCACCAGCAATCCGATCACCGGCTCGGAAGGAAGGGGAAACCGTCGAGCGTTGGTCGCCGCTCTCGATATCGGCGTCGACCTGATCGGTGGATGCCCGCATCTGGATCCGGACGGGACCGCGCTGATGACGGATGCCTTGGCGGCGGCATCGGACGCTGGGATCGGTCTGGACCTTCATGTGGACGAGATGCTTGATCCTGGGATCCTTTACCTCCCTGAGCTCGCCCAGATGGTTATCGATACCGATTTCGCGCACCCGGTGACTGCCAGTCACTGTGTGACGCTCGGCCTCCAGTCCCCGGACGTCCAGGAGGCGGTCTCCCGGCTAGTGGCCGATGCCGGCATGAGCGTGGTGGCCCTGCCGCAGACCAACTTGTTCCTTCAGGGTCGGGACCATCCGACGGCCACCCCGCGTGGTCTGACGGCGATAGGTGCGTTGCGCAGGAGCGGAGCTCTGGTTTGTGCCGGAGCGGACAATGTCCAAGACCCCTTCAACCTGGTCGGCCGTAGCGACCCGCTAGAGACGGCCGCCCTTCTGGTGATGGCCGGGCACCTTCTCCCCGACGAGGCCTTCCGCATGGTGGGAACCGACGCCCGCGCCTGCATGGGTCTGCCATCTGCTGGACCGGTCGTCGGGGCCGTCGCCGACCTGGTGGCGATCGACGCACCGTCGGTGCGTGGCGCCATAGCCGACGCCCCCATGGCCCGAAAGGTGTTCCACCGTGGAAAACTGGTTGCCACTACCAGCCAGTCCAGGACGATTCACCGATGAAGGACATTCACGACCTGCGCAGTTTCGTTGAGGCCTTGGAGGAGGCCGGGCAACTGGCACGGATTTCCCGGCCGGTTTCCATGCTGCACGAACTGGCCGATGTGGGTGCCGCGTTGGAGCGATCAGGTAGCGCGGCCGGTTTCTTCGAACAACCGGAAGAGAGCCCGTGGCCCATCTTCTGCGGAGGAGTGGCTTCCGTTCGCCGCGCCTCCATTGCGTTGGGCTGCCAACCCAACGAGGTGGTGGACGTGATGGAACATGTCCTGGAACCGGCCCATGGAGTCGGACCGGTCCTGACCGACAACGCCCCCTGGAAGGCCAACTCCGTGGTTGGGAGCGACGTCGACACGTCACTCCTGCCCATCCCAGTTCACTCAAGGGGTGATGGCGGAGCCTTCATCACGGGCGCCGTGACGGTGGCACGGGATCCAGTTTCGGGGAGGGGGAATCTCGGCTACAACCGGATGCTTCGGTTGGACCGGAACCGATTTGGCTTCAATGTCAACGAATGGCGGGACGTGGGCACCTTCTGGAAGTCCCGGGAGGACCCCGATGCACCATTCCCGATCGCCCTAGCGATCGGCCTGGACCCGGCAGTCATGATTGCAGCCGGAGTCAAGACACCGGTGGACGAACTCTTCATAGCGGGTGCCATACGAGGACGCGGCATCGAAGTGTGTCAGGCCAACACGGTCGACGTCGATGTCCCCGTGGACGCCGAGGTGGTCGTCGAAGGCCTGTTGCATCCAGCGGTTCGGGAACCGGAGGGTCCATTGGCAGAGTTCCACGGATACCACGGCGAACCGTGGAACAGTCCGACGTTCGAGGTCACTGCCATCTCATGGCGCGACGACCCGATCTACCAGACCATCGTTCCCGGCTCCTTCGAGCACATCTACCTCGGGAACGTCCTTCCCCGTGAGCCCCTCCTGCGCAGATTCGTCCGTCATCTGGACCCGGGCGCTGATGTGCACATCCCTCCCTACGCGAATGGTTTTCTGGCCGTGGTCCAGATCGACAGGGACAACCCAGGAACTCCGAGGAACCTTGCCCTAGCGGCGATGGCCGCCCATCTCAACGTGCGCCACGTGGTGGTGGTGGACCGGGACGTTGACATGTACCAAGCGACCGAAGTCCAGTGGGCGCTCACGAATCGGGTCCACTGGCCGGACGACGTCTTTACGGTGCCCGGTGCACAGGGTCATGAGATGGACCCGGTGGGTGACCTGCGGGGCGTGGGGACCAAAGTCGGTTTCGACGCCACGTACAAGCTCGAGAGGCGCGAGTACGGAGAGCGCGTCAGCTACCCCGGACTCGACCTGGCTGACTACCTGTCCTAGGGAGCGGCCTCGGAGCGGAATATGCCGGCAGCGCGGCGGATGTTCGCCGCTGCGGCCTCGGCCCCGGCGTCAGCCGACAGGGCGGGGAGTTGGAACTCGTCGATGCCGCAGCGGGCCATGGTCTCGAGGAGTTCGCTGGCGACGCCATCTGGTGAACCCATGAGCACGAAGTGCGGAACCCAATCCTCGCGCACGAGGTGGGCGGCGGCGGGTGGTCCACCCTGCCGGAGTGCCTCACGGAGGGCGACCGTGTCACGTTCGGTCATGCCGATCATGGCCTTCACCGAGTCGGGGGAGTCAGGGAGCCTGAACGACAGGGATTCACGGGCCGTCTGGAGATCGGCGTCTGAGGTGACCAGCATCGTGGACCAGACGATCGTGAAATGGCGATCGTGTGTCTCGGCCGCAGAGCGCAATGAAGCCACGTGTCCGTCGAGTAGTTCGCGGTGCACCCAGCTCAGGAGGAACCCGTCGGCCAGGCGGCCTCCCAGGTCGGTCATCCGAGGACCTCGGCCCGCTAGGAAGATCTCTATGCCGGCGCGCCCGTAATCGAGTCGAGCGCGCCGGAATCCGAAGGTCTCGGCATTGGCGTCCACAGTGTCGCCGGTGAAGAGGCCGCGCAATGCCTGCACCATGGACTCCACCTCGGCGACTGGTCGCCGACGCTCGATTCCCATGGGCCCCAGTGTCATTCCGCCACCGGCTCCGAGCCCGATGAATGCCCGATTTCCACTGAGTTCGTCGATCGTGGCGATGGCGGAGGCAGTGGTACCCGGGTGCCGGGAATAGGGGTTCGTAATCCCGGTACCCACCCGGATGGTGCTTGTTGCCAGGACGACGGACGCCAGGGTGACGTAGACGTCCCTCGTGGCCAAGCCCTCGTCGTAAACCCAACAGCGCCGGCAGTCGAGCTCCTCGGCGAGTGTTGCAAGGTCCACGAGGTCAGCCACCGGGCCATGGGGCATGAGGCCGATGCCCAGCGGAATGGTCATCAGCCGCCCCCACTCCGACTTTTGAGGGCGGCTAGCACCACTCGGGCGGTGTTGCGACCAGACGCTCCGACTATTCCTGCACCCGGGTACGTACCCGCCCCGGTGAGAAAGAGACCGGCTATCGGCGTCCGGTAGCGCGTCAACTCCGGAGAGCGGCCCAGAAAGGCATCCAGTGGAGAACCCGCCCATGCCGGGGAGTAGCCCTGGTGCATCGAGAACTCAGCTTCGTAGCGGTCCGGAGTCATAACTCGCCAGTCTTCAATCAGGCTGCGTGCTTCGGGGAGCATCTGGCTCGCCCAGAGGTCCAGCCAACGGTCGGGTTCGCTGGAGCTGGCCCACCCCCCAGGATGGTCGTAGGGGGTGAACAACACCTCCAGGCTGAGCACATGCCTGCCCACACCCGGCGACATCGATGGGTCCACCAGGGACGGAACGTCGATGAGCAGCGTCGGGCGTTCGGCAACCTGCCCGTCGGCCCGGCGATGGTGGGCCTGGCGTAAATCGTCCGGTGAGGGCGAGACCACCGTGGTGTGTCCGACCGCATCGAAGCCCGGTATGTGCCCCGCGAGCGTTCCAGCTGCGGCCGGGATCGGAATCCCGGAAAGGACTGCGTCCACCTTGGACTCGTAGCCCTTCGGGCGCGGGACTTGTCGCCATCGGTTGGCAAGTCGACGAGTTGATGGTGGCAGGTCGCTTCCCAGCCAGCGGACGAACACATCGGAGGGGTCACACGCCGCGACGACGGTGCGGGCTCGCAGGTGAGTGCCGTCGGAGAGTACGACTCCGTCCAGCAGGCCCTTTCGTAAAGGCAGTGACTCCACTCTCGCTCCGCACATGATCCGCCCTCCGGCTGCTTCGAAGGAACTGCGGATGGCCTCCACCAGTGCCCCACTGCCACCCGCCGGTCGGCCACTCTGGACGCGGTGTCGGATCGCGTAGGCCAGTGCGGCCAATCCGGTGCCGGGAGCCTCCGGTGTCACGCCCCAGACGGTGGGTCCGATGGCGGCTGCCGGTATGGCGAGCCGCCAGTCCTCGAAGTAGTTGTTGAGGACCTCGGCGGCGCTGGCCCGGGACCATCTCAGGAGTCGACCTAGCCCGCGGTTCCCTCGACGCATGGCGCCAGCCGCCAGCCGCGGTGCGGTGGGCTGGGTGCGCAGCATGTCAAGGACGAGTTCGGCGACCGGGAGGGTGTCGGCGAGGTAGCGGCGGTAGCCGTCTACGGAGCCCGGATGGGTGGCGGAAAGGCCCTCGAGGGTGCGTTCGGCGTCGTGGAAGAGGACCCATGGGTCGTGGCCGTCGTGGAAGGAGAAGATGCAGTCGGCATCGGTCGAGAGGTAGGAGAGGCCGTGGTCGCTGAGTCCCAGTTCTTCGTCAAGTGGAAGAGCCCGGATGAGCGAATGTGTGCAGTGGCACACGTTGAATCGCGCTCCGAGATCCTCGACCGTGGAGGCAGTGCCACCCACAGTCGGCCGGGCTTCCAGGACGAGGGTGTCGACCCCCTCCCTAGCCAGATAGGCCGCGCACAGCAACCCGTTGTGGCCGCCTCCGACCACGATCACCTCGGCATCGGCGGTCAAGGGGAGGCCAATCTCTGAGGGCTTCAGGCCAGGAGTGGCAGGACCTCGTTGGCGAGCCGCTCCATCTGTGCCTCAACGACGTCATAGGGATCGCCGGGCATACCAGGGAAGAGCAGGAGGTCCTCGACTCCAACCAGTTCCCGATACCAGGCGATCGATTCGGCCAGGTCTTCGGGAGAGCCGGCTAGGAAGATGCGCTGGTCGAGCGACTCCTCCAGACTCGGAATCAGACCTGCCGCTGCGGGTTTACCGTCCTGGCCCATGTACCCCTTGCTCCAGCCGTAGGGGCCGAGGAACTTCCAGAACTCGTCGTGCCCGGGTCGCAACTCCTCGACAGCCCGCTCGCGCGTGTCCGCGACTCGGGTGCACAGCACCAGCATTCTTTTTTCACCGCGCGCCAAGGCCCGTCCATGCGATTCCTCGTAGACCTCTGCAAATCGCTCCCAGCGCTCCGCCAGAAAGGATGGGTGGTTGTTCCAGAAGACACCCCCCCAGCCACGCTTCGGAGTCTGCTCGAGGGTGGGCGGCGAGGTGATCGCCTGCCATGTCTCGTAAGGATGGCGTGGGCGCGGCACGAGGGTGAGTTCGCGGACCGTGTCCCCGCGGTCGGGGATGCCGGGCGGCGGTAGGTCGTAGACCTCGCCGTGGAAAGAGAATTTCTCCTGATTGAGCGCCATCTGGATTACCTGCATGGCCTCGTCGAACTGTTGACGGTTCAAGCGGTCGGCTTCCGCTTGGCTGGGATTGTCGAAGCTCCCGATCTGGGTGCCGAGCGTCTCTGCTTCTCGCGGGACAGTCCCGCGTCCCGCCCCGAGGATGGCGCGTCCGCCCGACAAGTTGTGCAAGGTGGCGAAATCCTCTGCGAATCGCAATGGGTGCCATTGGGGAATGATGTTGAACGCCATGCCCAAACGGATGCGCTCAGTTCTCTCAGCGATCACCGCGCCCAACATGAGGCCATTGGGGATGACCTCGTACCCCTCGTATTGAAAGTGGTGCTCGGTGAGCCAATAGGAGTCGTAGCCGAGTCGTTCGGCGGTCACTCCTGCATCGATGAGCCGTTCGGTGGCTTGCCACACGGCGTCGTTGTCGTACCGTCTGTCTGTCGGATTAGGCGGCCCGCTGCCGACGTCATCCATCTCCACCCCTCCGAAGAGGAAGATCCCAACTCGCATGGCGGAACAGTACATTTTTCTGCCCCGGCTCCACCGCCTCGCGTGAGGCGTGTGGTTGGTGTCCGAACGGCACTCGGGAAACTCTCGCTGCGGTCTCGCCTTGGACCGCCCTGTCCGTTCCTGTGTAGTGTCCGTTCTCGCAGTCCAACCCAGGTTCGCCAGCTGAACGCAGGATCTCCCGCTCAATGCAGGACTTCGCCCGCTGAATGCAGGATCCACCCGCTGGATGCAGGGTTTCGCGACTGTTTCGACCAAAGACACCAGTGGGGGCGAGCATGCACGGATTGAGAGGCGTTGTTCTCAGTGCCTCTCTCGGCAGAGCGCGCGGACCCGGCCGCCCGACAGGCGCTTCACAGGCTCGCCAGCACGGTCGACCAATCGCAGAGTTGGGACTTCGAATTCAATGAGTTCAATCGGAACTGAAATGCAGCTCGGATCGCTGGCGTTCAACAAGACGGGCATGGTCTTTCCTGACGGGACCGAGGCCCTCCAAGACGTCTCCTTCACCGTCGACCAGGGCGAATTCGTCACGGTCGTGGGCCCATCGGGCTGCGGGAAGTCCACGCTCTTGAGGATCGCCTCCGGCCTCCTTGAACCCAGTAGCGGCTCCGTGAGCGCGGACACGGACCAACTGGGCTATGTGTTCCAAGACTCCACGCTCCTGAACTGGAGAACAGTTCAGGGAAACGTCGAACTCTTTGCCGAACTACACGGTGTCGGAGGCGAGGAACGCAAGCAGTTGGCGGCCGAGGCCATCGAGCTGGTTGGCCTGGCGGGATTCGAGGATCACTATCCCGCAACCCTCTCCGGCGGCATGAAGATGCGCTGCTCCCTGGCCCGATCGTTGACCCTGAAGCCTCCGGTGTTCCTGTTCGACGAACCCTTCGGGGCCGTCGACGAGATCACCCGAGAGCACCTGAACGAGCAGACGCAGCAGCTCTTCAGAAGCGAAGAATTCGCGGGACTGTTCATCACACACTCGATCAGCGAGGCGGTGTTCCTTTCGACCCGGGTGTTGGTGATGTCGGCGCGACCCGGTCGGATAGTTGCTGAGTTCGAAATCGATTTCGAATATCCGCGCCTACCAGAACTTCGGTTCGACCCGCTGTTCGCTGAGCTCTGCGGGCAGGTGTCCCAGAACCTCCGGGGGTCTCACGCATGACCGAGCGAAATGCGGTTCAGGGGCCGGGCACGGTCCGCAGCCTCTCCCAGCGGATCCTTCCTCCCATGATCCTGGGATCCGGATTCGTGGGAATCTGGTATTTCATCGCCTACGGGGTGCTGGAACCCCGTAGGCGGTTCCTCCTCAGGCCGCCCCACGAAGTGATCCAGGTGGGATTTCTGGAATGGGACAACTTCTCGCTCATCCTGAACTCTGTCTGGTCCAGCACGAAGGTGGCCATGATCGGACTTTCCATCGCCATCCTCATCGGGTTCGTGCTTGCGATCACGATGAGCCAGGCGAAGTTCGCTGAGCGGGCCATCTTCCCGTTCATGGTCACGCTTCAGGCCATTCCGATCTTGGCCATCACCCCGCTCATCGGCTTCTGGTTCGGGACCGGTCAGACGTCACGGGTAGTGGTGTGCGTGATCATCTCGCTCTTCCCGATCCTCTTGAACACCCTGTTCGGGCTGCAGTCGGCTGACAGCGGCCTCCACGACCTCTTTACGCTCCACCATGCCAACCGGGTCACCCGGATGCGCAAACTCATGTTCCCGGCGGCCCTGCCGGCGGTCTTTGCCGGACTGCGCATCTCGGCCGGACTTTCGGTCATCGGCGCCATCGTCGGAGACTTCTTCTTCGGAAAGGGCGACGCCGGGATCGGCCAGTTGCTGCGCAAGCACGCGAGCCAACTGGCGGGCGAGGAGTTGCTTGCAGCGGTGATCATGTCCTCTGCGCTGGGAGTGACCGTCTTCCTGTTCTTCGGCTGGCTCCAGGAACGTTCCATCGGCCGTTGGCACAAGACCACGACAGGTGCCGGCTGACGCCCTGTTGCCGATCGGTCAGCTGACGGCTACTACTGCGACCTCGACCTTCCACTCTGGCTGTGCCAGTTCTTGCACCACCACCAGTGTGGATGCGACTAGACGGCCCTCGAGCGCTCGGTCCCGCGCTGCCATGACCCTGCCGAGTTCGTGGCCCGGCGTCGCGTAGGTCGTCACGGAGACGACATGGGCCGGCCCCATGGATGCAGAGCGAAGGATCGCCAGGACGTTTTCCCAGACGGCAGAAGCCTGTTCATCAAGGCTTTCGGGCACGCTGCCATCCGGCAGAGTCGGGACCACGCCCGCTGTGTGGAGGATCTTCTCGGGAGCTTCGGACAACACCGCATGGGCGTAGTTCGCGGCCGGAGGAGCGATCCCGTCGGGGTGGATCTGCCTGTTGCCCATGACCGGAGAGTAGGCCGCGCGGGAATCTGGCGTTACCGGGAAGCGCACTAGGGTCCGCGGCGATGGAACAGCGGATCGCCCTCTACTTTCAGGACAAGCATCCTGTGGCCTACGAGTTGGAGATGGCCCGGTACGCAGAAGAGCGGGGGATAGTCGAGATCTGGCAGGCCGACACCAGNCTGGCGCGGGACTGCGTGGTGATGATGAGNGCCCTGCTAGCCCAGACCCGAACCACCCGGGTCGGATCNGGGGTGCTGCCGATATGGACACGCAACCCTGCCGTCATCGCGGCAACCTGGAGCACGATGTGGGAGTTGGCGGGGCCCACTCCCGAAGGAACCGGCCGCGTCATGCTGGGCCTCGGAGCCTGGTGGGAGCCACTCGCTTCTCGAGTGGGTGAAGACCGGCGACGCCCACTAAAGGCTCTGCGGGAGAACATCGAGGCGATCCGGGCCCTGTTCACCATGGAGGAGGTCTCCTACGAGGGTGAGTTCGTGAACCTCGACCGAGTGAGGCTGGATATCGCCTACGGAGACCGGGGGCCGCGCGACATCCCGATCTACCTTGGCGCCACCGGACCGAAGGCCTTAGAACTGGCTGGCGAGTTGTGCGACGGGGTCGTCCTGAACTACGTGGTCACGCCGGACTACATCCGCCAGGCAGTCGCCCGAGTGGCAGAGGGTGCCAGCAGGTCCGGCCGCACCATCGAGGACATCGACCGACCTGAACTCCTGGCCTGCTCCCTCTCCGACGACGATCCGGACGAGGCGGTGCGGACAGGAAAGTCGCTCGTGGCCTACTACCTGGGAACAGAACCGCACATCATGGAGGCCAGTGGCGCAGATCCCGACCTGGTAGCGCGCGTGCAGGAAGTGGTCGGCTGGCCGGCCGACGAATCCGACTACCGACGGGCGGCCGACCTGATTCCCGACGACCTGGTCCGTTCGCTGATGGCAGTCGGGACAACTTCCCAGTGCGTCGACACGGTCGCGGAGTTCGTGGACGCCGGAGTGACCTGCCCGATCCTCTACCCATTGATGGACGACATGGTTCCGGTGATCGACGCGTTCGCCACATGGGCTCCCTGAGGTCCGATCCCGGGGTGGCGAGCCGAGAGAGGTCAACGCTCCTGGAGGGCGGGGCGGTCGTGACGGTCGATGACCGGGACACCGTCCACGACCCTGGCTGGGTCCTGGTGGACGGCTCCGTGATAGCCGGGGTTGGTGCCGGCGAGCCGCCACTCTCGGCACGCCGCAGCGCTGAAACGGTGGTCGACATCACGGGATGCGCCGTGATGCCGGGCATGGTGAACGGGCACACACACCTCTTCCAGACGCTCTTGAGGGGACTGGCTGACGACAAGTCCCTCCTCGACTGGTTGAGGGACTGCATCTGGCCGGCAGCTGGCGAGATCGACGCTGATGCGGCGCGTGCTGCCGCGACGCTGGGCTTGATCGAGAACCTCCGGTCGGGTGCCACGACCGTGATCGACCACCAGTATGTGCACGCCGACGCCGACATTGACGATGCCGTGTGCGAGGCAGCGGCGGAACTGGGAATACGGTTCGAACTGGCCCGAGGTTGGGCGGACCGCAACTACCACGCGCCCCTTACCGAGTCGGCTGACACGGTCCTGGCGCGCGTCCAGCCGCTGCATGAGACATGGCATGGATCGTGCGACGGACGCATCAGCATCGGCCTAGCGCCCCTGATCCCCTGGGGGTGTTCGGACGATGCCATGTTGGCCACTGCTGATGCGGCCCGTTCATGGGGCGGCCACATCCACACCCATTGCGCGGAGACGCGGGTAGAGGTCGAGATGAGCCTCGAGGAGCGGGGACTTCGCCATGTGCCGTGGTTGGACTCTCTCGGTGTCCTGGGACCTGATGTGCAGTTGGCCCACTCGGTGTGGTTGGACGAGGCCGAGATCCAGCTCATCGCCGAACGTGGCGCTTCTGTCGTCCACTGTCCGGTCTCCAACATGTACCTGGCATCGGGTATCGCCCCGGTCCGAGAACTCCTGGACCATGGGGTGAACGTTGCCTTGGCCACGGATGGTGCGGGCAGCAACAACCGTCAAGACATGTTCGAGGCTTGCAAGGCCACCGCGTTGTTGCAGAAGGTCGGACGGCTCGACGCCATGGTGCTCCAGCCGGAGGAGGTCTTGGCGATGGCTTGCCGGGGGGGAGCCAGGCTGTTGAATCGAGGGGAGGAACTCGGCACCATCCAACCCTCTCGGATTGCCGATCTGGTGGTCGTCGACCTCGCCAGTCCCTTCGTGGCTCCTGTCCACAGCGTGCCGTCGGCTCTCGTCTACTGCGCGACGCCACGCGATGTCCTGCACGTCCTGGTGGATGGCCGCTTCGTCGTCCGGGATCGCACGCTGACTACTGGCGATGAGGCGGCTGCCTTGGAGAATGCAACCGCAGCCGCGAGAGCGGTCCTCGGGCGAGCAGGCCTTTCGGCACGCTGAGGGGTCGAGGAGTGTGGTCGAGCGGTCCATGGACCTGCATCTCTTGACGGCTCGCTGCAAGCAGACTCGACCGACTGATCCCCACGAGACGACTGCCTACACTCAGCGCCATGCCGAATTCTTCTCCGCTTGGCCGGTTTCCCGAGCAGGTCGTCGTCGTCACCGGTTCAGCAACGGGAATCGGTCAAGCAACTGCTGTCCGCTTCGCATCCGAAGGAGCGGCGGTTGCCTGCTTGGACATCGAGCAGGGGGAGAATGAAGCGACGGCCGCAGAAGTATCAGCACTAGGAGTGCGGTCCATGGCGCTGTCTTGTGACGTGCGTTCACATCCAGAGCAGGAGGCGGCCTTTGCTGCGATCCTCGAAGAGTGGGGTCGCATAGACGTACTGGTGGCTTGCGCCGGCGTATATGTCGGAGGTCCCCTGCCCGATATTCCGCCCGAGCGGTGGGAAGACCTGGTCGCAGTGAACCTCACGGGCGTTCTCGTGGCGAACAGCCTCGTCGCGCCGATCATGATCGAGCAGGGCCGTGGTGCGATCGTCAACATCTCGTCGATGGCCGGGAAGACCAGTTGGCCCAACTCGGCGGAGTACTCCGCTACGAAGAGTGGCGTGATCGGCTTGACCCGTTCAGCAGCGATGGAGCTTGGGCCCCACGGGATCACCGTCAACGCCGTCTGCCCTGGCAACACGCTTACCGCGATGGTCCGACAGGTGGCCGCAGAGATCGGGGCGACGCTCGGCATGACGGCCGACCAATGGTTGGCCTCGCGTGCGGAGGACACCGCCTTGAAGCGTCTCGCCGAACCCGAGGAGATCGCGGGGGTGATCGCCTTCCTCGCGAGCGACGATGCTCGCTATATCACCGGGCAGTCGATCGAGGCCGACGGTGGCCTGATCCTCAGCTGACCGGCACCGAGCGTCGTCGGCGCTCAGGCAATGCGGTCCAGCATGTCTTGACGGATCTCGTAGACCGCCGGCTCACCTGCCATGTGGCGCCGAACTTCCTCTACGGCGAGTTCACCCATCCGGTTGCAGTTCTCTACGCATCCGGCGATGTGAGGGGTGACGACGACGTTCTCGAGTTGCCTGAGCGGACTGTCGATCGTTGGAGGTTCAGGGTCGGTGACGTCGAGGAAAGCGAAAATCCTGCCGGTCTTCAATTCGCCGATGAGTGCAACTTCGTCGACCAATCCACCGCGGGCGGTGTTGATGAGGACTGCTCCGTCCTTCATCGCGCTGAGGACCTCGGCGTCCACTATGTGCCGGGTGTGCTCGTTCTCCGGGCAGTGGAGCGAGACGATGTCGGCCCGCGTGGCCAGTTCGTGTAGTTCGACTCGTTGAACCCCGAGACCTGCCGCTTCCTCATCGGCGAGGTAAGGGTCGGCAACAAGGATGTTGGTCTGGAACGGGGTGAGGAGTTCGATGACATGGCGTCCGACGTTGCTTGCGCCGACGAGGCCAACGGTCGATCGGGCGAGTTCCCGAGCGTCCCATTGGTCCCACACCGGGCTGTCGCGCCAACCGCCGGCTGCCACGTGACGCCCGAGGGGCCAGATCCGCTTGCGGCCGACGATCATCAGACCGAGCGTCGTCTCGGCGACGTCGCGCGCGAGCGTGATTCCGGCGCTCGTCACACGGATCCCGCGATCCCACACCGAGTCCGACACGAAACGCTTGATGCTGCTGCCCATGTGCGACATCAGTTCCAGCGAATCGGCGGCCGCGATCACCTCGGCATCCAGTTGGCCGACCCCCCAACTCGTGATGCAGGCCCTTACTCCAGGAAGAAGGTCGATCAGTTCCTCCCGGCTTGCCGGTTCGTCCCCCTCGTGGTG
This sequence comes from Planctomycetaceae bacterium, assembly GCA_002724415.1. Taxonomy (GTDB): domain Bacteria; phylum Planctomycetota; class Planctomycetia; order Planctomycetales; family Planctomycetaceae; genus UBA8437. The sequence continues at coordinate 14,217 of PBOU01000064.1, forward strand.
GACGACGGTGGCCATCTGCTCGAGGTCCTGCCAAGCCCTCGCACTGAACATCCGGTCGTAGTGCGATCGTCCGATAGTCACCGCAACCTTCGGCTTAGTCATCGTTCGTCTCCTGAGGTGAGTCGGCGGTACTCGGCGTAGCGCCTGTCCGTGGTGTCGCCGTACCGGCGAGAAGGGAGGATCGTTTCGGCTGGTGTCGTCGCGGCGTCGAAAGCCAACCACCCTGATGCACGGGCTGCGAGCATTGCTGCTCCCATAGCGGGCTGGCTCGTTTCGCGGCGAACAGTGAGCGGAACACCTGCGACATCTGCGATCTGTTGAGTGAGGTAGCGGCTGTTGGTCCCGCCACCGACAACCGTCAGCTCGACTACCGGGACCGACGACGAAGCCTGTTCGAGGGCCAGTCGGGCTTCAAAGGCGCACGCCTCCATCACCGCCCTCAGGCGTTCGACCCGGGAGGTAGATGCCAGCCCTGAGAACTGCTCCGACTTGGCGCGGTCGACGGTTCGGAACGCCGGGAGGAAGTACGGGTCGTCGATGCTTGGCGTTGGCTGACCTAGCCCGGCTTCCAGTTCGGTTACTTCGCCGGCCATCTCCGAGGCCAATGCCGGGCCTAGGCCGCCGAGGTGCTTGGAGACAGCCCACCGGTCTTGCACTACGTGCGGGCTCAGGTTGAAGCCTTTGGGTACGGCAGCAGGGTCAGCGCGGTCGGTGACCATCGTGACCACCCAGGCAGTACCCAGCGAAAGCAGCGCCGAACCCGGGGCAGTCACCCCGAGGCTGAGAGCGGCGCAGGATTGGTCGTGGCCGCCGACCACCACGGGCGTGCCTTGCGCCAGTTGGGTTGCCTCGGCAGCACTGGCAGTGAGTTGGCCCGCTCGTTCTCCGGACGGCAGGAGGGCCGAAAGCGCAGTCGCCTCAATCCCGGCCATCTCGCAGAGTTCGGGGCTCCACTCCAGCGAGGACACGTCCATCAGTTGCATGCCGGCAGCATTCGAAGGGTTCGTGACCCATGAGCCCGTCAACTCGTGGATCAGGAAGTCATCGACCGATAGCCACCTGCGTGCTTCGACGGCCGCTTCGGCGCGGAGCCAGCAGATGGTCGATAGTCCCAGGCCTGGCGCGGGATTCCACCCACTGAGGGTCCTGATGGCCTTCCGCTTGCTGGCATCCCACGAACTAACGAGGTCTCGCGAGCGCTTGTCCATCCATGTGCTGAAACTGCTGTCGAGTTGGCCGTCAAGCCTCTCGACCGGTGCGACCGAGCCGCTCTGTGCCGCCAGAGCGACAGCAGTAACGGGTGTCGAGCGATCCAGGGTGGACAGGCCTTGTCGGCAGGCCGTGGCAAGTGCGTCCCAGATGGCCGACGGGTGCTGGATGCTCGCCCCGGGGGACGGCGCCTGCGTTGGGATCGGGTCTGACTCGGCACTGGCCTGGATCGTCCCCTGAACGTCGACCGCGACCATCTTTGCCGATGTCGTGCCGGCGTCTAGGCCGATGACGACAGCAGGGGACGAAGACATGGTGGATCATCCACGAAGCGTCATGAGCGCGTCATCGACTGATGCGTTCTGGTGCACGATGGCCACGATCGAACGGGTCATGGCCTCCGGGTCGTCGCTCTGGAACACGTTGCGACCGATGGCGACTCCCTTGGCTCCCGCGGCGATCGCGGCATGGATGTTGGACAACATCAACCGCTCGTCTCCCTTTGCGCCACCGAGGATGACAACTGGCGCAAACGTCGACGAGGTGACAGTGCCGTAGTCGTCGCAGTACGGGGCTTTGATGAAATCGGCACCCAGTTCGGCGCCGAGGCGGGCGGCGAGTGCGATGGCCTCAGTGCCTCGAGACTCGGGGCCGCTGTTGAAGCCTCCTGGCACCATTTCCCCAAGCACGGGAAGACCCCAGCGGTGTGCCTCAGAAGTCACCTTGGCAAGAGTTTCGAGGGTGGATGCTTCCCTGTCAGAGCCGGGCATGGCCGTTACGACGAGCGCGTCGGCACCAATCCGGAGGGCGTCCATCGGCCCGAAGAACTGCGACAGCGACCCCGTGCTCGGTGCACCGAGGTTGGTTTCAGCGCCATCACTGCGCACGATGAGGCCGACGCCTCCCAGTTCGGCAGCGAACCGCTCGGCTATCCCGAACGAAGTCAGGATGGCGTCGGCTCCGCCGGCGACCACGGCGGAGATGGTCGATGCCGGGTCCTCGAAGCCCTCACAGGGGCCGTCGATGAGGCCGTGGTCGAGGGCAACGATCACCGTCCGGCCGTCGGCAGCGAAGATTCGATTGAGGCGTCGGGTGGTCATGCGGTTGTTCCTTTGATGATGGGTAGCGAATTGGCGATGACGCTCAGGTTCTCGTCAAGGTCCATCGACAGGGCGTCGATGAGGACGGCGTGGAGGCCATGCTCGGCCGCCATTGTCGAGACCTCTGCCGCGCACTCCTTCGGAGTGCCCGAGATCTGATAACGGCGGAGAAGCTCGTCGGTGACCAGCGGGTCCACGCGGCTGGGGTCGTTCACGAGCGCTGCCTGCTCCACGATTGCGATGCTGTCATCGTCGAGACCAAGTGAACTCAGGACCCGACTCGGCGAGTCCATGAGCACATATGAAAGCGTGCGACGTTGACCCTCGAGGAGCTCTGCCGTGTAGCAGATGCGGCCGAGGTACGTCGTTCTGGGAGCCGGCCTGCTGGCTCGTCGGGCTGAATCCTCGACGATTTCGCGTGCAGCCCCGACGTCCGGCTTCACTGTGCAGATCACCCCGTCAGCGACTTCGCCTGCCAGCCCGAGGACCAGGGGTCCGCGACCGGCGACCCAGATAGGAATGTCCTGGGCCCCCATGCCCAGTTGGGCCCCGTCAAGTGAGCAGTGTTCGCCGCGCCACGAGACGACCTCGCCCGACCAGAGCCTTTCGAGCACGGTGATGGTGTCGGCGACCACTCGAAACGGTCGTCGCCGTTCGATCGCCATGGGACCGAGGACCATGGAGCCGCCAGCCAGGATGGTTGCGACTACGCGGCCGCCCGAGAGGTCGTTGACGGTCGCCAGCGCTGCCGCGGTGACTGCTGGGTGTCGGGTATAGCCGTTCGTCATCACGCCGAGCTTTATGTGCTCGGTCTTACAGGCAGCAGCGCCGAGACACGCATAGATGTCGGGGTGAAACCCCTCATCCGCGACCATGCAGTAGTCGTATCCGAGTCGTTCTGCCTCGACCACCAGGTCAACGACGTCTCGCGACGGCATCAACGGCACGATGTGGACTCCGGCGGCGACCACTGATCAACCGTGTTCGTGCTTGCGGTGGCCGAAACGTTGGCCGCCGTCGACGGTGATCACCTCGCCAGTCACGTAGTCGGCTTCGACGAGAAACAACACCGCGTGCGCCATCTCATCGGGTGTTCCCCATCGGCCAAGGAGCGTGTCAGCGGCGACCCGCTCAAACTTCTCCTCGTCGTAATCGAGCGGCCGTAGAGCAGGGCCAGGAACCACGGCATTCGCGCGAACTCGAGGGGCGAGCTCCAGGGCAAGCTGGCGGGTGAGGGAGAGGACGGCGCCTTTGCCCACCGCGTGTCCAGCGAATCCGGGCCAAGGTTCAAAGGCTGAGAGGTCGCCGATTCCGATGATGACCCCGCCGTCGTTCTCCAGCATCACGGGAGCCACCCGGTTGGCGCAGTAGAAGGGGCCATGCACCAGTGTGTCGATGGATCGGTGCCAGATGCTCAAGTCGTCGGTGGGAAGTGGGTCAGCCAAGAACATTGAAGCGTTGTTCACGAGGACGTCGATCGTGCCGAATCGGCGCACCGCCTCGTCCACCATGTTTCCGACGGCGTCGTAGTCGCCCACGCTCGCCTGAATGGGAAGTGCCGAGACGCCGAGAGATTCAGCCTCGGTAGCGGTGCTGTCGGCCTCGCTGGCTGAGCTGTTGTAGTTGATGACGACGTTGGCGCCAGCACGAGCAAGCGCGAGTGTGATGGATCGTCCGACGCGTTTCGCTCCACCCGTGACCAGCGCGGTCTTGCCCTCAATGTTCATTGACCCTCCCGTACGAGGCGACCAGATCAACGGCAACTGGAGGGTGCGTCACCCCTGTGGGCGACCATGCTTCAGCTTCGCCTCCATGATAGTGGCGGGGGCCTAGCGCGTCACCGGCGAGGATGAGGACGGCATGTCTGCCGATGCGGAGGCTGTTGTTCGACAATCCGGGAATCACCGGGGGAGACCGGCTGGGATCGTGGCCTGGAGTTCATGATCTGCACCTGCCGCTACGGTCCAAGACATGAGATTCTCGTATTGGGCAAACGCTGGCCAGACCTGGGCNGAGCTGCTCCAAGGNTCCCAACATGCCGAGGAAACCGGTTGGGACGGCATCTGGGTGCCCGACCATTTCATGCCCCCGCCAGGGGGCTATGGCCCAGAGAAGGACTATGGCTCGCCCGAGATGGGCTCCATTCTTGAGGCTTGGACCATGTTGGCAGCCCTTGCAGTTGCCGTACCCAGGGTTCGACTCGGCGCCATGGTCTCGGGCAACACGTACCGGCACCCAGCCCTGTTGGCCAACATGGCGGCCACTGTCGACCACATATCTGGCGGACGCCTCGTGGTCGGGATCGGTACTGGCTGGCAGGAGAACGAGCACCGTCGCTACGGCCTGGAACTGGGTTCGGTCACTGAGCGCCAAGATCGGTTCGCGGAAGCCTGCGAGATCCTGACTTTGCTGTTCTCACAAGATCGCACCACCTTCCGAGGGCAGTACTACGAACTCGACGAGGCGCCGATGGAGCCCAAGCCGCTTCAGAGCCCGCTGCCGCTCCTCATCGGGGGTGGAGGCGAGAAGCGGACGCTGCGAACCGTGGCCCGGTTCGCCACCGAGTGGAACTGCTGGGGGCGTCCTGAGGAAATACGCCACAAGATCAGCGTCCTGGAAAGGCACTGCGCGGAGGTGGGGCGCGATCCTGCCGAGATCCAGAAGTCCGCGGTGGGAGTGCTCATTTTCACCGAGACCGAGGATGTGGCCGCCGAGCTCCATGAGAGCATGGGCTACCGGTCCGGCCTAGTCGGCACCCCAGCACAACTCCGTCAGGTGGTAGCCGAGTACGAAGCCGCAGGTGTAGACGAACTACTGGTACCGGACTTCGCCTTCCCGATCGAGGAGCGAAACGACAACCTCGACCGCTTCCAGGAAGAGGTTGTCGGGTAGGGACTTTCCGCTTCGTATCTGTCCGCCCGGCCCCTGTCCCCGTCGGCCCTCGCGGTAGTCCGTGGCACCTGGGACGGTTCGACTTACTGGCTGACACGCTCAGTGCTCATCCTGCTGTGCCATGCGGCCTGGTCCGCATGGGCGTTGCCCCTCACTCATCGCCAGTGCAGATCCTGAAGCGGCGGGGCGAGGACTCGTTCTTCTTGGTGCGGCCGGTGCCTGGTGAGTTCAAGGCCTCCCGAGGACTGCACAGCCTGCTAGGTGTCTGTCCGGGTGGATCTCAGCGGTCTCCCGGGGTGAGGTAGAACCACATCGGCTGTGGTGCGTCCTGGTCCTGCATCGCCTGGCGGGCGGCCATCATGACCTTGCCGGCCTCAGTCTGGTCGAGGAACCAACGGGTGCTCGCCCAGGCAGCCGGCGCGTGGTCGACCATCGCGAGGGCNGCNGTCTCGTAGTAACTGCGGATGTCGTGGCTGACCCGCATNGGCAGACCGGGGATGCCTGCCTCNGTCCACGGGGTGCCTTCGGCGACTCGGATGAATGCCTCGAGGGCGGAGGGAATGTCGTCGGCTGCCACAACGCGTCCGGCACCGAATCGCCCGTTGCTGATTACGACGCCGCGGTCGTAGGCGGGGCGTAGGCCACGCGCCTCGTCGACGGCGGGATGCGAGCCGGGGTCATGGCGCGGAGGGGTCGGGCAGGCGAGGACTTCGTCGCTGTTGTCGTGGATGGCCTCGCCGAACTCGATGACCGTCGGCTTCGGGCAGTCGAGTAGCGCGAACGCCGCCTCGAGGACGCGATGCTGGAATTCAGGATCACCCGGCTTGCCCAATGGTCGACCCAACGGGAAGTCGCACCACAAGCCGCGTGGCGGCGCGGTGGATTCGATCTGCTTGCGGATCGACCCGAGGGCGACGGTGGCCATTCCCTCAGCTTCGAAGACGTGGGCGAGCGTACTCACGGTACGCGTGCACAGCGGTCAGACGGGTGTGAGTAGCACGATGTCGACGCCTTGGCCACGCAGGAACTTCGCTCCGGCGGGCCCTGAATCCATGCGGACGGCCGAGAGGTCGAATTGGTTGCCGGCGTAAGCCAGGTGCTGGCCGGCCACCCGGCCGATCACGCCGCGCTCGGCCAACTCGTCGAGCCGTTCTGCCGGGAACACGGTGTTCATGTCATAGGCGAACCCCGTTCCGTCGAAGTTGGGGCTCCAGTGGCCGGTCACGTAGTCGCGTTGACTGTCGTCGAGCACGCGGTAGCCAGTGTCCATGACCTCGAAGTCGTCCTGGTCGGGATGGTGCAGCGAGGCGGTCGTAACGATGGCCACCGTCGCTTCAGCCAGTGGGGGAGGAGTGGTGAATGCGGTCGTCTCGAAACTTTCGCCGGGAAGCGCTTCGGTTAGCGCCTTGATGTCTGAGTCAGCCATGTGGCTACACCCGTTTTCCTTTTAGGCCAGTTGATCGAGGGCGGCGCGTTATGCGGCGCGTTACTGCCGATAACGGTCCTCCTCGTGGCCAAGGCTATCGGTGGGCCCGGTTTGGCCTCTTGGGATCGGGCTTTGGCGGGGATATGGCCATGTCGGGGTCAGCCTCCGAGGGTCGGGATGACCAGACCGGCCACCAAGGCCCCACCATCACATCCTTGAACATGTACAAAAACATGAACGTGTGCAAGGATGTGATGGTGGGGCCTTTGGAGACAGGGCTGCGCGANCGAGCGAAAGCCGATCGCCGGCGTCAGATCACGGCAGCTGCCTGCGACTTGCTCGAGACCGGCGGGCTTGCCGGACTCACGATGCGGGCGCTCTCGGATGCCGCCGGGCTGAGCGTGCCGACCATCTACAACTTGATCGGTGGTCGCGACCAGGTGCTCGTCGCGGTCATGGAACGCGTCGGCAGCGAGTTCGACGCTCGGCTCGCTGCCCTCAGCAGCGCACCGGTTGACCGCTGCTTCGAGATCGCAGACGNGATCGTTGCCGCGTTGACTGCCTACCCCTACGTCTCGCGGGCGCTCATCGCCGAAGGACTCGCGCCGACGCTCGGCGACGGCCGTTGGCCGTTGATGCGCCGTTATGGCGCCGCACTGCGCGCCGCCATCGGCGAGGCCGGTGAGTCCGGCGACCTGGACGCAGAGGTTCCGCCNAACCTTCTCGTCGAACATTTGACGGCCATGACTGCCGGACGCTTCATTCACTGGGCCAACTCCGNCTTGCACGACGATCCGAATGCGAACCAGTTCCGGGCCGCCCTCGCGCACGGCATAGCCATCACCTTGGTCGGTGTCGCCGACGACGCGGCAGCCCCGGTCCTTCGTCGGCGTCTCCNAGAGGCTGAGGCTTCNCTTTCCCCGAAATCGACCTGACCAACCGAGGAGTCNNAATGGCCATCACCCCGAACACCGAACAGTTCGCCGAGTACGCGAAGTCCGATCTCGCCGGGGAGGTCGTCATGCTCAACCTGTTGCGGTTTGCCCGAACGGGTGCAAGCGAGAAGGAGTCCGGCGCCGCGGCATACAGTCGCTACGGCGACCAGGTCACCAAGATGGTCGAGGCGCAAGGCGGCACTATCTTGTGGAGTGGACGCCCCCACCATGTGTTCATCGGCGACCCCGAGGCAGACCAATGGGATGCCGCCGTGCTCGTCATGTATCCCTCCCGGGAGAAATTCATCGAGATGGTGTCCACCCCCGAGTACAACGATGCGCACAAAGATCGCGAGAGCGGTCTCGAAGCCACGGTCGTGCTCGCCTGCGAGCCCGCACCCCTCTTTCGCGTCCTCGACGGATGAGTCCCTCCGTCCCGAACTGAGCAGGAACCTGCCATGAAGTCACTCCGCACCCCCGACGAACGGTTCGCCGGCCTCGACGGCTACCCGTTCGCACCGAACTACGTCGACATCGACGACACCGAGGGCGGCACGTTGCGCGTCCACTACCTCGACGAAGGTCCTGTCGGGGGACCGGTCGTCCTCGCGATGCACGGCGAGCCGAGCTGGAGCTACCTGTACCGCAAGATGATCCCGCCGATGGTCGCTGCCGGTCTCCGGGTCATCGCACCCGACCTCATCGGGTTCGGCAAGTCGGACAAGCCGACCGAGAAGTCGGACTACACCTACGCGCGACATGTCGCGTGGATGCAGGCGGCGATCCTCGACCACCTAGATGATCTGCATGACGCCACGCTCTTCGGACAGGACTGGGGTGGGCTCGTCGGGCTGCGCCTCGTCGCGGAGAACCCCGACCGGTTCGCCCGCGTCGTCATTGGCAACACCGGGCTCCCGACGGGGGAGCAGCGGCTGAGCGATGCGTTCATGGCGTGGCAGAAGTTCAGCCAGACCAGCGACGTGTTCGACATCGGCTTCCTCGTCCAGAGTGCGACGATCACCGAGTTGACCGAAGCAGAGGTCGCCGCGTACGACGCGCCGTTCCCCGACGACTCCTACAAGGCCGGAGCGCGAATCTTCCCGTCGCTTGTGCCCACCTCGCCCGACGACCCGGCCGCCGATGCCAATCGCGAGGCGTGGAAGGTCTTCCAGCATTGGTACAAGCCGCTGATCTGCTGCTTCAGCGACAGCGACCCCGTCACCGCCGGCGGTGATGCAGCGTTCCGCAAGCTGGTGCCGGGTGCCCAGGACCGACCGAACGTCANCGTGGAGAACGCCCACCACTTCTTCCAAGAAGACGCACCTGAGCAACTCGTCCAGATCATCGTCGACGCCGTCGTGAACGGCTAACGCGATCGCCGTAGTCGAGGTTCTCCGATGAAGACTGTGGAACGCACTGGTGTGATCGAGGCACCACCCGGACGAGTGTGGGATGTGCTCGCCGACTACGGCGCGATTGCGTCTTGGGCACCGAACGTCGATCANTCTTGTCTCCTGACCGAGCGTGCNGACGGCGTCGGCGCGGTGCGCCGCATCCAGACCGGTCGGACNACGCTGCGCGAGGTGGTCAAGACCTGGGAGCCNTCCGCATCGCTGTCGTACCGGATCATCGGGCTGCCTCCCATCGTCCGGTCCGTGACGAACACGTGGCGTCTGGCCGGGTCGGGCGACACGACGACGGTGACGCTCACCTCCCAGATCGACTGCGGCCCNAGACCGCCGCAGCAGGCGATCGCCCGAGTGGTCGGCCGGCGCCTGGCNACAGCGTCCGAGCAGATGATCGNCGGACTCGCCGAACGATGTGACCTCGCNGANGGCGGGCCCGGCCGATCCGCAGGAGACGAGCGATGAGCGCTGTGTCAGCCAACGCATTGTCCACCAACGCGGTGTCGCGGCCAGACGTCGTCATCATCATGACTGACCAGGAGCGGGCCGCACCGTCGTACGAATCCGACGAACTCGCGGCGTGGCGAAGCGACACGCTCGCNGGCGCCCGGTGGTTCGACGAACACGCAGTCAACTTCCGGCGGCACTACACGGGATCTCTCGCGTGCGTGCCGAGTCGCCCGACGATCTTCACCGGCCAGTACCCCGACGTGCACGGAGTTACCCAGACCAACGGGCTCGGCAAAATGGCCGACGACTCTCGGATGCGGTGGCTCCGCCCCGGCGAGGTGCCGACGCTCGGGCACTGGTTCCGGGTTGGCGGTTACGACACGCACTACGACGGCAAGTGGCACATCACCCATGCCGACCTGCACGATGCCTCTGGCGAGCGCATCGACACCAACGACGACGACGGCAGTGTGCTCGCCGACGGAGTCCAGCGCTACCTCGACGCCGACCCGCTTGATGAGTTCGGGTTCTCCGGCTGGGTCGGGCCTGAACCGCATGGTGGTCGACTCGCGGACTCGGGCCTGCGCCGCGACCCGCTCATCGCTGACCGTGTCGTCTCGTGGCTTGACGACCGTTATGCCCGCCGGCGTGCCGGCGACGCCGACGCCCAATGCCCGTTCTTGCTCGTGGTGAGCTTCGTAAACCCGCATGACATCGTGCTGTTCCCAGGATGGGCGCGGCGCAATCCGCTGGAAGCGTCGCCGCTCGACCCGCCACACGTCGCAGCCGCGCCGACCCACGACGAGAACCTCGCCACCAAGCCCGCTGCGCAGATCGCCTACCGCGCGTCCTACCCCAGCACTTATGGCCCGGCGCCGGCCGTCACGCGCGTCTATCGGCGCAACGCACAGCGCTACCGCGACCTGTACTACCGGCTGCACGCCGAGGTCGACGGTCCGATCGACCGTGTGCGACGCGCCGTCACCGACGGCGGGTCCGATGAGGCGGTGATCGTGCGCACGTCCGACCACGGCGAGCTGCTCGGCGCCCACGGCGGTCTGCACCAGAAGTGGTTCAACCTCTACGACGAGGCGACGCGCGTGCCGTTNTCGATCGCACGGATCGGTCAGCGTGCGACATCGGGGGCCAGCGTCGACNCGGCTCCGACCTCGCACGTCGACATCGTCCCGACGCTGCTGGCCGCCGCGGGNATCGACGAGGCGAAGGCAGCCGCGGTGTTGCGGTCGGACTTCTCCGAGGTGCACGACCTTCCAGGCACCGACCTCATGTCCGTCGTCGACGCCCCGGCAGTCGCCGACAAGGATCGCCGGGTCTATCTGTTGACCCGCGACAACATGCCGGAGGGAGACTCTGGCGCGTCTGCGCTCGCCCGCCAACTCGGTCGCGTCGAGAAGCAACCGGCACCGATGCGGATCCAGGTGCCCGCTCACGTGGCGGCCAACTTCGAGGGTCTCGTCGCCCGCGTCGACGACGACGTAGCCGGCGGCGACGGNCTTCTCTGGAAGATCGTNCGCAGTTTCGACGATCCAGCCACCTGGACNGAGCCGAGCCAGCGTCACCTCGCGGCNACCGGTCCCGCTGGGCCCGAGTACCGGACGGACGTGATCCCCGACCAGTGGGAGCTCTACGACCTCGACACCGATCCGGTAGAGGCCGACAACCGGTGGAACGACCCNGCTGCGGCCGCAGTGTTCGACCACCTCAGGGCGACGCTCGCCGTGGAGCGTCGGAGGGCAGTCCCGANACGNAACGAACCGTGGCANTACGCCACCCGGAAACCATCAGGAGGTCCCGTGATTAAGGCCGCGCCACCGCCCGCCCGCCTGCTCCGCAAGGTCCTGAAGAAGGCTGGACTGCACCCCGACGATTCCGATGCGACCGAGTTCCATTTACCAGGTCGACGTGCGTTGATCGTCGCCACGAACGCCAGCCAGCTCGANGTCGGCAAGCCCACTGGGGTCTTCGCCAGCGAGATGACAGTGCCGTACTACGCATTNCTCGACGCGGGCATGGGCGTCGACGTCGCCAGCCCGGCCGGCGGAGTNATCCCCGTCGATCCGCAGTCGATCAGGCCGGCCATCCGAACCGACGACGACGACCGTTTCCTCGCCGACGACGACTTCAAGGCGAAGGTCGTGGNCTCCCTCGCGGTCGGTGACCTCTGCATGGCCGACTACGACATCGTGTTCCTNGCCGGTGGGTGGGGGGCGGCGTTCGACTTTGGNTTCTCCGAAGAACTCGCCACCAAGATCACNGAGGCGCATGCCGCAGGCAACCTGATCGGCGGTGTATGCCACGGGCCGCTTGGTCTGATCAACGCAACCGCGCCCGACGGCCGGCCGCTGGTCGAGGGCCGCCGGGTGTCAGGCGTAACCGACAAGCAGGTGAGAGAGCTGGGCATCACAGCGACACCGCATCATCCAGAAACGGAGCTACGGGCGAAGGGAGCCCTCTTCGAGAGCCAGACGAAGCGCCGTGACCCGCTCGCCAACCATTGGGTGGTAGACGGAAATCTCGTCACCGGCCAGAACCAGAATGCTGCNCCGATGGTGGCGCGGGAGCTGATGACGCTGCTGGGAGACACGGTCGCGGCGTGATCCGGTCGTGCTCGCTTGCGAGCCTGCACTCGCCCTTTGCGTGCTCAATGGATGAGTACCTGGGCGCCGGTGAACAATTGGATTGGCGACGCCCTCGTCGTCACGAGCTGAACGGGGATCTGCGATGACGGAGTTCAACGGAAGAATCGGCCGGACGTTGAGCGACTCCGAACCCCACTTCTTCGAGCCACCCCACCCGGGAGAGGGCGCACCCAACGTGGTAATCGTTCTCCTCGACGACACGGGGTTTGCACAACTTGGCTGTTACGGGTCCGACATCGACACTCGCAACGTGGACGCTCTGGCAGCCGGCGGCCTGCAATTCACGAACTTTCACGTGACACCGTTGTGCTCGCCGACGCGGGCAGCGTTGCTGACCGGCCGGTCGCAGCACGCTGTCGGCCTGCGAGGCGTCTCCAACTGGCGGACTGGCTTCCCCCACCAGTTGGGCCATGTCTCCAACTCTGCGGCCACCATCGCCGAGGTGCTCCACGCGGAGGGGTATGCAACTTTCTGCACCGGCAAGTGGCATCTCGCTTCGACACAGGAGATCTCGGCAGCCGGCCCCTTCGACCAATGGCCGCTGGGACGAGGCTTTGACCGCTTCTACGGCTTCCTTGATGGCGAAACCGACCAATTCCATCCCGAACTGGTTCTCGACAACACCGTCGTAGATCCACCGAAGAGTCCGGAGGACGGCTACCACCTTTCCGAAGACCTGGTAACTCGCCTCCTCCAGATGATCAACGACAGCAAGGGCGTTCGGCCGGATCGGCCCTTCTTCGCCTACCTGCCATTCGGGGCCACCCACGCTCCCCATCAGGCTCCGCGGGAATACCTGGAGAAATACCGGGGCCGCTACGACGAGGGCTGGGATGTCGTGAGACAACGCTGGTACGAACGGCAGCTGGAGTCGGGTGTGATCCCGGATCATGCCGTCCTGGCGCCGAGAAACCCCGGCGTCGAGGCATGGGACGACCTGTCCGGGAATCAGCAGAGGTTGGCCTGCCGGCTCCAAGAAGCGTTCGCTGCGTTCCTCGACCACACCGACGATCAGATTGGGCGGCTTGTTGAGGGACTGCGGGCGATGGGCGAACTGGACAACACGATCCTGGTGTTGCTCGCAGACAATGGCGCGTCACAAGAAGGTGGGCCGACTGGGGTAATGCACGAGATGAAGTACTTCAACGGCATTGTCGAATCGCCCGACGAGGCCGTTCAGAGAATCGACGAAATCGGCGGTCCACACAGCCATACGAACTACCCATGGGGTTGGGCCCAGTGCGGCAACAGCCCGTTCCGCTGGTACAAGCAGAACACCCACGAGGGGGGCGTCCACGTACCCATGGTGATGCACTGGCCCGATGGCTTGGGCACAGGTCAGGCAGGCACCAAGCGCTCCCAGTTCGTCAATGTCTCCGACATCGCTCCGACGGTCTATGAGCTTCTTGGCATTACNGCTCCAGAGAGCTACCGAGGNATCGAGCAGATGCCGATAACCGGGCACTCCTTCAAATCGGTCCTCTACGACTCGGAGGCGCCGGCNNCCAACACGCTCCAGTACTTCGAGAACTCCGGCAGCAGGGCACTGATCGCCGAGCGCGACGGAANGTGGTGGAAGGCGGTCACCAAACACAATCCGGGTGACGACTTCGACTCCGAGCCGTGGGAGCTCTACGACCTCGCGGTCGACCCCTCAGAGTGCACCAACCTGGCGAATGTGGAACCCCTGAAGCTTGCCGAGTTGGTCGACCTGTGGTGGGAGGAGGCCGAAAGGCACGGTGTTCTGCCGCTGGATGACCGGACACTTGAACTGTTCACAGTGCATCTGAGCGACCATTCGCCTCATCGTCTCGACCGCCGCTACGCGTACCGTCCTCCGATGTCGCCGATCGCCGCTGGATCGTCGCCCGGACTCGGTGGTCGAGCCGCAGACATCACTGCACACATCAGTACCGCTCCGGGTGATGAAGGAGTCCTGTGGGCGACGGGGACCGAGAACTCGGGGGTCTCGATCTTTGTGCAAAATGGGCGGCTAGTTGTCGATTACAACTCCTTCGATGATCACACGATCGTCGAGTCAAGCGTCGAGGTGCCATCCGGTGACTGCACGCTAGGTGTCCACATGGAACGCGATAGCCGCACCACCGGCTGGGTTGAGGTGTCCATCGATGGCAAGGCCTGTGGGCGGGCCTCGATTCGCTCCTACATGCGGATGGTCTCCTCAGTCGGATCCAGCATTGGCTACGACCATGGCTCGGCCGTGTCTGGTCGATATCGGGCACCCTTCGCCTTCACCGGGACACTGCATGAGGTTGTGATCCAACTACCGCAGCGGCGAGCCCAGGGCTTCGATGCCACCTCGGCAACCGATGAGGTGGTCGCAAGGGCCAGATCACAGATGTCGCGTCAATGAACGAGGAACGCACTATCGACGCCGTCCCTGTCGCCCACACTCCTGCCGGGGGCTGGGCCATCTGGCCGCCACCTGTCCTGGTTGGCTGTTCCGAGCCAACTCCTGCAGACGCTCCCGACTTAGANGGCTACTGGCGCACGGTNGAGGTTCTAGTCGACGACCAGAGCCAACCGAATCACCCGGCATTGCANCATGTCCAGCGGGTCGANCAGCGGGGAGACAGGCTGGTTGTAACAGGCGGAGGCGTCATCCACGACATGCGATGCGATGGNACCTTGGAGCGGGGAGTCCACGACGTCGCCGAGTTCGATAAGGCCACCGAGATCCACGTTGTGGCCAGTTACGAGGACGGTGTGCACGTTCTGCGGCCGGAGGGATTGCCGATCGAGGTTCGGCGTCGACGAGAGGGCAGCCAAATGGTTTGGGACTACGTCGGTTTCACGGCACGTCTCGAATTTCTCGCCCCCTCCCGGACGGACCCTGCCGACGTCGCTGGACTGATGAGGGACTAGGTCCGAATCCATGAGATGCCCCACCGATCCTGGTGGCTTGGCTACCCAGTGAGCGAGGTGTGGTCCTCAACCGGAGAGAAGAGAAGTGCGGCCACCACATCGCGCATGGCGTCCTTCCCATCGCCGAATAGCAGCAAGGTGTCATCTTGTCTCCGACCGTCAGCGGTGGAAGGTCCGGGCCCGGTCACCGACACGTGTTGGTCCCACTCGTTCATCAGGATCCCGGTCGGGAGGACCTCAAGCCCGCTCAGGCTCACTTGATCGAACGGCTCTCTACGGAGTCGCTCCTCGNCGACGCCGACGGGCTAAGACGCGGCGCCGTTCAGGAAGTGGTCGACGGCGAGGCGGGAGATGTCCTTGAGTTCGACGGTAGGTCCGGGGAGCCATCGCTGGATGAGGAGGCCGTTGATGCCGGCGGCGAAAAGTTGGGCGAGTTCGTCGACTGTGCGATCGGGGCGGAGTTCGCCGCGGCAGAGGCCCAGGGTCAACGCAGCTCGGATCTCGTTGTCGACGGGGTCGGATGTCGGGACGAGATCGGTGGGATCGGCGGCCGCGGGGGAGAGGACCTCGCGGAAGGCGGCACGGGCGAAGGGCTCAAATTCGCGCATGATGGTCATGTCGGCGTCGACGAGGGCGATGAGTTGGTCGCGGATCGAGGCGTCGTCATCGACTGGCCTACGTGCAGCGGTGACACGAGAGGCCCAGGAAGCGATCACCTCGCGGAAGAGGTCTTGCTTGGAATCGAAGTAGTTGTAGACAGTGCCCTTGGCGAGACCAGCGGCGAGAGAGATGTCGTCTATGCGGGCTCCGTGCAGACCGTGGGTGGCGAACGCGTCGGCCGCGGCGTCAAGGAGTCGCCGCCTGTGGGTGGTCTTCGTCGCTTCACTAACGCGGGGCACCCTGATATTATGGGTATAGACCCATAATCAGTCAACGATCCGATAATTGCATGACAAGCCCGACCTACCAACTGCACCACGCCTGCATATACGAGAAGAACCCGCGCGACGCTATGTGGACCTGGCTTCGCTGGTACCACGGCATCCCCGCCTACTACTGGGAGGGGTACGCCGATATGCACCAGACGAGCGAGGGAGGTGTCGACTACACCTTCCTTGCCTGTGGCGGTCCCTTCCAGATGCAGCTCGAGGCCGGGCCCTACCAGTTCGAATACGAGCGGCAGTGGTTCGCCGAGCACGACTCGGGTATCAATCACATCTGCTGGATCGTGCCCGACGCTCTTGCCACCGTGGACCATCTCCAGCAGGCCGGTGCCACCGTGGCCATGCCATACGAGGAGTTTGGCGGCACCTACAACGGGTTCGTGGCGATCGATCTCGAGGGGCGCTGGATCGAGATCATGGAGTACGTCGGCGGGTTCAAGACCCCCGACGTCGAGTTCCATCC
This sequence comes from Planctomycetaceae bacterium, assembly GCA_002724415.1. Taxonomy (GTDB): domain Bacteria; phylum Planctomycetota; class Planctomycetia; order Planctomycetales; family Planctomycetaceae; genus UBA8437. Next base: position 30,588 of record PBOU01000064.1, read on the forward strand.
AGTTGGCCATGTCGGCCTGCAGACCCTGGGTCATGTGCAGTTGTGCCGTGATCTCGACGATCAGGTCGAGTGGTACTCCCGGGTTCTGGGGCAGCGAGTGATCCTTGACTCCCGATCTAGCAACGACGGNCTCGTCTATCTGGCCGACGACACCTATGGCGTAAGGGAGTGCGTGACCGTGCTCGCGACCCCGGCCACCGAGGCCGAACGGGCGCTGGTAGAGCAACATGGTCCGTGTATCTCGACGATCCTCTATCAGGCCGCTGACGTCGAGCAGGCGTGGCGGGATGCCCTAGCTGCCGGGTTCAGCGAGGTCAGCGCCCCAGCCCATGATGACCGCATCGGATGCCGTACCGGGTATGTCCGTGAGCCAAGCGGCAATTTGGTACAGATCCGCGAGCGGTTGGCCGCGTGATCCGCGGGATCCACCACGCCGCCCTCGTGGTCGACGACCTCGATGTTGCGGTCGCCTTCTACGGCGCACTTCTCGGCATGGAGATTGTCGAACGCGACACCTGGCGCCCTCCAAGCCCGGAGATTGACGGTGCCGTCGGACTTGAGGGATCTTCGGCCGACGGGGTAATGCTGCGCGGGTTGAACTCGTACCTTGAGTTGTGGGTGTACCACGCTCCCGAGAAGTACGGACCCGACCCCGGCACCCTCGGCGCACACGAGCGCGGGCTGCGTCATCTGGCCATTGAGGTCGACGATGTCCCCACCGCGCTGGCCCGGGTCATCGAACTGGGGGGCACGACCACCGGCGAGCCTCTAGAACTCGATGATGCCGGTGCCGCCGCGGTCTACTGCCGCGATCCGTTCGGCACCATCCTCGAACTCATGTCGGCCGGTTCAAGCCTGGCTTCGTTAGCCGACCTGTGACCCCCGCTCCCACGGTGTCGCGGGCCCGGGCGGTCCTGCCGTACCAGATCGTNATGGCGATCACGATGGGGGCGATCGGTGGAATCATCGCCGTGCTCGGTGAGTTGCGGGACGAACTCGGGTTCGCCGACTCCGAGATCGGCATCATCGTCACTGCCGGATTCTTTGCATCGTTCTTGGCCCAGATCGCACTTTCCCCATTTGCCGACCGCGGTTACGGCCGCCAGATGGCGATCGCCGGGACGGTATTGAGTATTGGTGGACTTCTTCTAATGGTGGTAGCCGACACCCTGGCCGTGTGGACGCTGGCCCGTGGGGTGCTCGGGTTCGCCGGCGGCATGCTGATGCCGGGCATCCGCCGAGCCGTGACGGTGCTCGATCCGGAGCGGTCCGGCGAAAACCTGGGTCGCCTCGCCATCGGCTAGATCGGCGGGTTTGCGGGGGGGCCGGTGGCGGCGGCCGCCCTCGTTGAGGCGGGTGACCTGCGGTTGCCGTTTCTTGTCTTCGCTGTGGTCGTCGCCCTCTTCGTACCTTTTGTGGTGCGTCTTCCCTCCGACAAGGGACGCAAGACAGAACGCACCGTCAACTCGTTGGGACTCCTGCGGATCCGCAGACTCCAGGGCGCGCTGATCCTTATCTTCGGCTATTTCCTGTTGATCGGCGCGTACGAGTCAGTCGTGGCGCTGATGTTCAAGGATCGGGGCAGCGGTGCCTTCGAGACCGGTGTGGCTCTCACCCTTTTCGCTGTACCGCTCTTGGCCGTGAGCACCCATGCCGGAAAGGTCGCGGACCGATCGAGTGGGGTGACCGTCGCCACTGTTGGCATGGGAATCAGCGCCGGCTTAAGCGCGCTGTGCGGCATCGTTCCCGGCGTCTGGTCGCTGGCTGCCGTGATGGTGGCGTCCGGAGTCTCCGATGGGTACGGGTTTATAGGCGGTCAGGTCGCGATCTCCCGATCGGTCCCAGAGGAGCGGCAGGCCGCGGCACTTGGTCTTATGGGAGCGGTCCAGGTCGCGGGCGCGGGCGCCTGGGCCTACCCAGCCGCCATCCTCTACGAAACTGGTGGCGCGAGCCGGGTGTGGTTCACGACGTCTGCGATGAGCCTGTTTCTGCTCGCTCTTGGCTGGTGGCGGATCCGGGGGACGCAGCCCATGCCCCGTTAGCCCTCGGCTGTGTCGAACAGCTTCTTAGGGTCACCCATGTCGTGGTAGCCGAGGTAGCCGCCCCCAATCGAGGAAGCGTCGTAGAAGGCGTACCCGAGTAGTTCCCGGGCCCGGTCAGGAAGTGTCGCGGCTGCTGCTACCGGAACGTTGGTGTAGCTGTTTTCGACTGGTCGCAGCCACCCCGCACAGATGCCGGTCGAGAGTGCCCGTCTGCAACGGTCAGCCGTGGTGTTGGCCCCGCCCGCATGCAGGACGTCGCCGCGGAAGAACAGGGCTGCGCCGGCGGAGAGCTCGCACGCCACCGTTTCGGCCTCGGTCGGGACCCGTTCGGGGTCGTCCCATCGGTGGCTCCCCGGCGCCACCTGCGTGCCGCCCATGTCGGCGGTGATGTCTACGAGGGCGGCGATGGTGTTGACCATTAGGGGCGCCGGGGCGTTTGCGTGGATCCAGGCGTCGTCGTCGCGATGCCAGGGCTGTGCCGATTCGCCGGGGCCGATGTCGATGACCTCGCCGTTGTTGAGGATCACGGTGGGGCTGATCGGACCGANAATCGCCATCGCGTAGCCGAACAGGCGGTCGTCGGTGAGGATCTCGACGAAGGTGGGGGCCTTCACCGCGAGGCCTTGGAGCCGGCGTGTGCGGTGGCCTAGGAACTCGTCGCTTGCCGCCGATCCCGAGTCGGTGCCCATGTGAGCGGCCAGAAGCGGATCAAGTTCGGCGTTTAAGCGGTCGACGAGGTCGGCATGCAACCAGCCCTCGACGATTAGGCCGCCGTCTCGATCACTGACCTCGAGCATGTCNTCAACCGTGCAGTCGGCTGGTAGATGGGTGAGCGAAGGCATCGATCAGTCCTTTGGGGCATCGGGGCCGAGTCCGAGTCNGACGTGATATGTGCGGTGGGGGTGAACGGCGGTCATCGGGTCCTCGCCGTCGCGCCAGTAACCCAGGGCGGTGCATCCGCGCTGGTAGCCGAGCAGGCGGATGAGGTCGTCGGGCATCGTCCGGGCCAGTTCCGGCGGGCAGTTGAGGTACTGGTTCTCGCCTTGGCGGAGCCAGCCCCGCTGATAGGCGATGCTGACTGCCACCCGGTTGGTGTCGGCTCGGTTGGCGCCGGCGCCGTGGTAGCAACTCCCGAGCACCACGATCGCCGATCCGGCTGGCGCAGTGGCGGCCACGGTTTGGTCCTGTGTGAGGTCGAGCCCGTCGGCCCACCGGTGGCTGCCGGGTACGACGCGGGTCGCGCCGTTGCGTTCGGTGAAGTCCTGCATGGTCCACAACACGTTGACCTCCACCTCGAAGCCGGCCGGCCATGGGAACTCGCCGTATGTCCACTGGTCGCGGTGGACGGGCTGCGCAGTCTGACCGGGCAGGAGATCGGAGGTGACCGCTGTGCAGAGGTGGAAGCGGTGCCCTGGGTCACCAAGGTGGTGCTCGGCGACGGCGAGGATGACCGGGTGCAGGATCATCGGCCAGCTGGAGGGAGAGCGGGCGGGCACGGCGCCGGTGCGACGGGTGCGGTCCCCTGAGAGTTCGTCGGCTCCGGTGACGGTCGCCTCCATGTGGGGGGCCAGTTCGCCGAGTACGGCGGTGATGGTGGCCTCGTCGACGAGGCGTTCGATCACGACGCATCCAGCTTGGTCGAGCGCGTCGATCACCGCGCTCGCCGGAGCGTCCTCCGGTAGGCGGGGGAGTTCGACGGTGGGCGTAGTGGGGGAGGTCATCGTCGGAGTCCGCTGATGAACAGCCGCTCGACGAGGTTGACCACGTCGTCGAGATCGAGTTCGCTGTCGTCGGCGAGCGCCTCCTGTTCGATGCCGCTGAGGGTGGTGAGGAAGAGCCGGGCCAATGTCCTCGGGGCGTGGACGTTGGCCAGTAGGCCGGACGCCTGGCCAGCCGCGATCACCCCGGTCAGCAGATTGACCCCGGGTGCAATGGCAGCGGCCACGGCCTCGTCGTGGCTGGACGCGAGACCGGGTACCTGGTTGATAACCACCCGGGCGAGGGCCGGGTCCTTGCGGGCGATCTCGACGTCGAGGCGGGCGATCTCACGGAGCTCGGCTTCTGCACCCTCGCCGGGGTTTGGTACGAAGCCTGCTACAAGTTGGCCGCACCAGTCCTCGACGATTGTGAAGAACAGCGCCTCTTTGGTGGCGAAGTAGTTGTAGATAGTGCCCTTGGCGTGGCCCGCAGCCAGCGAGATCTCGTCGAACCGGGCCCCGGCGAGGCCCCGCTCGGCGAACTCGGTCTTCGCCGCGTCGATGAAGCGGGACCGGGTGGCGCCACGTTCGCTTGTGGTGATCCGGGGCATCGGCCTATTATGGGGAAATCCCCAGAAAAGTCAAGGAGCGCATGATGGGCGACACCGCCGACCTCGAAACGATGCTGGAGGATGCCGACTTCCTCGAGCACTGCTATCGCAACGTCCTGGTCGAGCTCGGCTTCACCGCTGAGCACGCTGCCGTCGTCGCCTCCTGTGTGAGCGACGGCGACCGCAACGGCAAGCTCACCCAGGGCATTGGAGTGTTCGAGATCCCGGTTCTGCTCGCCCGCACCGGCACGATGGACGTCACAGCGGAGCCGAAGGTCGTTGACGAGGGACCAACATGGCTGGTGATCGACGCTCGCCGGTCGTCGGGGCAATGGGCCGTCTCGATGGCGATGGAAGCCGCGATCGCCAAGGCCCGAGAGCACGCCATTGCGATCGGATTCGTTCGCGACTTCAACGATGCGGGCGCGTTCGGTACATACGTGCGCATGGCCGCCCGGGAGGGGATGATGGCCATCGCCACGAATAACTCCCTTCCCCTGGTCTCCCCCTGGGGTGGGATGGAGAACGTGCTGTCGGGAGCACCGTTCGCTGCGGCGACACCGGGCGGGGATCATCCCCCGATCGTTAGCGACATCCAGGCCATAGAGGTCCACGACGGTGACCTCAGCGAGGCCTACTTTCAGGGGCGGCGGCTGGCCGGGCCCTATCTAGTTGACCCCGAAAGCGGCGAACTGACCGACGACCCGGCCCCGTACTTCCAGCGAATGGAGGACTACGGGCGCATTTCGGATTGTCTCGCCCCGACCGTGTTCGGCACTCCCCGCCTCTACGCCTTCAACCTTTTTACCGAGATGCTGGCCGGTGTGATCAATCCCGGTGCCCGGCTATCGCCCGAGATTGCGGGGCCGCCGTCCTACTGGCTCAAGCCTCGCCACGAGGCCCTCACCGGTGGTGCGTGCGTCGTCGTGATCGATCCGTCGCATTGGATGCCGGTCGGGGAGGCGGGGCGCCGCTCAGATCGCCTGGTCGAGTCAGTGAAGGGCGCGCGTCGACGCCCCGGCGTCGACGAGATCTTTCTCCCGGGAGAGCGTGGCTGGCATTCGATGGAGGTGGGCGCGCCTGTAAGGATCCTGCCCGCCCACTGGGAATCGTTCGTACAGATCGTCGAGAGCGTCGGGCTCTCGATCGACGGACTGCGGACCGACTACTCCGCGGGCCGTAGGTAGATCTTCCCGCAGTTCTTGGTCAGGCCGACCTCGAACGCCTCCTGGGCCTGTGACATCGGGAACGAGTGGGTGTTGAGCACGTCGATTTGTCTCTGCACCTCGGGATCCCCCATCATGCGAAGCAGGCCGTCCCGGTCGCGGAAGCGCACGTCGTGGCCGCCCGACCAGGACAGGTGGCGGTCCATGATGTCGTTGAGGATCGACACCCCGTAGCGCCCGCTGCCGAGGAACCCCTGGGAGTGGAGATGGCCGTACCGGCGGAGCCCGGCGAGGCACCGGTCGAGGTAGTAGGGCGCCCCTGAGCACTCAATAGCGACGTCTGCCCCGCGACGATCACTGGCTAGGGCGTGGACCTGCATCAGCCAGCTGGGATGGTCGGGGTCGATGATGTGCTCGACGCCGAGTTCCCGGCAGAGGTCCATGCGGTATTCGTTGCGGCCGAGGACGATCACGGTGGCTTTGCGGTAAAGGGCGTTCACGATGGCGCCCATGCCGATGAAGCCGATACCCGCCACGATCACGACGTCGCCGGCTCGGACGGCGGCCTCCTCATTGGCGGTGTAGGTGCAGCCGAGCGTGCAATTGCCCGCCGCCGCGTGTTCGAACGACATCCCGTCGGGGAGCTTCACGACCATGTGCTCGGGCGCTAGGCGGTATCTCGCCATGGCGAAGCCACCTGAGGCTGAGTCGTTGGCCTTTTCGATCCCCAAGAGTCCGGCGATGACGTCCTGGGGAGCCATGCCGTCGTCGTAGCCCTCATAGGGGATGCCAAGGCAGTGGGTGGGTGAAAGACCGGTGGTGCACACGAAGCATTCCTGGCAACTGTTGCCCTGGAAGACGATTACCCGGTCGCCCACCTCGAACCGGGATCCCGGTCGTGTCTCGACGATGGTCCCGACCCCTTCGTGGCCGAGATGATCTGGGCTGTCGTGCCACTCGAACTGGTGGTCGCGGAAGATCCGGACCTCGTTGCAGATGGGGGCGATGGCGATCTCAACTACAACGAAGCCTTCGACGACGTTTGGGTAGGGCTTGTCGATGGTCCGGGCCACCCCGGGCTCGGGAATGGTGAGGACCGTGTTGGTGCGTTCGGACATGTCGACTCCCCTGAATCTCAGCCACTGACTAATGTGACCACGGACCCATAATACTCTCGTAATCCGGCTGTCTAGAAAGGAACGTCATGCGAGCAGCAGTCTTCGACGCCCCCGGTCTCCCGCTCCGCCTCACCGAGGTCGCGTCGCCGTCTGCCGGTGCCGGCGAAGCGATCCTGCGGGTGCACAGTGTCGGGATCTGTGGCTCCGACATCCACGCGACCGAGGAGACCGGGATCGCTCGTCGGGGCGGAATCCTCGGCCACGAGGTCGCCGGGGAGATCGTCGAGCTCGGCCCAGCACCGCACGGTGAATGGTCGGTGGGCGACCGGGTGTTCGTGATCTCCCAGCTCAGTTGCGGCACTTGCCCAGCTTGTGTCGAGAGGGATAACCACCGCTGCCGCGACCTCGCCTTCTTCGGGGCCCTCGGTGACGACCAACCCGACGGCGCCTACGCCGAACTCCTACGGGTTCGCACCCCCGACCTCCTGCCGGTCCCCGACGCGATCCCACTTGACGTCGCCGCGCTGGTCGAACCGCTCGCCACCGGCCTAATGCTCGTCCGTGACGCCCAGATCGGCATCGGTGACACGGTGGCCGTGCTCGGTGCCGGGCCGATCGGGCTCACGACCGCCCGGTGGGCTCGCTTCCGCGGCGCCCGCCGCGTCATCGTGAGCGAGTTCGTCACCCACCGGCTGGCTCTCGCTGAACGCATGGGCGCCACCGACATCGTCGATGCCGGCGCCGTCGACTCGGTCAAGGACGAGGTCGAACGGCTCCTCGGCGCGGCCCCCGACATCGTTATTGAATGCGTCGGCCGGCCCGGCGTATTCAACCAGGCTGTCGATCTGGTGCGTCACGGCGGCACCGTCATCGCTGGCGGCGTGTGCATGGCCCCCGACCCGATCGACCATGTTCTCGCCTACACGAAGGAGCCGACGGTGCGGTTTCCGGCCACCTACACGCGGTCCGAGAACGAGTTCGTCATGGAGATGATCGAACAGGGCCGGATCGATCCGACCCCGCTGATCTCCCACACCATCCCCCTTGACGAGTTGCCCGAGGCGTTCGAGGCGCTACGACGGCCGACCGACCAGTGCAAGGTAGTGGTCAACCCGTGACCCGCTTTCGGTTTGATCACGTCGGGCTGCTCACTCCTGACATGGACCACGCCCTCGCCACGTACCGAGCTATCGGGTGCTCGCTTGAGGAGCGGCACTTTCGGCGCGGCGACCATTCCGTGGCCTTCCTCGGTGCTGGCACCGACGTGATCCTTGAGGTCCAGTCACCGCCGTTCCTCCCCGAGTCCGAGGAGTACCTGGCGCGGCAGGGGTTCGGCATCGAGCGCATCGCCTTCGTCGTCGACAACGTGGCAGACGCCTACGCCGACTTGATCGGGGCCGGCCTCGGGTCGGCTTGGGAACCCACACCCTTCTATGTCGATGGGGTCGAAATCGCGATCGCAGCTGGAGTTTGGTCGCCCGAGGGGCTGATGATCGACATCGTGCAGCACGTGAACGTCGCCGTGCCCCGGCCCACCCGCACCGGCCGGGAGGATCTGGCCCTTCACCACGCCTGCTGTCTCACCCCCGACCTCGCCGTGGCCGAGGCCTTCTGGACTACCCACTTCGGTCTCACCAAGACCTACGATTTCACCGCACCCCACCCCCAAGGTGGCACCAGGGGGTTCGTCATGATGAGCGACTCGGACTTCGACGAGGAGAGCCACGAGTTCAGCCTCGAGATCATTGGCGGCGAGTTCGACAGCATCGACGGGCCGGTATTCGCCCGTCGCGGTGCCTGTTTCGACCACCTGTGTTTCACCACCAGCGACGTACCCGGTGTGTGGGGGCGGGCGGTCGACGCGGGCGTCGAACCGCTCTGCGAACCGGCTTACTACCCCGAGTACGACAGCACCATCGCGTGGCTCTACGACGCCGACGGCACCCACGTCGAGTTGATGACTCCGATTCCCGAGGGCCTCATGGCAGATGCCATCGCCACCGGGCTCTGCTCGAACCACTGGGTCGATGACTGGCAGCGCAACGCAGTCGTGTTGCCCCGGTCGGGCGGTGTGCCGGTGAAGGTGTCCAGATGACCGTTGACAGGGGGACTGCAGAAGGCCAGTGGTCTACGTGGCTCGAGAGCCTCTCGTGTGAGAAGCAGACCGTTGACCCCAGCAAGCTCGAGATCTGGGGCTACACAGGACGGCCGAGTTACGGACCAGGCGAGACAATCCAACTCCATGTGAGTACCACGGCAGCGACCTGGGGGTTCCAGATCTGGCGTGACGGAGCCGACTTCGAAATGGTGCACGAACAGTCCGGTTTCGTCGGCGAGTTACACCCGGTCGGCGATGACGTAGTGGCAACCGGTTGCGGCTGGCCCGTTGGGGCTACGGTCGACATACCGTCGGACTGGTGTACCGGGGGCCACATCGTCGTGTTCACCGGCGAGCGCGATGGCCAGACTGTGAGTCAGGACGGCTTTTTCGTCCTTAGAGCCGAGGCTCCTGGCCAAAAGTCCAAGTTGGCGCTCATCGTCGCTACCTACTCCTGGCAGGAATACAACGACTGGGGCGGCGGCTGCGGCTACTTCTCAGAAGACTTCCCTGACCAATCGGACGATCCACTCCTCGTACGAGAGCAGAGCTTCAAACCAAGGCTCAGCTTTCATCGGCCGTGGTCACGCGGAATGGTCCGGTGCCCTGTCGGCGCTCCCCGACTCGCCCAACCTCCCCTCGCAGTCGGAGCGGCGGTCGGTGTCCCAGCAGCGGACTGGTCGATAAGTAACGGCTATTCCGTGTGGACCATTGCCAGTGGTTGGGCCCGTTACGACGGCCTCACAGCACGATGGCTCGAGTCGAACAACTACTCACCAGAACTGTTGTCACAATGGGACCTTGACCACAATCCAAAGGTCCTTGATGGTTACGACGTCGTAGTCACCACCGGCCACGACGAATACTGGACGGCGGCCGGCAGGACGGTACTTGACTCGTTCATCGAGCGCGGCGGCAGGTACGCGCGACTTGCCGGCAACATCGTCTGGCAGGTGAGGATGGAGGATGACCTAGGTACTCAGGTCTGCCACAAGTACGCATCACATGCCGATCCTGAGCGCCACAACCCGGATACCGATGTCAGGACCGGCGCCTTCGAGGCTCACTACATCAACAACCCACCGGTCACGACCTACGGGGCTAATGGATTAAGGGGTGTCTACTCGCGGATGGCCGGCTTGTCGCCGAGAGGTGTCGGAGGGTTCATCGTCTACAGGCAGAACCATTGGGCCTTCGAAGGCGCAGACCTTTACTACGGTGACGTGCTCGGCGGCTCGGTCCCACTTGTCGGGTTTGAGACGGACGGGATCAGCTACACCTTCCGGCAGGGTCTTCCATTCCCGGTGGGCGACGATGGTGCGCCTGACGACATCGAGATCCTCGCTATCACGCCGGTGACACTTGAAGAAGAGGACCATGGCCACGCGGGCAACCTTGTGAGTATCGGAGACGGCGATCTGGCCTTCGCAGCGGAAGCGTTGTTCGGGTCAGACACGGCCCAACATCGCGATCAATTGCGATACGGAAGCGCCGTGATCACGAGTATGCGCAAAGGCGACGGCGAGGTGTTCTGCGGCGGAACGACGGAGTGGTGCCATGCACTTGCAACGGGAGAATCCCAGGTCGAGACGATCACGCACAACGTCCTGCAGAGATTCCTCGGAGGGGAGCACGCGTCATAAAACCCCCGCCAACCGGGAGGGTCAGTCGTTCATGCCCAGATAACTGGCGTCGAGCAGCGCCCTATCAGCCAGAAGTTCGTCAGCGGGGCCGCTCATAACGAGGTCCCCATGGTTGAGGACGTATCCCCTGTCCGCAACTTCCAGCGCGAGATCGACATGCTGTTCAACAAGAAGAACGCCGGCATTGGTCTCGTCTGCGATTCTTCGCACGACGGGCATCAACTCCTGGTAGATCACTGGAGCGAGTCCGAGGCTCATCTCATCGACCAGCAGCAGACGCGGTTTGGCCACGATGGCCCTTCCAAGAGCAAGCATCTGCTGCTCTCCGCCACTCAGTAGCCCGGCTCGTCGGCTCATCAGATCGCCGAGAGCCGGGAAGTACTCGACCGCACGGTCGAACTCGACCTTCCCCGCTGTCTGAGCGAGCTCGAGGTTCTCCCGAACAGTCAACTGGAACAGAATCCCGCGATTCTCCGGGACATGGCTCACACCCCAACGCGCGACCTTGTAGGCCTGTCGAAGTTTTGGGATTGGTCTGTCGACAACAGTGACAGAGCCTTGGATCACCTCTCCCATCCCAGACACGGTCATCAGTGTCGTTGTCTTCCCTGCTCCATTCGGTCCGAGCAGCGCAACCACTTCGCCAGCGTCGACGGTCAGACTCAAATCTCGCACGACCGCCACACCGTCGTAGCCGGTATGAAGCCCGTCGATCGTCAGCAATCGCTCAGCCATTGGATGAATCCACGCTGTGGCCGAGGTAAGCAGCGATGACGTCGGGATTGCCACGTATCTCCTCCGGTGTACCTGAGGTGACGAGCTCACCGAACACCAACATATGGATTCGATCGCAGACGTTCAGCACCAGCCCCATGTCGTGGTCGATGAGCAACATGGTGTAGCCCTTGCCGACAAGTTCCCGGAGTTGCTGCCCGAACCACGCAGTTTCCGTCTTGTCGAGACCGGCAGCCGGCTCGTCCAGGAGCAGGATCTTCGTCGAGGACGCAACCAGCGCCCGACCGACACCCACAAGCTTGCGTTGGCCTTGCGAGAGTTCGACCGGTTGGCGATTTGCGAGCTCGGTGAGTCCGAGGAGCGCGAGGGTCTCCTCGACACGGTCTTCACGTTCCGTCGGACGGAAGAAGTCGCGGACCGCACCTCTGACTGTGAGCAGGCGACTTGCGACGTCGAGGTTCGAACGTACTGAGATGTCGTCAAAGAGTTCCAGTGTCTGCCATGTCCGCGACAGACCGGCGTGCGCTAGCAGATGGGCGGGTCGACCGAACACCTCCGTGCCATCGATCTGCACTGAGCCCGAACTGTTGTCTGGCAAGAATCCGGTTACTGCGTCGACGAACGTCGTCTTGCCTGCGCCGTTCGGTCCGATGAGACCGGTCAACTCTCCACGGTTGCAATCGAGGGTGACGTTGTTCACTGCTGTCAGGCCGCCGAAGCGGACAGTTAGTCCTTCGGTGTAGAGGACGGTGTCGCTCATCGCTCCGCAACTCCAACAGCAGCCAGGGGATCAAGCGGGCCCAGCCCGCGCCGTGCTCGCCACCAGTTCACTACCTTGTGGAACTGCTTTCGCTGAAACCCGTCAATGCCCTCGTTGTTGTAAACGGCTGTCGCGATCAGGAAGAACCCAGCGACGTATGCCGAGTAGGAACCCATATCGATGAGCCATTCGCTGCTCGCCACGATGCCAATGCCCCCGGTGAACAGGGTCCCCGCTGTGATCGCTCCACCGACCGTAGAGATCCCACCCAGATAGGCGAACGCGAGAGCACCTAGGGAAGCGAAGATTCCGAACTGCGATCCGCTGTAGGTTCCGAGTTTGTAGGCCGTCAGCACTCCTCCAAGCGCTGCGAAAAAGCTCCCTATGCCGAAGGCCGCGAGTTTTATCGCTGCGACGTTCACTCCTGCCGCAGCGGCTGCGCGTTCGTTCGCCCTCACCGCCAGCATCTGTTCACCGAGCCTTGATCGACGTAGCCGCATGACAGCGACACACGACGCCACGGTCAAGACGAGCACAAACACCCCGAATCCGCCCGTGGGGATCTTTCCGTCATTGAAGATGAAATTGCTGTTCGGTCCGAACTCGATGCCAAAGATCTCGGGAGGATCGCTGTGCTTCATCGTCCGATCGAGCCCGAACCAGCCGGCTCGTTTGAAGAAGATCTCCTCGATCGCGAGCCCGCTCGCCAAGCTGATCACGGCCAGGCTGGCACCACGCGTTCGGAGCGACGGTAGAGCCACGACGAGACCAAACCCGATGCCGCAGGCGACCGCCAGTGGCATGGCAATCAGCATCGGCATTCCCGCAGCGGTGCCGAACGAGCCGACCGCGAACGCTCCGATTCCGGCCAACGCCATCTGCATCAGAGAGATCTGGCCCAGGTAGCCCGTCACAACAACGAACGAGAGCGCCAGGATCACGCCGACCATTGAGTTCACCATCGCACCCCGGTACTGGAACGGGGCGAACACCGATACGAGGAGGGCCAAAGTGACGAGTAACGAATATGCGACTAAACGCCAACGGGTGATGAGCGGGGCGAACGCGGCGGGAAGGCGTCCAAGGAGCACGGCGCCCCGTGATGGCAGAGCCTCGCCTCTGACAACCATCACCAGCGCAACCGCGACAAACGGCAACGCCCGTCTAATCCCGATATCGGGCAACCAGGCCATCTCGAACTCAATACGAAAGAGCTGCTGATCGATGATGCCGAGCGCCATACCGGTCGCGGCGGCGATCACGAACGATGACATCTTGCCGAGTAGCGCCGCGGCTAACGACGAGATGAGCAGAACGGTGAACAAGTTCGGGGTCACCCCTGTGACAGGGGCAACGAGGATGCCCATCGCACCGGCGAGCACCGTGGAGAGCACCCAACTGATACCGGCCTGGTAGTCGGCGTTAAAGCCAAGCAGGGTGGTGAACCGTTCGTTCTCGGCTGAGGCTCGCGTCGCAATGCCGAAGCGGGTGTATCGGAATAGCAGCCAAAGAGCGAGGGTCAGAAGGGCAACCGTGCCGAGCAGCCAGAATCGGTCTTGGTTGACCCGGACACCGAGGAAGTCCACCGGTCCGTTCGGGAAGATGGGATCAGCGCTTTTAGCTCTGGCTCCGAATCGCAGCACAACCGCGGCCTGGAAAAACAGCATGATTCCGACCGAAGCGACGACCTTCGCCAGCACTGGCGCGTAGCGCAAAGGTCGAAAGATCGCATAGTGAGAAATGAGACCGAGAAATGCAGCCGTGAGCAAGCCAATTACGGCCGCCCACCCCTTTGCCATTGGCCCACCTGTTCCGATCATTGTCGGAATATCGAGAATCTCGACACCGAAGATGCCCTCGATCGGCGCGAGTGGATTGGGAATCGGTGGGACCGGATAGTCGCCGGTGTCAGTCAGCGAGACATAGATGTAGGTGATATAGGTCGCTATGGCGCCGTGGCCGAAGTTGATGACACCGGAGGCCCGATATGCGACGACCAGACCGAGAGCTATGGCCGCGATTATCGCTCCGGTCCCTAGACCGAACAGAGCCGGTTGGAAGAACACCGGCGAGTCGACGAGAGCACCGAAAACCCATAAGGCCCCGACTACCAGAAGGCAGACCAGGGCAATTCGTTCTGCAAACGGGCGGTCGCGCACAGCGATGTCAGCGACCGGAGCCACAGGTGCCGGCGAACCAGGTTCGCCGGCACCTGGTGGTCACGGTCAAATCATCCGAGCAGGAAGTCCAAGTCGGTGAAGTCCAGCAGGACGAACGGGTCCGGAGCCGTGAACTCGCCATCGACGATTGTCACTATCAGCGGCGCTTGGTTGCACGCCCCAGCCCATGCTCCAGGACCAGGACACGAAATCGTGTCCGGCATGCCGAGTATGTCGCTGCTCGCATGGGTGCCGAGGGCGGCGAGCGCGCTCTCACGCGTTGCATCGGCGCCGCCGGCCACAGCTAGTACTTCGCGTGCGAACATGACACTGCCGAGGGCCCAACCGGCTAGACCGGCAGTCTGAACGTTCGCGCCACCGTAGGTGTCGAGGATGCGGTTGATTTCTTCGACATCGACACCGTCGACCGTCGGGGCAGTCGAGACGACCGGTCCCGCCCAGCCATCGAGCGCCCCACTCGCCGCAACGTCCTGGCTCATGCACAGATCGTTGGCGAACGTGTGGCCCTCATACCCAACAGTCTCCACGGCCTGCGCTGCTGCGATGCACTGGGCACCATCGACGAGTACGAAGAGCCACCCTTCGGAACTCGTGTCAGCCGCCGATACCGGGCCCGTGAGATCGGGCTCGAATCCGAGCTTCACCCACTCGGTGACCGAAATGCCGTTTGCACTCGCGATGGCGTCGAGAACAGGTATGAACGGCTCGATTGCCGGGTCGTCCGCAATGAAACCGCTCGCCGTGGTGACACCACGATTCTCGGCGGCGTAGACCCAGAACACCTGCGCCAGGCCGGGAAGCCCCGGGTCGATGGTGAACACGCCAGGCATGAAGTAGTCGATGAAGTCGTTGCCTAGCGTCAATGTCGCCAGACCAGCGCCGGACAGGACCTCGTTTGCTGCAGCGGAGTTAGCGAGGAACCCTGCGGTGATAACGAGGTTGACGCTGTCGTCGTTGACGAACTGCTGCGCACAGGCAACATGGTCTTCTGGGGCATCGCCTGCGCCGCAAACGTCCAGCTCGACAGGGTGGCCGTCGATACCCGTTAGCTCAGCGTTGAAATAGTCAACGAACGCCTGTGAAACCGCCCGTACCTCGGGGAACGCGAACAACTCTTCATCCTGCGCGATGAGGCCGATCTTGACCGGCGACATCGACTGGTCTGCCTGACCAGAGGCGTCCTCAGTAGCCGCTGGCGTGCTTGGGGCCTCGGGGCAGGCGCTGCTCGAGGCACCGGTCCAGCCGGTCCACCGATCACAGTTGTCGGCNAGCCACTTGTCNGCTGCGTCCTCGGGCTCCATGCCGTCGATGTCGACGTACATGGCCAGCTGGGCGATGTCCAGGTTCGTGAAGTTCATCTGCTGGACAGCCGCNTAGGCGNTCGGCCACTTCTCGGGGAAGCCGCTCCACACGCCGATCTTGAGGTAGCCGTCCTTCGGGTTCCCGCAGTCATGCGTGGTCTCGGGGTTGATGCCCCACTCCGGGTCGGTCTTGCAACCCTCGCCGTACTCGGGGAACTCGATGAACTTGCCGTCGTACATGGCCTCGATGAAGTTCGGGGTCCAGTTGAACAACACGATCGGCTCCTGGTTGGCCGAAGCGGCCTCCAGAGCGGCCCACAGGGCACCGGCGGTGCCGGCGTTCTCGACAATGAAGTCCATGCCGAGACCGTCGACGCGCTCCTGGTCACCCTTGAGCCAGTCCACCGGACCACCAAGGAAGCGGCCCTTGCCGCCCGAATCGGGCGTGGCGAACATGTCGGCGCAGGCGTTCAACGCCTCCCAGTCGGGAAGACCCGGGCACACGTCCTCGATGTAGGACGGGTACCACCACTCCTCACGCGTCTTCGCGTCGTGCGTCTGGGCGTCGATCACGCAGCCCTTGTCCACCTGCTCTTCGAAGGCGACGCCGAACGCGCCCTGCCAGACCTCGTGGACCAGGTCCATGTCGCCTTCACACATCGAGGTGTACACCAGCGTCGAATCCGCCGAGATGTACTCCACCGAGTTACCGGTGGCCTCGAGAATGGCGCCAACGGCGTAAACGCCGGCGATCTGGCTCGACCAGTTATGGATCGGCAGCTTGATCGGATCCGAAGAATCCGACGACGCGGCGTCGCTGCTGTCGCTCGAACTGCTGTCGCTGCTCGAGCTGCTGTCGCTCGAGCTGCTGTCGCTCGAGCTGCTGTCGCTCGAACTGCTGTCGCTGGAGCTGCTGTCGCTGCTCGAGCTGCTGTCGCTGGACGAGGCGCTACTGCTGGCCGCCCCGTCGTCTCCGTCCGACCCGCAGGCCGATGCCACCATCGCCAAGGCGGCGAGGATGACGAGCAATCGCTTCAACATGAAGACGTTTCCCCTCTGAGTTGGTGCGGGGAGCATGGTCGCTCCCCCTTTTCGGTTCGGCCGTCCACCACGAGTGGCGGTCCCAGGCTCGGAACCGACCACCAGAGTAGTGACGCCCACCGTAATGTTCAACAGAAACCACTACTCCGGAGAAATGTTTCTACGAGGAGGAAAACTCGAAGGTCGGTGACCACCCCATTGGGGAAACCACCCTGTCCCAGGACACACGTAGTCCCAGAACCACCCCAGAACCACGCTGTCCGGTGCCCGTCTGCACCTGCTGGTACGTTCCGCCCGTCCATCGAGCCGTCCGAACGGGTACCCCATGAAGATCGTCGCCGTCGACGTGTTCCAGCACGACCTTCCGGTCCGNGGCCCCGAACCGGGGGCGCCCTACCGGATGGCCACCCAGGACGTCTGGCACCTCGACACCACCATCGTCCGCCTCCAGTGCGACGACGGGACGGTCGGCTACGGCGAGACCTGCCCCCTCGGGCCCACCTACCAGCCGCAGCACGCCATCGGGGCCCGGGCCGCCNTGGCCGAAGTGGGTCCCCACCTGGTNGGCCTGGACCCGACGGCCATCGGGCGGGTGCACGCGGCCATGGACNCCGCCCTCATGGACCACCGCTACGCCAAGGCCGCCGTCGACGTCGCCTGCTGGGACGCCACCGGCAAGGCGTACGGGGTGCGGGTGTGCGACCTGCTGGGTGGGGCGGTGCGCGAACGGGTGCCGTCGTACCACGGCGTGCTCATCGCCTCGCCGGAGGANTCGGCCGCCGACGCCGAGGCCCGCCAGGCCGAGGGCTTTCCCCGGCTCCAGTTGAAGGTGGGAGGCCGGGCCGTCGAGGAGGACGTGGCCGCACTGCGGGCCGTGGCCGCCACCCTGCGTCCCGGGGTCCGTCTGGCCGCCGACGCCAACAAGGGATGGACGACCCGGGACGCCATCCAGGTGTCGCAGGCCTGCCGCGACCTGTCCATCGTGCTGGAGCAGCCGTGCGCCACCTACGAGGAGAACGCGTCGCTGGTCGGGAAGGTCTGCCATCCGGTCTACCTCGACGAGTCGGCCACCGACCTCGGCGTGGTGGTGACGGCGATCGTCCAGCGGGTGGCCGACGGCTTCGGGATGAAGGTCAGCCGGGTGGGCGGCATCAGCGCCATGCGTGCCGTGCGCGACGTCTGTGCGGCGGCCCGGCGGCCCCACACCGTGGATGACACGTGGGGCGGGGATCTGGTGGCCGCGGCGTCGCTGCACGTGGGGGCCACGGTCGATCCGACGAACTTCGAGGGCACGTGGATCGCCGAGCCCTACGTGGACGGTCACTACGACGCCGAGCACGGCATCCGGATCGACGGCGGCTGGATCGACCTGCCGCCCGGGCCGGGGCTGGGGATTACCCCGGACGAGTCGATGTGGGGCGATCCGGTCCTCGGGTTCTCCTGAGGTTCAGGCCTCCGCGAGGCGGGCAGCCTCGGCGGCCAGTGCCTTGGTCATGCGGTGGTGTCTAGCTCGCGGTGGCGTTGGAACCGGGGCCGAGCCCGGACGACAGGCCGCGGAGCGCGTCGAGGAGGCGGGCCCGCTGGACGGCGTCCAGGTGGCTGAGGTCCCGGTCGAGGCGGACCACCAGGTCGTCGACTACCGCGGCGGCCACCTTGAGGCCCTCGTCGGTGGGTCGGATGAGGGTGCGACGGCCGTCGTCGGCGTCCGCGGCGCGGCGGACGAGCCCCCGCTCGACGAGGCGCTGCACGGTCTTGGTCGTGCCGCCCGAGGTCTGGACGGTCCAGCGGGCCAGGTCGCCGGCGGTCAGCGTGTGCTCGCCGGCGAAGGCCACGCCGGCCAGGGCTCCGTATTCCGAGGTGGTGAGCCCGGCTTCGCCGAGGGCGTTGGCCAGCCAGACGTCGAGTTGTCGACCCGCCAGGTAGGCCCAGACGAGGATCCCGGCCGCCGTGTCGGCGTTCGCCGCGTCGGGGCCGGCGTCGTCTCGGGTTCCTGAGGCCAGCCGCTCCACGGCCTCGTCGACCAGGTGGGGCTGGTGGTCGCTCGCCTGTTCTTGCGGATCGGGCATGGCGGGGAGGCTACCGGGAGGGGTTGCAGGTGTCTTCCGAGGAAGATATCTTCCGAGGAAGAGAACTCGCCCCGCCAGTCCCGAAGGAGACACCTCTCGTGGCCCCCGCTCTCGAAGATCCCACTCTTGAAGACATCGACCTCACGAACCTGGACGTCTTTGCCGAGCGGATGCCCCACGAGTGGTTCGACCTTCTCCGCAGTGAGGCACCGGTCTGGCAGCACCCGGCCACCGATGAGCACCCGGAGCCATTCTGGGTCGTGTCGTCCTACGAGCACATCCTCGAGGCCCACCGGTCGGGCACCCTCTTCTCCCACCAGACCGGTCCGGGGCGTAACGGCGCGGGCGGCGTGGCCCTGAACGACATTGAAGAGGGGCGCGGCCCCGGCCTCCAGATGGTCATGACCGATCCGCCGCAGCACACCCGCTACCGGAAGCTGGTCAACACGGGGTTCACGCCGCGGATGGTGCGCCGCATGGAGGAGGTCATGCGCCTGCGGACCGACATCATCCTGGACCGGATCTGCGCCGCCGGGACGGCCGACTTCGTGCTCGACGTGGCCGCCGAGCTGCCGCTCATGGCTATCGCCGACATCATCGGCGTGCCCGACGAGGACCGGCACCTGCTGCTCGACTGGTCCAACCGCACCATCGGCGGCAGCGACCCCGAGTACCAGGACGAGGTCACCGACGACGCCGACGCCGACCACCGGACCACCTACGAGGCGGCCATGATTGAGATGGCCATGTACGCGCACGGCCTGTCCGACCAGCGTCGGCAGGACCCACAGGACGACCTGTGGACCACCCTGACCACGGCCCGGGTCACCCTCGACGACGGCACGGTCACCGAGTTGACCGATATCGAGCGGGACCTCTTCTTCACCCTGTTGCTGGTGGCCGGCAACGAGACGACCCGCAACGCCATCTCGCTGGGTCTCATGGGGTTCCTGGACCACCCCGACCAGTGGGCCCGGGTCGTCGAGTCGGGCGAGATGACCGACGAGGCCGTGGACGAGGTGCTGCGCTACACCAGCCCGGTCAACTTCTTCCGCCGGACGGCCACCGCCGACACCGAGTTGGGTGGGCAGCGGATCCGGGCCGGGGAGAAGGTCACCCTCTGGTACCCGTCGGGAAACCGGGACGAGAAGGTCTACGACGACCCCCACCGCTTCGACCTGACCCGGACTGACAACCACCACCTAGCCTTCGGCGGGGGCGGTGCCCACTTCTGCCTGGGAGCCAACCTGGCCAAGATGGAGCTGAAGCTGATGTTCGAGGGCCTGGCCACCCGGATGCCCGACATCGTCACCACCGGCCCGGCCGACCGCCTGCGCATGAACTTCGTGAATGGGATCAAGCACCTGCCGGTGGCCTTCACCCCGTCGGAGCCCGTTCTGACCGCTTGACGGGCCCTAGCGGGTTGTTCCCGGTGTGTTGCGGAAGCGCACGCCGGCTGGCCGCTCCTCGCCGCAGCGCTCCAGGGCGGCCGCCCACGCCGGCGAATACCCCAAGGCGGCTCGCAGTAGCCGGACCAGCACGCGTCCCCGTGCCACGGCGCCCCGGGGAACTTCAATGCCCAGCGGTTCGCGAACCTCGGCCGGGACGGTGGCGGCCGCCGCGTCGTGGATGACCCGATAGGCCACCCGGACCATCGAGTCCAGCGGCGGGCCGGACAGGAAGCGCATGGCGTCGGCCCCGGCCGGAGAGGCACCCAGCGACGGGTGGTCGACGATCCAGCGGTGCAGGCTGTCGGCCGTGTCGGGCAGGGGCGCCGCCCCCATCTTGGTGCCGAGCCGGACCTGCTCGGCCACGTAGGCATCCGCGTCGGCGTCCGATAGCGGTGCCGGCCCGTAGGTCTGATGGGCCACGAGGAACGAGTCGACCAGAGCATTGTGGACCCAGGCCGCCATGGCCGGGTCGGCCGCCGAGTAGGCCCGGCCCCGGTGCGACGTGCCCGACACCGGGCCGTGCAGACGCTGGACCATCCCGACGGCGCCGTCCACCTCGGGTAATGACCCGTAGGCGGTGGCCGTCACGTAGGCCGCGGTGCGCGACAGGCGGCCCAGCGGATCTTCGCGGTAGGAGGAGTGGTCGCCCACGCCGGCGGCCACCTCCGGATGGGCGGCCTGGACCAGCAGTGCACGGACTCCCCCGATGAACGTCGAACAGTCGGACATGATCCGCCAGGTGACCGATTCCGGGCCGAACAATCCAGGGTCGCCCGGGTAGTCGAACGTCGACACCAAGGGGTCCGGGGCATGGCTGAACAGGCCTACTGCGGCGCCGGTGACCCGCGACCTCCACCCCACGGTACGACTTGAAGCTCCGGTTCAGAGGAGCCGGGTGGCAGGGGTCGAGAGGAGGTCGCCGTCGGCGAGTTCGACCACGGCTGGAACGGGGTCTGGATCGGCAAAGAGGACGGGGTCCTCAGGACGAAAGGCGAGTCCATCGGCGTCGACCGTCCACCATGACGCTTCGAGGGCGATGCCGTGGGGGTCGTGGAAGTAGATCGACCGGAGGACCCGGTGGTCAACCACCGGGGTGACCTCGCAGTCGGCCACTGAGAGGCGGTGTTGAAGGTTCAATAGTGCGGCCTCGTCCTCGACGGCAAAGGCCACATGGTCGAACTGAATGGTCCGGTTGGTCGGAGCGCCGGCCGGCTTGGCGAACGTCGTCGCTCCCGGGACTTCGAAGAACGCAACGGTGTTCCCAGGTCCGAGCTCGAAGAAGTAGTGACGCATCGGGCCGGCACGCAGCGTCGCCATCAGGGGCATGCTCAGCACACCGGCGTAGAAGCGCACAGTGGTGTCCATGTCGGGGGTGATCAGGGCCAGGTGGTGGACCCCTCGCCAGGCTGGTTCCGACTTCGGTGGAACGAAGGTCGCGGGCGTCTGGGCGACCTCGGTCATCAGCCGAGTCTGGCAGGCCTGCGCGAAGCTCGCCTAGTCGTCAGGTGCTGCCAGAAGCCGGTGGTTGGGATCTGGCGAGATGGCCGGATCAGGTGTGCAGAAGATGGCGCCTCGTCCGACAGTCGCTGCAGAGGCCGGTCGGTTTGGCTGAGGCACCAGACCGGTCGCAGACCAGTCCAACCACCTCGACCGAACCGGCACGCTGACAGTCGGTGCAGAGACCGTTGACCTTCATCTGAGCCCTCCCCTTTGAGTGCCCGACCGCCGCGCACCCGCGACGGCTTCCGATGGCCTGATCCCGATATTTTCCCATCGCCACCGCAATCGGGCGGGGACCCTTGCTCTTGAAACCGACCAAACCTTGGCTAGCCGTCGTCTACGACCGCGTCGGCTTCTTCCACGGAGGCTTCCTCCACGGGACCAGAGAGGCCGGTCTCACCGGGCCGGAGCATCAGGAATTCGATGCGGCGGTTCGCGGCCTTCCCTGACTTGGTGAGGTTGTCGGCGATGGGGTCG